>DAON01000002.1:8570-35075 GCA_002501885.1 Euryarchaeota archaeon UBA220 | reverse complement strand
TCTTCCCACCAATTGGATTCCTGTTCGGGCTCTGGTGGGATTTTCTCTTCCTCCTTGGGTTTTGATTCGAAATTGAAAATGGTATACACGGCAAAAGCATAGACTGCAAATAATGCAACAATGGACGAATATAAGCCAGAAAATTCGGGCATTTTTATGACTCCGAAATTATGATCATTTGGATCATAGTGAACGGTTACTGATTCGCCCTCAATGAAATTTGTATTTGGGGCATTGCTGTCATTCAGTTTTATTGTCATCACATGGTTACCCACACACCAATAGTCCTCATCTCCGCTCCAATATTGCCTAGAGTTGGAGAATGTAATCTGATAGTTTCCGGGTTCTGTAATGTTGTGGGCTGTGGAGGAATACATCGGATTCTGGATGGTGTAGACATGTTCTGTGGTTCCTCCAGCAATTGCAAGGTGAATACTGGCTCTAGCACCGGTATGATCTGGGAAATTGTTGAAGACGTCTGTGGCACGGTCATAAGAAGAAGTTACGAATATTGATGCTACTGCACCTCGTTCGAGAGTAAATGAATGTGTTTTCACGCAGGTTTGTGTATTTGTGTGAATTTGTAGAGTATTTCTTGATATTGACTCTGTATATTCTTCGAATAATGGGCCTTCTGAATTTGAGACAGTATCCCATGAGAAGGAGTATCTCCACTCAGTATACTCAATTCCGTCTACAGAATAGGTGTATCTGAAAGTGTCATTGAATGGTTCGTAAATGGTCACAGTTCCCTCGGCCTGTTCCCAATCTGACAACTCGATATGTCTGATTACATTCTGCGCATGAGGGAATAGGGAGACTAGCAGGATCGTTGTGGCAATAACCAATATTGGAAGTTTGGACTTCTTCTCTGGTTCACTATCCATGGCTCACTCCATTTTTTCTTCCCACCAATTGGATTCCTGTTCGGGCTCTGGTTCTGGTTCTGATTGGCGTTCGTCCTGATGTCTCCAGCAGTAATCCGTGGTTCTGAACGAAAGCGCGTGGCAGCCATCGAGTGCGCATTGGGTGGCTTGTTTTGCTTGTCTTTGTTGAGGGGTGCTCAATTTGGTACTAGGAGTCGTTGCTGAATGCAAACCACCAGCCAATGCGGCACTTGAGCCAATATCCAACAAGCAACAAAGAAGTTCGAAAAGAGGAGCTGGCATGTATTTTTGATGGGCATTGGAGCGATAAGTCTGCCTACGGCGCTGGTGCTATCCAAGCCTCAAACGAGCATAAACGGAGTGTCGAACTGTAATCTCGCTTGATTTTGAGTGTCGGCTCAGGAGTGCCTTGTAGCCTAGGAGGTAGTGCGTTTTGTATCGCCTCGTTCGCATCTTCAATCTCTGATTCAGCAACAATTACTCTGCCTCTGATCATTGAGGTATTGGTTCTGTCAAGGAGAGGAATTAGAGCAGGTAGGAATTCTATGGTGCGGTGTGGTAAGTTAACCAGAAGTAAATCCCAGCTACCAATTAGCTCTGGGTTGTGTTGCAATTCAGTGGCATCGGCTAGGCCGGCAATCCTGTCATGATGGATATTTGTGACGGGGTTTGGTCCTACTGGGTACTCCTTGCGGTCCCAGCGACGAAGATTGTCGAAGAGGAGTTCGACGGCGTCGGGGTTGAGATCTGTTGCAAGTAATTCACCCACCAAGTCAGGTTCCCCCAATAGTGTAGCCAAAGCGGGCCCCACACCACAAAACGGGTCGCAAACGCGTAGTGGGCGATCAAGCAAGGAGCGTAGTTCCTTGGCGAGTTCTAGGGTCTCTAGCCTCTCAGACTGTAACTTAGTCGAGAAGTAAGCGCGGGTTGGGTCGCACAGAATGCTGCGTCCAGACTCCTTGACAAGTACTCTAGTACTGGCCACATCTTCTGGGATTTGTTCCACTACAATCTTGTCTTCAAGACGTGCTCCAATTGGAGTGAGATCTCGGATTCGAAGTTCGCCAAGTACGCCAGCATCAGATAAGACTAGTCGGATGTGAGGATGTGAGAGTAATTTGGCAGTTGCGATTTCGCTCGAATATTGAGCAACTTCTTCTTCCAACCTGACAATCATCATGTCTGCAAAGAACTCATGCGAAGAGGGCCATGCCTCGCCTCCCGACTCGACAATTTCGTCACCCAAGAGATTTCTGAGGTGGGCCCACCAGTCAGTGTCTATCCTCTCATCAGTGCGGCCTTCATGCTCAATAATTGGATAATCAGCAAGTTCGGTTGGGAGAACCAATGCAGCCCCGGAGTCAATCGGGATTAGTCTAGAATTGTTATCCTCGGCTGCGAAGACTCTCATGCCTGGAGCAAGGAGGTTTTGCTCGCGCATAAAGTCGAGAGTATGCTCGACTTGTTGGTTTGGTACTGAGAGATGGCGCATCACTTTCATGATGGGCAGCGGGGCAGCCCGCTTCACGATGACGGATGACGGGGTAGCTCCTGGACTGTGGTTGATAGGTCTCGGACCGGGTGATTTGGACCATATCACGGAGCGAGCTCGAAGAGTGGCTAGGGGGTGTTCTAAGCGTTACTTAGAGGGGTACACCGCTGTGTTGCCACCTTCTGAGGAGGAGAGGCTTGAGTCTGTTGTTGGTAATTGGGAGCGTTTGATGCGAGACGGAGTTGAGTCGCCTGAGGTTATGCTCGAAGAGGCTCGTGTCGGCCCCGTCGCTCTACTGGTTGTGGGGGATCCAATGCAGGCAACAACCCACATTGATTTGGAGGAGCGTTGTGCTGAGGAGAGTATTGGTTTTCATGTAATTCCTGGCCTTACAGCAACTGCGCTTGCAGTATCCCTATCTGGCTTGCAATCATACAGATTTGGTAGGCAGGTCACTATTCCATTCTCTGATGGAAATTACTTACCGACTTCTCCGTTTGAAATGATTTGTAGAAATATCGATGCGGGCATGCATACACTGGCCTTGCTAGATCTTGATCCAACGGGAATGGGATTAGAACAGCCTCGGCCGATGACGCCGGGCGAGGCGGTTGATCATCTAGTTCGGATGAATGAAAGGAGCGAAGTATTCGATGAGTCTGTTGAGGATTGGAATGGGCTTCTTCTCAGTGACCTTGGAACTGAAGAAGAGAGGGTTGTTTCAGGT
The DNA here is from genome assembly GCA_002501885.1 of Euryarchaeota archaeon UBA220. Classification (GTDB taxonomy): domain Archaea; phylum Thermoplasmatota; class Poseidoniia; order Poseidoniales; family Thalassarchaeaceae; genus Thalassarchaeum. Next base: position 31,969 of record DAON01000002.1, on the reverse strand, counting down.
ACAATGCATACTATCTCAAAAATCGAAGGTGGGCATATTCATGCTCTAATCATAGCCGCAGAATTCAGTGGTATGGAAGCAGAAGCTTTCGAGCGACGCAGAATATCCGAAGATGCGACGGAATGAAAGATAAGAAACGGGTGGAAGAGGCGAAAACGATGGCGAAGCCCCCTGCTGAAGTCCGGTTTCCGGGAGACAAGAACCGTCGGAAGAAGATTCGGATGAGGGGGATTAAGCAAGCCTCCAAGGAGATTCAAGATAGGCTTGATAGAAATCTCGAGGAGCTAGTCGAAGATCCGGAAGTATTCCTGCCTGAAATCAAAGGAGAAGTTGATCAGTCGTTCTTCTCAAAGGATCTGATGGCTAGAACTCTCAAAGAAGTCTCGGCGGTCTCAGCCAAGCGCTTCGATACGAAGTGGTTACGAAAGCGCATGACAAAGAAAGGCGGAGATATTGTTTGTAGGGCTCTTGCCGGTAGTTTGCTCGCTGCGTCGGAGGAAGATAGGTCCACAGTTGCCGTATTCAAGAATCCATTATTCGGTGTGGCTAGTTACATTCGTAGAGGCAATGGTAGGCAAGGCCACCTAGCAGGGATTCAGAATCATAATCATCCAAAGCTCAGATTATTAGTTTGGGATGAGCACGCAAAGTCTGGGCAATGGTTCTTCTCGTGGGATGGTGGATTTGTGTTCACGGGGACTACCCCAGAGCCGCCCTCTGAATGGCTTGATTGGAGTCTGGATGGAGCTTCTATAGATCTCTCCGGAGAAGGGGATTTGCGATGGAGTTCTGGATTAGAGCGCGAGATTGTCGAGAATGGAGAATTAACTGAGTCGGGGTGGCTCAGGCTTGAATTTACAGATGGTACCTTAGTAGGTCTGTCGCGGTCTTCCCTTGCTAACACAGAGGAGCAGTTCGGACAGAGTGTTGCTATGGGCATGATGCCTCCTCGACTGAGTGATATCGCTCAAGCTGAGTGGGTGTGGAGGCCCGCCGGTTGGCCCGAGGACAGGGATTTACCAGCTGCCGGAATGGAAAGGCTAGAGGAAGTGTTGAGCACCTGGATGAGGCTTGCGCTCGATGACTCTTCGTTGGCTAGAGCTTGCAGAAGTAGTATACTGAATGCAATCGAAGATGGGTATGTAGTGGGAACTCATTGGTTCCCTGAAGGTTCCAGAGAGGATTTCCTAGGACATATGAATGGAACTGACGAAGAAAGGGCTGCTATCGCTTGTATTCTGGATTCTCTTGACCACGGTATTCATGTCAGAACTGACGGTAGTGTACTCAATCTGGATGAGGATGTCGTGCGACTAGAGGAGAGTTCTTGTCATCCAAATTTAGTAGCTCTATGGGCTGATCATGGGTTGACAGTCTTGGAGGGAATTTATGGTATCGAAGATGATGAAGCTGTGGTGGTGTTGGAAAAGCAAGCCAAGCGTAAACAGGGCTTCGGTGCATTCCTACGCGAGTTGGGAGCAAGCCGTAGCGTGGCTATGAAACTCAAGCGGTTGCCTTGGGAGAGTGGTGTTCTTCCCTCTCCTCTATCTTTCGCGGATGAGTTGATCAGGCAGGCCGTTGATCGGGGAATTGCTTCCACGGTGTCGAAGGCCCGTAAGGGCCGAGGCTTGGATATGGCAATGGGTTGGGCCTGGTTGACGGTGCATGATAGAACTGAGTCGGATGCTTGGAGGTTTGACGAAGATAGTAGAGACAAAGGAGGAGATTGGGTTCCAGCTCTGAGGGCTCTGTGGGATGCGGCCTCAGAACTCTTACTGAATGACAATCTCGATGCGGCCCAAGACTATGAATCTGCGATGAATTGGTTGGCCGAAGTTTCTGGTTCGGGGCCAATAAATCTCAGCCAATAGTAAATGGCTAGTGAGGAAGAGCAATCCAAACTGCAACGGCGAATAGCGCCGCGCCCATTGCCATGTTGAGATTTTTTGCGGATTTTTCGGTACTGAATACTCCCCTCAATAGAGTCCCGAAGGTCGCCCATGTGACGACTGCTGGAAGGCCGAATATCAGATTGAGAAGAACCAAGAGTGCTTTAGCGACGAAGCCGGACCCAAATAGACCCCCAAATGCTGTCATCAGGACAAGGAAGTGGATCCACGCCTTTCCATTGACAATTTGTAGAGCCATTCCAGTTCTGAAACCCAATCTATCGGCTTGTTCATGTTCAGTATCTATTGGGGATGATGTCGCTATCTTGTATGATAAATATGCAATATAGGCAGCCCCCACATAGGTGAGTAATTGGAAGAATTCCTCGTTCTCTTCGATGAATACAGTGGCCGCACCTACAAACAGGCCGAGAGAAGACCAACCAACGGCCATCCCTGCAATGAGCGGCATTGATCCTTTCAGGCCGTGTTGGGAGCCGTGGGCTGCGCATAGCACATTGTTAGGCCCGGGGGTGAAGCACATTGGGATGATGAAAGCCAATGTTGCTAGCAATAACTCGGTTTCCATTCCATCAAGTCCGGATTTAATCGGTCTTTGCAGCTGTTAATGCCCTATCGATATCGTTCCAAAGATCTTCGATGTTTTCTATTCCTATGCTCATTCGAACAAACCCAGGAACTATTCCTGCCTCAATTCTAACATCTTCAGGTACAAACATATGGCTCGAATTAAATGGGCATTCAACCAAACTCTCGACTCCGCCAAGACTGGTAGCTTCGAAGATAATGTCGAGGTTTCGCATGAATTTTAGTGCGGCCTCATCTCCTCCCTTCACCACAAATGACATCATTCCAGTCCCTCGAGGAGCGATTCTCTTGGCGACCTCGTAATCTGGGCTGGATGCAAGACTTGGGTGGTTAACATGCTCAATCATATCATGGGCCTCTAGTCGCTTTGCGATTTCAGCGGCGTTTGAAGTATGGATAGGCATACGTGCGTGTAGAGTCCTCATGCCTCTCTCAAGCATGTAGCACATGTGAGGATCGGCGGCACCACCGAAGTGGACTTTTTTCGGGAAAATCTCTGCAACGAGATCCTTGCGGCCAACGACCAGTCCAGCGATTAGGTCTGAGTGTCCTCCAAGATACTTTGTGCCGGAGTGGATTATCAAATCAAATCCAAAATCAATGGGATTACATCCCCACGGAGTGGCGAAGGTATTGTCCACCACGGCAATTAGATTGTGCTTCTTTGCCAATGCGGCCATTGCCTCCAAGTCGCATACCTTGATGACAGGGTTGGTGATGGTCTCTACATAGAGTATCTTGGTGTTCTCCTGAATCGCTGCCTCGTAAGAAGCAGGGTCTCGCATATCGGCCATTGTGACCTCAATACCGAATCGTGGGAGATCCTCTACCATCAGACCGTAGGCTCCTCCGTAGCAATCAGCACTAGCAATCATATGGTCGCCTTTGGATAGAAGCGACATTAGTGTCGTTGAAATTGCAGCCATGCCACTAGCAAATGTTTCTCCGTCTTCGGCGCCTTCCAACTGGGCTAGTTTCATTGCCACTCCTTCCGAATTTATGCTAGATAGTCGTGAATAGAGTGCGGTGTGTTGAGCTCCGGCGGCCCAACCAGCATACCGCTCGTCAGTCAATTGATATGTGGCGGTTGAGAAAATCGGGGTTACGGCTGAACCTTCGATGTTCTGAGTGCCCGACCATACAGCTCGAGTTTCGAACTTCTTGTCTGAGTGCTTCTCGTTCATGAGTAAGGCGGGTCGACATCTTACCATCAATGATGCGCCAGTACAAACTGGCTATTCGAGTCCTATGGAAGATAGTACTGATTCAAGATCTGCGTCGACTAGGATTGGCTTTGCTTGAGAGTTTTCAACTGCTATTTCGGGGTCTTTTAGTCCGTGTCCGGTTACTGTTACTACTACAGTACTGCCATTTGGTATTCCAGATTCGTGATGATACTTCAGCAGGCCCGCTATTCCAGCCGCTGAGGCTGGTTCAACAAAGATACCCGCGGTTCTTGCCAGTAGTCTGTGGGCATCAAGAATCTCTTCGTCGCTCACCATTCCGATTACGCCGTCGGATTGTTCAACCGCTTCGTTGGCTCTGTCCCAGCTGGCCGGATTGCCAATTCGTATGGCAGTAGCAACTGTCTCGGGTGATTCCACTAGTGCACCTCTGACTATTGGCGCGGCTCCCTCTGCCTGCCAACCCATCATCTTGGGTGTTTTCGTAATTTGGCCTACTTCGAAGTATTCTTTGTATCCCTTCCAATAAGCAGTGATATTGCCTGCATTTCCTACTGGAAGAAAATGCATATCTGGAGATGTGCCAAGAGTGTCGCAGACCTCGAATGCTCCTGTTTTCTGACCCTCTATTCGATATGGATTAATGCTGTTGACTACTTCGATATCATCTCTTTTCCCTAGTTCTCTGACAATATTGAGTGCTTCGTCGAAATTACCTCTGACTTCAATTGTCTGGGCACCGTGAATCAGTGCTTGGGCCATCTTACCAGAGGCTATCTTCCCTTCTGGTAACAGGACAAGGCAAGTAAGGCCGGAGGCAGCAGCATAGGCGGCTGCCGAGGCACTGGTATTCCCAGTACTAGCGCAGACTAGGAATTGGGCTCCTCGCTCCACGGCTTTGGTGACTGCAAGTGTCATTCCACGATCTTTGAATGAACCAGTTGGATTGAGTCCTTCGTGTTTGATTAGTAAGTTGAAATCAGCACCCATCTCGGTGACGATTTGTCTTGCATCAATTAGTGGTGTTCCGCCCTCGTTTAGTGAGATTATGCAGGTGTCTTCAGTTACAGGCAAAAAGTCGCGATATCGTCTTATCACGCCGTGTCCTGTCATGTTGTGCCCTGATGTGTTTCACCCATGAACCTCACCCGGGCCACCAAAGCGACCTGCTAGGTTGAGGCAGATTGCGACGATTGGGCCAATGAGTACTGCAAACATGATTGTACCTAACCCGAATGTTCCACCCAAAACTAACCATCCTATTGCTAGGACTGTGATTTCAATGGCCCCTCTGACTCTAGCAATTGGAATGCCTGACACTCTTTGTAGGCCCGTCATCCATCCATCCCTAGGGCCTGGACCTAAATTTGCAGTCAGATAAATTCCACTACCGATGCCAACTAGTACAATTCCGAGTAAGGCTTGGGCTATTGCGAGATAATGATTCCCGGGTGTGGGGAGTTTTGGTACCATCACTTCAATCGCCGCGGCAATAATTATTGCATTGAGAATCGTTCCTATACCCGGTTTTTCCTTCAATGGTATCCATAGCAATAGAACGAGGACGCTGACCAAGAAGGTGGTTTGTCCTACGCTCCAATCTATATTGATTGCAATGCCCTCAGCTAAGACTGTCCATGGGGTGTTTCCGATGCCGGCAGCGATGAGGATCGCGTCTCCTGTTCCGAACACCCACAAACCGATAATTAGAATCACGAGAGTTTTCGTTCGGGGCTTGACCGTAAGGGGGTCTTCTGCACTCCAAATAGTGGTAGGCACCTCCTTTGCAGGGCGGAGTACTTCCAACAGACCCATGGTCGTGCGAAATACTGGGAGGAAATCAAACCGATGCATACTTTGAATGGTGGTAGACCCTTAGCCTCACTAAGGTGAGGCTGTGGAGGCTTGGGAACAACCCATTGAAACCGGCGGGATGCCGGAAGACGGTGTTCACTTCGATGTCATAGTGGTTGGAGGGGGGCCTGGAGGATCTGCTGCTGCGGCATACAATGCTATGAATGGGAACAAGGTTCTGTTGGTTGAGAAGGAAGTTTGGCCCAGAGACAAGATATGTGGCGATGCTGTTGGTGGTAAGTCACTATCTCATGTCAAAGAGCTTGGAGTTCTTCCAATGATTCAGGCCACACCGTATTATCAAGTGGATTCCATTGTCTTTGGTAGTGCGAATGGTTCGGAAGTCAAAGTGATGCTTCCTAAGAAGAGTTACGAAGCTAAGGGTTTGATGTCTGGCTTTGCTCTTCCTAGAATGCAATTCGACTACATGATGTTCAAGCGGGCTTGCGAACTTGTTCGTGAGAATGGGGGTTCGGTGATCCAGGGATTCTCCGTCAACGAAGTAATGTCTGAGGCAAACGAAGATGGTCATAGAATTACAGGGATTTCTGGAAAGATTGGAAGTAAGCGTTCCGAAGGTCCTGAGTTGACTTTTACCGCTTCCGTCACCATTGGCGCTGCAGGATACAACTGTCCTGTATCAAGGAAAATCGTGGAGTTGCATGATGAGCCTCACAAGGATAATGACCATTTTTGTGGCGGGTACCGAGAATACTGGGAGAATGTCAAAGGTTTAGAGGGTCAAGAAGGGCCAATTGAGATACACTTCATTGAAGAAGTTCTACCTGGTTATTTCTGGCTCTTCCCAGTCAAAGAGGGAGTGGTAAATGTTGGAATTGGGATGTTGATTTCGGAACAGCGAAAGCAGAAAGGAATGAAGAAATCGCTCAAGCAGATTCAGAAGTGGGTTATTGAGAATCATCCTCGGTTCAAGGAACGTTTTGGAGAGGCTACTTTGGTTGAGGGTTCAGAGAAAGGTTGGCAACTTCCCTTCGGTTCGCCAAGAAAGAATGCGCCGTCATACCAACCCCGTAGGGGCGCAATGGCGGGAGCAATGACTGTAGGAGATGCGGCCAGTTTAGTCGACCCGTTTAGTGGCGAAGGGATTGGGAATGCTTTGCTTACTGGTAAATTGACTAGTTCTCACTTCAACAAGGAAATACATTCTGATGGATTTCCGCTGAGTGCTGCTACAGCATACATGGAAGACATGTGGAATGAATTGGGTGGGGAGTTGAGTAATTCGACTAAACTGCAGCGAATGATGAAGATGAAGCGTTTGACCAATTGGTTCGTCAAGAAGGCTGCTAAGAAGCCCGAAATTGGTGAGATGATGTCTGAGATGATTGCTAGTAAAGAGACTCAGAAGGCTTTGTGGAGTCCATGGTTCCTGTTCAAGACTTTAGTGCTGCCTTGAGGTGTAGAATGTCAGAATCCTCTGCTTCATTGGATGGAATCAAAGCCGTGTTCCTAGATCTTGATGGTACAATCTACCTGGGCTCTAATCTAATTGAGGGGGCGCAATCTTTCCTGGAGAGATTGGAAGAAAGAGGGATTATGAGATTCTTCCTCTCAAATAATTCTAGCAAATCGGTTAGTCAGTATCTTGAGAAGTTGCAGGCACTGGGCATACCTGCTACTGCTGACGAGGTCTTGCTTTCTACTCACGATCTAATCTCTTGGCTTGCTGAGAATGGAATTGAGCGGTCTTACTTGGTTGGAACGGATGGTATGAGAGAGATGTTGGAATCTGCTGGAATTAGTACTGATTCTGATGAACCTCAATATGTCATTCTCGGTTACGATACTGAGATTACTTACGAGAAACTCAGTACTGCCTCAATTCATTTGCACCGAGGTGTACCTATGGTAGCAAGTCACCCTGATGTCGTTTGTCCTTCTCCGGATGGAGGGTTGCCTGATACTGGGGCATACATGGACCTGTTCGAGGCCACAACAGGAGTGCGTCCTGAGCATATCTGTGGCAAGCCAAATGCTGGAATGATATTGCATAAGGTGGAGGAGTTGGGGTTGCGACCAGACCAATGCGCCATGGTCGGAGACAGGTTGTACACTGATATTGAGATGGCTGAGAGAGCGGGTGTTCACGGGGTGTTGGTATTGAGTGGCGAGGCTACAATGCAGGATCTTGAAGCGGCCCCTCAGAATCCATCGATCGTTGTCAATTCGGTAGCTGAATTATGTCGAGGAAATTAGGTCATGGCTGAGGATCTGGTTACTGTCACCGGAGCAAGCGGTTACATCGGTAGTTATGTTGTTGCCAATTTACTTGCTAGAGGCAGGAATGTCAGGGCTACTGTGAGAGATGTGGATGACTCTGTTAGGGTCGACCATCTAAAGGGGCTTGAAATTGCTGAAGGAGGGAGTCTTGAGATAGTCGCAATGGACTTGTTTGATGCAGATTCTGTTAATTCTGCTATAGCAGGATGTACCGACCTCATCCATACTGCAGCTGCTGTCAGGATCAGTGCCAAGGAGCCTCAAAGACAGATTGTTGATCCAAGTGTAATTGGTACTCAAAATGTGGTCGCAGCGATTGACGCTGCTGGAACTGTTGAGAGATTTGTCCACACCTCATCCACAGCGGCAATTAGGCCAATTAATTGGAAGAATGGACAGATCTTGACTACAGAAACCTGGGCTGATGATGCGACCTTGGAAAATAACCCGTATGGTTTAGCTAAGGTGAGCGCGGAGAGAATTGTTCGAGAGTGGCATTCGGATGGAGGGGGTAAACCCAGGATGGTTACAATTCATCCAAGTGTGGTTTTTGGGCCCCCAATGAGTAAGATCCATTTGCGTGGTTCTCTTTCTTTCCTAAATGCATTAGTACAGAGAAAAATCCCTCTATTAATCCCAATCCAAATCAATATCGTCGATGTTAGAGATGTGGCTGAAGCACATGTTAGGGCTTTGACGATGGGTGAGAATGCGGGTAGATATCTGACCGTTAGTGGAGATATGCAGTTCTCCGAAATTTCGAAGACCCTTCGGGAAGAATATCCGGAGTTGAAGACTCCTAGATTCTCTGTTCCATATTTGATAGCGTTATTTTTCGGCCCACTATTCGATAAGCGGATAACATATTCTTGGGCGAAGCAGCATCTGAAGAGAAACCTGTACTGGGACGCAACCCCAGCAGAACGAGAGTTGGATATGTCATGGAAATCCCCTAGAGATTCGGTGATTGAGTCCGTTCCGAAAATGGTTGAGTTGGGGAGAGATTAGTCCTCAATATCTGCTAGGATCTCTTCTTCTGACTGGGTCCTTAGCCAGAACACGGTGACCCCGATTGCTAGGATAACAAATACCACCAAACCAATCAAGAAAAATGAGGATGCTGCTTTCTCAAGAATTGGGGTGCTGTCAGCATTATATGCAGGAATTAGGGTTTCATCGTATACAGGGCGAACCATTACCAAATCGAATGCAGTATCTACATCGTAGAAGTCTGACGGTTGGGCTGGGTCGAGGTCCGAGTATCCGTCGAATCTTAGTGGAACTTCGAATATTCTCTCTTCACTTACATCCAGTGTAAGTAGAACATCGAATGTGTATGGGACTCTGGGTTCCATGAATTCGGAGCCCGTCAAAACTCCAGTAATTGGAAGCGAGATTGCGGTTCCTGATACATCGAACTCTGTCCATTCGCCCCAATGTTCTGGTGTAACTTCTAGCACGATGTAAATGGTGTCTCCAACCAAGGTTCCCTGGCCCTGCGCGTCATCATTTCCATCGGATCCTAAATCGACATTTGGCCTGATTTGTGCGACTTGAGCAGTGTCTGTATCCCAGTCTAGAGAGCTGAATGCTATTTGCATCTCATAGGTTCCGTTTGGAACCCAGACATAGTGCCTATCGTCGGTAGCATAGGTACCGAATGTGCTGGTTGGACCGTTGTTGAAATGACTCCATTCCCCTTTCCAAGCATGTCTGAGTTGGTCGGTTTTCAGGCTTAGGCCTCTCGTATCCATGATACCTTCGTAGTGTTCGTATGCATCCCAGACCGTGGCTTCAGGGTGATCTAAGAATCCGTCCCCATCAGGATCACGCATGACTTGTAATGTTCTTGCGAGGGCGAGAGCTCTGTCTGTGTCGACTAATCCGTGACCGACTCTCCAATCGTGGCACCTGCTGGTGGTGGCCGAGATGTGGCACTCTTCTGGGATGTTGTCGCAAGAATCGTCGTCATTTCCTTCCTCGCATGAATTTTTCAAGACTTCATAATGTGAAGTCAGTTCTAGTATCAATTCAACCTCATGAACCCTTGATTCGTTTCTCGTGTTCCAATCTTCAAATTGAATTCCCTTTGCGGTCTCGTTGAAGTACAGGCTCTCACCTTCGTCGTGATCTTCGTATTGGTAGTTAGCTGTCCCTAAGGAAGGAGCGGCGGCGAGAAGTAGAGTTGCGATTCCGCCGATGTGAGGTGTGGCCATGCTAGTACCTGAGATTGCCATGTAGTACAGGTCGCCTTGGGTTCTGGTTGAAGCGTCAATTGCTGTGGCTCTTGGAGCAGTTGCCCAGATATTTCTCCCTGGGGCTCCGATATCTGGCCAAGTATGTTGTTGGGTTTTCCAGCCCCTGCTGGAGAAAGATGTGACTGCATTTCCATCATGAGTAAGCGCTGCTACTGATATTGCAGAGGGAGTATTTGCGTAGATGTTTGTGCGTAAATCGCTCTCCGACTCGTCACCATTTCCACCGCTATTTGATGCAGCGAAAATTACAGCAACATCATTGTCATATGTCAGCATGTCAGTAAGTATTGTGACGGCGTTTGAGGGATTGTAGTCTCCGTTTGTACCCCAAGAATTTGAGACGACTCTGATATTGTAATCATTCAAGCCTGGTCTACTGTGTTGATAGGTCCATTCCAAACCCTCAACGGCTGCGAAGATTGACGCGCCATCTCCAGTGCCTAGTGCTACAATTGTTGCTCCCTTTGCAGTACCAAGGCGTCTTCCACCCGAGGCGTCCCCATTGCCAGCAATTGTGCCTCCGACATGAGTTCCGTGGCCACTTGATGTATCGGAATTGCAATTTGGTGCGTCTACCCATGCAATGCCGGTCCATTTTGCTGACCAAATCAACTTCTCACCAGTCCATGGCTCTCCACAATCGAAATCTGGATGTTCACCATCGATTCCGGTGTCCAAATCTACAGCAGTGGCGCCTTTTCCATCAAATTCTGACAGAGAAAGATCTGGTTCTGTTTTCAGAATCCCATCTGTTCCGATGATTGCTCGGTGCCAAGCAAGACTGGCGTTTACCCACCTGACCGTTTCGTGCATCATTGATTCCTTGTCATCCTGATCGCCTGGCAGGTAGAAATGTTCGATTGGGACATTGAGTTCCATATGCTTGACCATAGAGAAGGTGGAAAGGCGGGACATCTCGGAAGGAGTTCCAACAATCAGACCGCCATGGAGAACTGACATCTCCGAAATCAATTTGATACCTGTTGATTCAAGTGTATTCCAAACAATATCGTTTGGGTTTTTGGTTAACTGTACAATGACTTCGATTTCGTCTTGTGTATCGAGTTTTGAAATCAATTCATCGCTCATCTTCGACACATCAACTGATGAGTTGTGATTGGTGTATGCAAGTGAACCCGACATTGATGCAACCAGAGTTACCATCAGCAACGCAATAAATCGCACATGTAGCCGTCCTAGCGATTGGATTTCAACGAAACCCCATATTGAATATCAGAACCGTTGACCTGATGTAGGCGGGTCGTAACCGCGATTCATGCGCGTAGTGGCCATGACGCTTGCCCTGTTGATGGTTTTAACGCCACTAGGTGGTTGCTTCGGAGAGGAAGAGGTGGTTATCGAAGAGAAGAATGTCTTCGAGGAGGTGTGTCCTCAGGGAATAGCGAATAACACCTGGTATCATTACTCCAATGCAACAGATGCGACTAAGATATCGGGTGAGTTCAATGGCACCTCTGTTCTAGTCGGAAACAATGCCCCTGTCTGCGCAATTGGTACTTATTATGGGATTGGATTGACTACATTCGAGCCCACAATTGGTGTGACATCATCAGACAATCTGTACATGACCAGTTGGGGTAATGGAGATTCTGGTTCAACCGCTATTGTACGGTGTTCCGGTCTGATTGGTATGACAAATGTGAGTGATTATGTCTGCGAAGATGTCTACAATGTATTTGCACCCGTAGCCAATAGTAACGACCCGTATGTGTATGTCGACCCATGGACGGATCGAATAATGAAATTCGATATGCATGCGTTGCTAGGTATGACCGTTGAATGGTCTGACAATGAGGGAGGAAGTTGGACTGGGCCCTCGGTGGCTACTGGTTGGTCAGTTCAAGACCATCAGACAATTGCTTCTTCTCCTTACCCAGCCCTATTCCATCCCACTACCTGGGTGTTCTGCGTCAACGGGAATTATCCTTACCCTGTTTGCTCATCGAGTAATGATGGTGGTTTAACTTGGGGTCCTGAAGTACCTGGAGCGCCCACCAGCTGCAATAGTGGTGGTTTGACGGGACATATTATGGGGTCCGACAACGGTAATTTCTATCGCGGAAATAGAGGTTGTAATGATGGAGAGGGGTATTCGATTTATCGAAGTACGAATGGGGGCCTAACTTGGACGGAGCATCCATTGCCAACGGAAACCACCGGAACTGCGGAGACCTGGAACTTCGAAGAGGCTCAGGTATATCCTGATTCGGAGAATAATGTCCACGCGATGTGGATGGGTTCTGATAACATGCCCTACTACTCCTACTCAAGAGATGAGGGAGATACTTGGAGTGATCCTTTGATGGTAGCTCCTCCAATTGGTCTCAACGGTACTGGCTTCCCGGTGATTACAGCGGGGGGTGCTGGACAGGTTGCGCTTGGTTATCTCGGTGATTCTGGGGGAGACACATGGAATGGATATCTTACTGTGATTTCTGATGCGTTCAGCCCAATGCCTCTGATGACAACGGTTCAGGTGAATGCGTGGGGCGATCCTCTAGACACTAGTGCCGATTGTGGATACAATAGATGCGGTGGATTTGGAGATTTCAATGACATCGTAATCGATCAATACGGGCGAGTTTGGTTTGGTTTGGCTCACAATGTTGGCGGGGAGATTGGTATCTTTGGGACGATGGCGTCTGGGCCGAGTTTGCGTGGTAATGGAACACTACCGGAGTTGCCTGTGGGCGGCCCTAGCACTCTCTAGAATACTTCTGGATATAGGTCATGGGCTTGGATTCCGAAGCTTACTGCGAAAGCAAGCATTGCTATTCCACAAATTACCATTGCGATGCGGTATCTACGAGGGGAAAGCCATGCGCCGCCTCCAACGAAAATCCAGGCTATTGCGGCTTTGACTAGAATGATTGTAACTAGGAATGCGATTGCGTAGAGTACTGGTGCTACTGGTTCCTGCTCTGCTGCAGAGGCCATCAATGGGCCACCAATCAAGAACCAGAATACATACACATTGGGATTGAGTAAGTTTGTCAGAATGCCGCGTTTGAAGGATCCTGACGCGTCCTCCTCCATGTCTGGATTGGGTAGTTCTAGTGTGAAGCACTCGAGGCCCATCTTAGTCAAAAATGCTGCACCAAGAGCTGAAATTGCCAAGAGAATACTGGGTTCAGTGGCCACCCAACCAGCAAAAAATAGGCTAACGATGATCAATGGACCGTCGGTGAAGATAGGGGCTGCTGCTGTCCACATTCCCGCCTTCAGGCCCTTGGAAAGTGATTCTCTGATTACCATAGTCAGTAGTGGGCCGGGTTTGATTCCCTCGATGATACCTAGGGCCACGCCGGCTCCTGCGAGTTGTGCAATCAATTCGGTGTCCATCGCTTAGCGCCTCGCGGCTAACTTGGCCAGAAGTTTGAGTATCTCCAAGTAAAGCCAGATGAGTGTTACCATCAGACCGAATGCGGCCCTCCACTCAAGTTGTTTAGGGGCGCCTCTTTGTACTCCTCTCTCTATGAAGTCAAAATCAGCAACTAAGCAAAGGGCCCCTATTCCTATTACGAATAGCGAGAACAAAATCCCGATTGGTCCTGAGCCGTGAATGTAGGGAACTGCGTACCAGCCAGAAACTGAACCGATAATAGAAACGATGTAGATCAGAATTATTGCGACTAGGGCCGATGTTACGGCAATTCGTGTATTCTCATCCCAAGCAATCAATCCGGCCCTGTATATCATTATCATAGCCCCGAGAATCATGAAGGTAAGTAGTGCGGCTAGAATACCAATACCTGGTAATTGTAGGTAGACTTCGAACATCCATGTGAAGCCTCCCAATACCAGACCTTCGAGTGCGGCATATGTTCCGATTAAGACTGGATTCATCGATTTCGAGAAGATAATTATCATGGCAACGACGAACCCCCCGATTGCTCCAACAAAGATTAGTGGGGCGGCTTGAGGCATCGAGAAAGCTGTCAGTACTGCTGTTGTAGCGGTAATCAACAGTAGTAAACCGGTTTTCTCGGCTACTCCTTCTATAGACATTAGATTGCTCTCTTTATCCTCCCACCAACTGGTATCTGAGTAGTTGCTCTTCTCAAAGGTAGAGTCGCTTAGTGCGGGGTTGCCTGAACGGTACATCTGCATCACTGAGAAGGTGGCCCTACTCAAGGCTTAGCCCGGAATCTTTGATGGCGGGTTAGATTAGTTCCTTCAGATGTTGTCCGGTGTAACTTGATGGGTTGTCTGCAATCGATGAAGGGGGGCCTTCTGCTACGACCAATCCTCCTCTCTCACCACCCTCGGGACCTAGATCGAGAACCCAATCTGCGCATTTGATTACATCCAGGTGATGTTCGATGACCACCACTGTGTGGCCGTTCCTGCGTAACCTCAGTAGAACCTCAATGAGTTGGTCAACATCTGCCATTGAGAGTCCTGTGGTAGGTTCGTCAAGGATGTACATGGTGTGTTTTCTTGCAGGTTTGTGCAACTCGGTTGCGAGTTTGACTCTCTGGGCCTCGCCACCTGAGAGAGTTGTGGCGGGTTGCCCCAATCTGATGTAGCCTAGGCCGACATCTTGTATTGTGGAAAGTATGCGATAGATCGAGCGTTGGTTGGCAAAGAATTCGCATGCTTCGTCTATATTCATCTCAAGGATGTCGTGAATTGTCTTGCCGCGCCATTCAACTTCAAGTGTTTCGCGGGTGTATCGTTTACCCTTGCAGACATCACATACAACCCATACATCAGGCAGGAAATTCATCTCCAACTTGGTTGAGCCGGCTCCTTTGCATGCCTCACATCTACCTCCTCTTACATTGAAGGAGAATTGGCCGCTCTCGTATCCTCTTTCTTTGGAAAGCGGGGTGCTAGCGAATAGTTCCCTGATTGGGGTAAAGGCACCTGTGTATGTGGCAGGATTGGATCTTGGGGTTCTTCCAATTGGAGATTGGTCAATGACGATGGTTTTGTCGATGTGCTCTACACCCTCTATCTTGTCGTGTCGACCCGGAGTAGTGTCTGCTCCGTGCAACTCTCTGAGTAAGGAAGGTGCAATTGTGGAGGTGACTAGGGAGGATTTGCCAGAGCCTGAAACTCCTGTAACAGCAACCATACAACCCAAGGGTATTCTGACATCTATGTCTTGCAGGTTGTTCTGTCGCGCGCCCTTGATTTTGAGCCATCGCTCGGGGTCTGGCTCCGCCCTATCTTCTGGAATTGAAATCTCTTTTCGCCCCGAAAGGTAGGCTCCTGTGACGCTCTGTTTGTTAGTTAGGAGTTTGTTGAGTTTGCCATTTACTACTATTCTTCCTCCTTCTTTTCCGGCACCCGGCCCTATGTCTACAAGCCAGTCTGCTTGTCGTAGGGTTGCTTCATCGTGTTCCACAACAAGTAGAGTGTTGCCGAGTGAGGTTAGCTCTCTGAGTGTCTCAAGTAATCGGCCGTTGTCTCTTGGATGGAGGCCTATACTGGGTTCGTCTAGGACATACATCACTCCTGTTAATCGGGTACCGATTTGAGTCGCCAGACGTATCCTCTGTGACTCTCCTCCAGATAGTGTGTTTGCACGGCGGTCTAGTGTCAGATAGTCAAGACCGACAAGGGCTAGGAATCGGAGTCGAGATTCGATTTCCTTGATTATCTCTCGAGAGATGTAAAGAGATCTGTCATCTAATTCGTGTGCCTTGGTGACTGTGTCACTATCTGGCTCATCCCTGTCTAGTCTGTCCCATGTATCATCCAAAGCACCCAGGCGCCAGTGTTGAACCGCAGCTAGAGCTTCTAGAACGCTACAAAAGGAGAATTCGGGTAGTGAGATGCCTCCAACTGTTACCATGCTGACTGCTCTGTTCAGTTTCCTTCCGCCACAATCAGTGCAAGGCTCATCGGTCATGTAGGAGGTTAGTCGCGACCTAGTGCGGTTGGAACTTGTGTCTGTGTAGGTCCTTCTCAGGCGTGCGAATACGCCTTCCCATGGCCTTACCATTCGGTAGGAAGAGCCTTTTTGTGAAACGAAGTTGAAGTTGATTTCCGTGCTGCCTGACCCGTGCAATAGGATGTCTTGGGCGTCCTCGTCGAGATCGCCAAATGGAACATCGGTTGAAATTCCATAGTGTTCGCAGGTCTGAGTCATCTGGCTGCGGTACCAGCCTGACATCATCGAGCGGCGGAACGGGCGGATGCATCCTTCCTCTACCGAGGCAAGTCTATCAATTACTAAATCTGGTGAGAAGTTTCTCTGAACACCGAGTCCCTGGCAAGACGGGCATGCACCTAGTGGGTTGTTGAAAGAGAACACACGAGGGCTCATCTCAGGTAGGAAAGCCCCGTGCTCGGGGCATGCGAATTCCTCAGAGTAGGCAATTGTTTCCCCTTCCTCGGTTTGGAATTTCATCTCCTCTGAATCATCCGATTTCCTTGGTTTCGGAGCCTTTAGACTCTCGATAGCAACTGCGCCAGCGCCTAGTCTAAGGCCGGCTTCTACAGCCTCCGTCAGGCGTTGCCTATTGGCTCGTTCCAATCGCATTCGATCTATTCTGACATCGATATCGTGTCGTAGGTTTTTCTCGAGTTCTGGTGGATTTTCGAAATCCTCCTCCCGGCCATTGACTTTGCCCTGTAGGTAACCTTGCTCTACTAGACCCCTGAACAAATCTGCATGAGTTCCCTTACGGTTCCTGACTGCTGGTGTCCAAATTGCAATTCCATGCCCCTCGAATCGCCATAGGACATCGTCGACTATTTCCTGAACGGTTCGGCGAGCCACCTGCTTGCCGCAATCGGGGCAGTGAGGGAGGCCCACTCTGGCCCAGAGAAGTCTCAGATAATCCATAATCTCAGTCACTGTTGCTACTGTTGATCTTGGGTTGTGACTACCTTGCTTCTGGTCAATACTGATGGCAGGGGACAGGCCCTCAATACTATCACAATCTGGCTTTTTCATCTGTCCGAGGAATTGTCTTGCGTACGAACTGAGGCTCTCGATGTAGCGGCGTTGTCCTTCCGCATACAATGTGTCGAACGCCAAGCTTGATTTGCCAGATCCGGAAACGCCAGAGAGTACAACGAATTTGCCGCGTGGAATCTTAACATCGATATTTTGGAGATTGTGGGTCCTAGCGCCCTTGACCTCTATCCAACCATCCTTGGATGTGCCATTCTTCAGTCGTTTGGCCATAACTCAACTTCCCTAGGGAAGCATGCGTGCGCGAGGATGTCCTTGAATTCATGTATTATCTAAGGGCTCACTATCTATGCTGGGGTATTGTTTGATTATAGACTCCAGAAAATTGGTTGAAATCGTCTAGCAGTGCATTGTTTATTTGTGGTATTTAATATTACGAAACAAGAATTATTCGAGAACCGTATTGACTAGCCACTTTGGGTCAAAGTCTAGCAGATCGTCGTAGCCTTGGCCCACTCCTGCTAGTACAATTGGCCTACCGGTTGCATGCGCAATTGAGAGTGCGGCACCCCCCTTGGCATCAGTATCTAGTTTGCAAAGTACAGCTCCATCGAAGCTAAGCATGCGCTGAAATTCTACTGCCTGAGTAACTGCATCGTTGCCCGCTAGAGCGTCGGCCACGAACAATACTAGGTGGGGTTGGGTTACTCGGTGTACCTTCCTCAGTTCTTCCATGAGGTTGGTCTTATTCTGCATCCTACCCGCAGTATCAATGATGACTATGTCTTCTCCTTTGGATTTCGCACTTTCCACTGCATCCCTAGAGACTGCTGCTGCATCCCCTCCTCTTTGACTACGGATGCATCGAACACCAATTCGTTCAGCGTGTGTGGCTAGTTGATCGATTGCTCCAGCACGGAATGTATCTGCAGCGGCTAGGACCACGGATTTACCCCCTGAAGAGAGTCTGTGGGCAATCTTTGCAGTGGTGGTTGTTTTTCCTGTACCGTTCACACCTACTATCATGATAACAACTGGTCTACTCTCTTCGAGAAGGGTTTCGACTGTCTTGTCAAAGTCCCAGTAGCCTGATTGTAGGAGTTTTAGCAATGTGTGTCTTAGCGCCTCTTCAAGAACAACATCGAGTTTTTTGGTTCCACTAAGTCGGGTTCCAATCAGGTTTGCTTTCAGTGTTGAAATGACTTCCTCGGCTGCACCTTGGGCCATATCGGATGTCAGGAGTTCTTCCTCCAACTCTTCAAGCATTGAGTCGAGTTTTGAGCTTGCAGTGATTACTCGGCCCCCCGTTTTTGTGGCGCTATCTCCAAAGTCCACCTCTAGCTTAACTGGCCCAGTTGGGATTAGTTTACGGCCAGTTGTGGATTGCATTGGGTCAGCTTTTGGTTGGGTCTCCTTCGGTGGTTCTGGTTTATTCGCCTCCTCTACGGATGCTGCTCTCTGAGCCTTTTTCTTCTGCTTACGATCTGTGGGAGTTGCAGCGAATGGATCAGGGACGATGTCATCATCGTCATCCCACTCATTGTCTGATTCTTCGATTTGTGGGGGCGTGATAGGGGCTTCCCTCTTCTTGGCAATATCCTGGCGCATTTGGGCTCCTTCTTCTGAAGCCTGTTTTGCCTCCGCTGAGTCTTCATCGGCCGAAATCTCGTCTTCAGAGCTTTTCTTGAAGCGCTTCTTGAAGCGGTCGAACAAGCCCATGTTTTAGCCTCAGTCATCAAGGGTGAGCTCTGTGCCCCTCTTTCTCTTACGGCGGGGCGTTTTGGATGGTTCTGGAGTTTCGATCTCGGGCTCGGAGGAAGTGAGTTCTTCTGGTTCCAGTCCGTCCACGCTCTCATTGAATTTTTGAGCGGTCTCTACAGTGGCCTTTTCGAGTTCATCAAACTCTTGACGCATCTTATCAATTACAGCAACCAGTTCTTCGCCTCTATTGCTGAGAATGTCAGCAGCTTCCTCTCTGGTCTTCTCTGCCTGAATTCTGCTCCCAATGTCAATTACAGCCCCTGCATCGGCGGGTATGTCAGCTATGATTTGTAGGCCGGAGCCGAGGGGAATCATGGCTCCTTCGGCACCATCTTCTGGAATTGCTCGTAGCGCCTCAATGGCCTGAATTTGCTCCATCCTGATGGTTTCCAATTGGCGAATCTGTTGCTCGATGGTTTGCATCCTCTCACGGTTGAACTCAACCAATTGGGCCATCCTCTGCAACTCTGCACGGTCGACTGCCATCGGTCGTTCGAGATGCCCGACAGCCAAGAAGCCGTCGGGTGATTACTCGCCGTCCCAGATGCCTTCTGAAATCATGAATTCCATGACTTTTTGAGAAACATTTGCTCGGTTTCCCCCCCTGACGCCGGTTGCAGAGACCGCGAAAACCTCTGGAGGAATGTCATCGGCCTCACGAAGTTCGTACCCCACTTTACGGCCATAGGAGATGGCTTCAATGTCAGGCATTATCCAAGCTTCAACATCTTCTCCTTCGTAGCGATGTTCAATCATTCTCTTTCGCATATCAGCAGAGTAAGGATCTGATTCCGAAACAGGAGTGTCTCTAATTCCTACAACCACTCTATTGCCTTGATCTAGTTCTCTTTGGATTAGCCACTCATGACCTACATGGAGTGGTTGCCAGCGACCAGGGAGTAGGACGGCTTTGGGGCGCTCAAATAGGTGGGCTAATTGGTCAACCAAATCATCGACTCCTTTGCCTTTTTCACCGCTTGAATCCAGTGTGATGTGTGCGCAATCTGGATGGTCGAATGGGTCGGTTACACCTGTGAAGTTGGTTATCTCGCCGGATCTTGCCTTGGCATAGAGGCCTTTGACATCACGCTCTTCACAAACTTCGAGTGAAGTGGAAATGTGAACCATCACTGCGTTCTCGGGAAGGATACCGAGTATTTTCTCTCTGACATCTTCGTAGGGTGTGATGAATGAACAGATTACATTGGTGTGCTTTGAGATCATCTTAGCCATCCTAGCAACACCGAGAAGGTGCCTCTCACGGCCCTCTCTAGAAAAATCGGTATTGGAGAAGAAGTCTCGTATCGTGTCGCCGTCAAGTACTTCGCAGCCGAATCTCTCTGCTGCAGCCATTGCTACGGTTGTTTTACCAGCCCCTGAAAGGCCGGTGAACCATACGACTCTGTTAGACATCAGAACACCTGTGGTGGGCCGTGCGACAATAGTTCCCTATTTCACACCGACGGGGGCGCGTACATCCTATATCGAAGGGGGGCAGGGGGAAGTCGTGAGTCCCGAGGGTGGAAGTGTTCCTGATGTCGGTGCGTTCCTATTGGGGGCACCTAAATCTGGAACAACATGGTTGGCAGCTGCATTAGAGCAGCACCCCGAAATCTGTGTCTCGAATCCTAAGGAACCCAACGAAGTGGCCACGCACAAGGGGACCTTTGGTCGAGATAATTCGATGCCGGATTGGGAAAGATATGTCTCATGTTTTGTTGGAGAGGGGCTTAAACTGGATTGTTCGGTTCATGCACTGGCCTGTCCGGTGGCGCCCCAGAGGGTAGTAGAAAATTGGCCCGCAGCACGCTTCATTGTATGTTTGAGAGAGCCTGTTAGTCGCACCCTGAGTCATTGGAACATGATTTTAGATACTGAGGAAGATAAGCAAAATGGAATTGATTGGTCTAATTTCTCTGATGCATGGGGGGATGATCGTTTGCGCTCAGAAACACTCTACGGAGCCAGTCTCAGTAAGTGGTACGAGGTATTTTCAGCGGATCAATTTCTGCTTATTGATTCTTCACGAATGAGGTCCGAGCCTGGGGCCGTGTTGGCTGAAGTTGGGGCTCATCTGGGCCTCGATTCTTTCGAGTTCAACCTAGAAGCCGTAAGGACTGCAAACACCGCCTCAGATAGGCGGCCATTGACGGTGTTCGGGAAGTTGCTTAAGGGTGTAGCTTCTATGATTCCTGGTATCATCAAGGGGCCTTTTGTGAGTTCTCTACAAGGCCGTGGAATCAATGTGTACAAGATGCCTGTACTCAGCAGTGAAAGGAAGGGACGAGTGGGCCCTATTGAGTCAGAGATGGCGCAGATGAAAAGCGAAGTTCAAACCGATCTTGTCGTTCTTGAAGAATTAACCGGTTTCGATACATCAGTATGGTAAATTGGGTTCAGTAGTTCGATTCTATCCAACTCTGAGTCCAACGGTCATCCGCTGCCACTAGGAAATATGGGTTCAGAATCTCGTCAACCAAGTCATAGTCGAGTGTTTTGCCTTGTGGGTCGAGTACCAACCCTCCTGCTGCTTCAACAACGGCATGCGCGGCAGCAATATCCCAACATGATGTAGGGCCAAAGCGAGGGTACAGGTCTGCTGTTCCTTCTGCAACCACACAGGCCTTCAGAGAAGAGCCCATTCGCACTAAGTCGTACTTGCCCAATGAAGCGGCGAAACTCTCGTCTTTCTCCCCTCGATGAGAGCCGCTAGCGACTAGTCGGGTGGGTTCCTCAACGGAATTTGCCTTAACCTCAATTGGTGTGGTTATACCGTTAATCTGTCGTGTTGCAGTAACACTGTTCTTACCACCAAACCAGGTAGTAGATGTGACTGGAGCGTGTACTACTCCGAAAACGGGATTCCAACGATCTTCCTGCTTCCTCATCATAGCTATGTTGACTGTGAACATACCATTCCTCTTCACGAATTCCTTAGTACCATCTAGGGGGTCTACTAGCCAACATAAATCGTTGGAATGAGGGTCACCAACATTGCCCTCTTCCGAAACGATGGGCGTGGTGGGATCTATTTTCTGTAGGCCATCCACGATTACCTCGTGAGCTGCTAAATCCGCTTGTGTGAGTGGTGAGTCGTCATCTTTTGTCATCACCTCAATATTGGTGTCTTTGTTGTAGACTTCGAGTATTGCATGGCCTGCATCGATGGCTAGTGCGACCACTGACTCGTGTTCGAACATCGCGACCACGCTCAGTAGTCCTGCAACTCATCTGCGGCAGAAGCGAGGTTTTGTCTGGAGGTTTCACTGAGATGAGCTAGGAATGGGTCTTCATCTCCTACGATGTTCTTCCACGAGCTCATCGTCCTAGCCCAAATCTCTTGCTCAGAGTTCCAATCTAACCAACGATCTACGAACTCGCAGTGTCTTTGAATGTCCTCGTCTTCTGGGGCCATCCTTCGCAGAATCTCATTGGTCTGAGCTAGAAGTATGCCAAAAGATGCGTTCAGTTTGTATGTAGTGAAGGGGTTTCTCTCCTGGACTACAGTAAGATGTTCTCTCCATAGGCCTAAAGTTGCATCATAGACTCTTCCGATTAGTAATACGGTGAGTAGTACTGAGGTGCCGATTCCGATGAGACCCCAATAGGTCATCTTGAATCCAAGCATTGTAGAGCCAGCCTCGAATCTCCAACTGACATAGGGCCAAATTAGTAGTGTCAGAGTGGCGGTCCAGAAACCCATCGAAATGAGGGTCTGGCTTTGTTGAATCCGCCAATACTGGCGCATGAACCACTTCTTCATCGGCCCTGCGCTCCTGTGGTGTTCCTTTCACCGTTGCGTGTATGCGTCAAACTAGATGCTCTTATCTCAGGGACTGATGATTAGGGATGATTCGATGTATTTGGTGAGGTTTTCTTGGAATTCTATCTCTTCTGTGAAGGCTGTTTCCAGTTCTGCCCGTACTTCTTCTGTAATCTGGGCTGACTCTGCGCGAACAGGCTTGAACCCGGGTGAGCGTATTGGATCAAGGACAGCGCGACGAAGTCCTTTGGTTGGGAGGAGAATTTTGGCTAGTGATACTAGCAAATTTGGTGGTTGTCTAAGGAATCGTGCCCAGACGGATTGGTTCAATTTCCCTCTCTCATTGTGTTTGGGTAGAGAGGTGTCGTCAGGAAGTGTATCAATTTCTAACCAGGTAAGAATCTCATTCATAGTGGCTAGTGGATCATTAGCTATCGAAGATAGGGGGACTACCCTCACTCTATCGCCAAGTGCCTCAGTCCAACGGATTGTATCTTCCTTCATCCTTGGAAATCTCAGGAAGCTGTAGGTGTCTGGAGCGTTTACATCGGCCTCGAAGGATTGGGATCGACATATCTCCAGCATCTCATTCAGGGAGGTGTTGTAATCCACTAGACGCTTGTTGTGTTCTTGGTGCATACTAAGCATCAAGTCGACAGGGTGGCGAAGTGTAATCACGACTTTTGCATCTGGTAGATGTTCCTTGACTGCTTGCAATGCTCTATCAGAGTAAAGATGGAAAGTTGATTTGTCCATCACCCAAGGGAAATCGCCTACACCGTCCAAATCTGCTCTAGGTGCTAGAATGGTCGTCCCTTTGGGATGAATTGGTGAGGTTGGAAATTCAGCTGCGCCGGCCATCAAGAAGTGGCTTTCATTGGGCCAAGGGTGGTGTATCTGTTTGTGATTGGCAAGCCAGTGCATGAGCGAGGTGGTGCCTGTTTTGGG
>DAON01000002.1:0-8238 GCA_002501885.1 Euryarchaeota archaeon UBA220 | reverse complement strand
CCTCCAATCAACAGTAGATTAGGAGAGGGGTGGAACCTGTGCACTCTGTTGCCTCCACATCTGCGGCAATAGGGTTGGCTTTCAACGCCGCGCTATGGTGAGAATCATTCTTCTTCGGAAAAATCGTCACCACGGAAGTGTGCAACGACTACTGGCGCTGTGGAGTTTGAGGGATTTATTGACTCCATTGAGTCGATAGAAACGAATCGGCGAGGAGTTCCGTGTCGGCTACCAAAGTTCGAGTACACTCTCTCCATAGCATCTGCTTCATTCTCGGCCACAACATCGAGAGTGTAGGGTTGGTTGTTCTTACCAGATCTGAACGAACCAGTCGCTCTGAAGGCTTTCATGGTGCGTGCGACTTAGGGTTCTGATTTAACTTCGACCGCGCCTAAGTGCCCAGTGGTTAGAAGATGAGGTCCTTCGGACCTATATTCCCTCAAGATTGAAGAGTGTTGGGTCAGCGATTCTCACTGATAGTTGTGAATTCCGAAGAATCGGGAGTTAGTGAGGATGGGGGCGAAGCGCTCGCTACTAGACTTGCGGGTATGGCCCCTGAGAGGTTGGCTGAGGAAGTAATCTCGGTCTGGGAGGAAGTAATCAGACTCGAAGAGGAGTTAGCATCGGAAAGACAGGGTAGGCGAGCTTTGGAAATGGATTTCGCCGCACTAGATCAGGATGGTTCAACACGGGCAAGAGTGGTTGAACTCGAAGAGGAGTTGCGAGTATCTGAGAGTAGCGTTGCCCGCCTGGAAGCACGGTTAGCGAATGAGAAACAGCGTCGTGCTGATGACGAGGGTGGTGCCAGTAGAACTGTAGAGTTGCAAGAAGAAAACGCAAGACTGCTAAGAAGTGAAGAAGAGCAAGTCACTCTCATTCTTGACTTGGAGAGTCAGTTGGAGAGATTGATTACGGAGATAGAGAAACTCAAGAATTCATCTCAGTGATGAATTTGGTAAGGACTCGTTGTAACTCGTCAGCGTCATCGAATTCTTCGGCTAGATTTCCAGTGATTATCCAGTCAGCTCCGGCTTGGGCGGCTCTCTTGGCAGTGCTACCATCACGGATTCCTCCACCCACTACTAAAGTAAGGTCGCACGAATCTCGGGCCGCCCGGATTAGATCTGGTTCAACTGGGTGTGAAGCCCCACTCCCTGCCTCAAGATAGAACATGCCAAATCCGTAGGATTCTGCTGTCATCGCATAGGCACTAACACGCTCAGTCTCACCCGATTCGATTAGCTTGGCCTGGCCGACTTCTCCTGCTCTACCGCCCGGGGCACATATCACATACCCCATAGGAAGGGGCACTATGCCGGCTTGTCGAATGTATGGTGCTCCCTCGACTTGTTCTTCGATTAGGAATCGTGGGGTTGTGGAATTCATGAGCATCATGAATGTGATTCCGTCGGCCGCTGGAGATAATGCAGCGGCGCCTTGTGGGAACAAAACCACGGGTACATTCCAACCCTCTTCTTCCAATTCAGAATCTTGGCTAGATGCCCATGTTACTAGTTCTAGGGCTTCTTTGATTGCCAATATGGTGTTGTGTACATTCTCCATATCAGTATCTGTAGAGCCTCCAACAAGGATCATGCTACTGCCTGCAGATACTGCAGCAACACACCTCTTCGCTGCTACATCAGGAGTCTGATCAGCAGGGTCAATGAGAATGGCGTGTCGGGTACCGATTCTGGGGCGACAGACATAGTCTCGTAGCCACTCAGACATCTCGCTCACAGGCCGTCGTCCTGAGTTTCCCCTCTAAGGCTTTCATCTATCCATACGACGAATGCGTCGCATTGATGTGGGATACGCTGCCCGCGCGGGATGTGCCGGTGTTGAATGTCGCCTTCGTGGGTAGTGAAGACCTGGCGAGGTCTCTGGCCAAGTCAAATGATGTCAGAGATATTGAGTCATATGTGCACAAGGAAGAGAGGAATGGTGAGGTTTGTATCATATCATTACTCAGGCCATTGAAGCACCCGGAAAAAATACGGCCACTTCTTTCAGTACTGAATGTGGCTGAAGTAGGGGTTGTGGAAATTGGCAAAGTTGATGCCGCTCTGGGAGAGGTTTTGGTTTCATTCGGTGTTAGTGGAATCCGTAATGGTATAGTCATAATCAATCCAAGTGAAGGGGAGTGGGTGGATTTGGATCAAGTCAGAACTATCCTCTCACAGGCCGGATTAGAAGGATGGTCCATACATGAGTCGTTGCCTGAAGTTCATGATTTACGGGAAGAGTTCTTTCAACATCTGGATAATATGGCGGGCGAGGGTGAAGAGGGGGGTCTGATATTGCCAGTTGATCAGCACTTCAATGTCAAAGGAGTGGGTTTAGTCGCTATTGGATATGTACAAACCGGTTCTGTAAACAAACACGACGAGGTTCTCATTCTACCGGCTAATGAGAAAGGAGTTGTGCGTTCTCTACAAGTTATGGATGATGATGTTGATGTTGCCAAAGCAGGAGATAGGGTTGGGGTTGCCCTTCGCAATCTACGAGAAGAAGCTTTACATCGAGGTTGTATGATTACTCATCCCGATTCCGAAGTCATGATACGTCATGATAAATCGAGTTTGAAAATCAAGGTTGCCCCTTTCCAAAAGAGGGTTTTGCAGGTAGATGATGTAATCCATGCGGCTGTGGATTTGCAGTTCGTGGTGGGGCGGGTTACACATGTTGAGGGACCTGAATTGGGTGTCGATTGGGATAGTCCACTCTGGGTAAGGAAAGAAAGCCTACCTAGCATACTGATTACGCAACTTGATGCTACGCCGATGCGAGTAATTGGAGTAGTTGAGAATATTGAGAGTGTATGAAATGGAACCACCTCCACGAAAGTGGATTTCTTAACGATAGTATTCTTCACGGGTGATTACCCCGTCACTGTTCGTATCCACTTCCTCGAAGCTCTTCACTTGAGAAGGAGAGTATGTGTTTGGTGGGGGGTGAACTACGATTGTCTTGGGCCTATCTGGTATGAAGAAACCCAATCCAGCGAGGGTGAGTGGCATTCCACAGATCCAACAAAATATCATTGTTCCATCTTCTGTGAATTGGGCCATACCAAAGCCAATCACAAATGCGAAGCAGGCAATTCCTAAGCCGTGCTTGACACCCATAATTATCGTCGCAATGATATCTTAGATTTGATTTGATTGGTGTATATTCTAACTTCTGAAATCATACAATTCGTCGTATCTGTGAACACCTGATGGTTCCTGGCCTCCGCCACGAAAGTGTATCTCTTGTTGTTCTTCGTGAATCTCGAGTATTCGAGTATGGAGAAGGAAATTCGCTCCTCTTTCAGCAAGACGGATTGACATAGACTTGACCAACCAAGAACTACTCGTAGAGGATGCATTATCATAATCTACAGATTTTGGTATGGTCCCATACCAATCCTTTGAAATGGTCTGCAGATAGTCTTTCAAGACAATCCCCTCAAGTGGGTTTTCAGAAAAACCTGCTTCCGCGTCCTCAGTATATACTGTAATGATGTTGGAAGGATCGTCGTCAAGGGAACGATGTGCTGTGGTCATTGACTCTAGATTTACACCAAAAATTGCGATTTTCAAGTTAATACCACCATTTGATTTTCGTCAACAATATCGAGTGCAAAAACCGGGCAGGAGGGAATGCAGAGCTCACAGTGAGTACATGACGATTCTTCCACGACGGCCAATAACCCCTGCAGAGAAAGAGCGTCAACAGGGCATAGAGCCACACAAGCGGCGCAACCAAAGCAGCGATCATCATCGACCACGAAGATGTGGCCTTCCTGTCGAGGCACGACATTGCCACATCAAATGTCCATGTAAGACTGCCCCACCCCTATACTTCCACTGGAAAGAAATTTCACGAGATGATTATGATAGAAACGCAAATTCTAATCTGATATTGATAGACAATCGCATTATCCAATCGAAAGAAAATAATCGTTCCTAACCCGTTCGACGAGCTCATCACGAAACGAATCCCTTGGAGTGGAAATGAGAGGGATTCCCCGGTTGGCTGATGAAAGATGAGCACCACCGACCCCCATGGTTCTCTACACTCCGGGCCGAACGAGCACCTATCCAACCGATCCGGTAGAGGGCGGAATCAGAGCATTCTTCCTAGGTGGTGGTGATGAGGTTGGTAATGTTGGATGTATCCTTGAAGATTCGACAGGTACCCGTCTCTTGATCGATTATGGTCTCGCTCCCACTAAGCCCCCAAAGTATCCTGCAGAATGCCCCCCTGTAGATGATGTAATCATTACACATGCACATATCGATCATATTGGAATGGCACCCTGGGTCGCTGGACATCTAGGTGCTAGATTACACGGGTCCCCCCTCACAGCATCTGTTTCCGAAGTGATGTGGCGGGATACATACAAAGTCTCCAAGATTGAAGGATATCCATTAGCTTGGGATCGTAGGGATATGGATGAAGCCCTTCATTCATGGGTTACTCATAGAATGGGTGAATGGTTCGATATTGGTGCATGGAGGTGCAGGTTCCATCGGGCAGGACATATTCCCGGAGCGGTAATGGTGGAAATTGAGACCCCTGAAGCACGGATTTTATGGTCAGGAGATATGGACACTAGAGATAGTCCAAGTGTACTTGGAGCCAAAGCATTGGAATGTGACATTCTATTTCTCGAAGGCACTTATGGAAACCGCGTTCATCCCCGTAGATTGGATGAAGAAAGGAAATTAGCCGACCGAGTCCTAGAGATTGTGGATAGAGGAGGGACCGCCCTTATCCCAGCTTTCGCTTCCGGCCGAGGTCAGGATGTATTGCAGATCCTTCGGAGAGAAGCCCCTAACCTTGAGGTACATTATCATGGAATGGGTACTCGAGTAACCAAGCATTGGATGGATCATCCCGAAGCGGTTAGAGACCCTAAGGGTTTGAGCAAGACCTGGCGTTGGTGTAGACGAGTTTCAAGCAAATCAGATAGAAGAAAGGCACTGGAAGCAGACGCAATAGTTACCACAAGCGGTATGTTAGATGGCGGCCCGGCTATCTGGTACGCCAATCGACTTAGGCATAGTGCAAATAATGCCATTCTTCTTACGGGATATCAGGCAGAAGAGTCCGGCGGCCGATTGTTACTAGACGAGCGAAAACTCAGAATCTATGGTGATATTGTACCCATCGATATCGAAGTCGATCAACTCTCATTATCAAACCACGGAGGCCAAAAGGAACTAACGGATTTTGCACGCGAATGCAACCCGAAACATGTTGTTATTTTTCATGCAGATGAGGAGAGTAGAGAGGCCCTAAACATCCTTCTTGGAGAGGAAATGACCGTTCATTTACCACCCAATCAGACCGAAATATTGCTGATTTGACTCCAAATTTCACCCGAACCATTGATAGGCCGTATTTGTCATGAGTCGAAATACCTAGGTGAAAGCCAAGGTATAATGGAAAATAAGGTGAAAAAATGGAAGCATTAGATCAACAATTTGGAGTAACAGCAGCGGGGAGCACTGTCAACCGTGAGCTAAGGGCAGGAATGACGACATTCCTGACCATGGCTTACATCTTGGTAGTCAACCCCTCTATGCTGAGTAATTTTGGTGCAACAGGCATACCATTTGATGATGCATTGTTCGCGACGGCTGTAGCGGCCTTCGTGGGATGTACTATCATGGGTCTGTACGCGAACTTACCGTTCGCACTCGCACCTGGAATGGGACTAAACGCGTACTTTACGTTCGCGGTAGTTCTTGGCATGGGCGTCCCTTGGGACGTTGCCCTTGCCGCTGTGTTCGTGGAAGGAATACTGTTCTTGGCGATGTCTATGCCACAGATCCCAGTGATCGGTGGTTTCAGGACGACCATGATCAACTCAATCCCCACAGACCTGAAGATAGCCACAGGCGCCGGTATCGGTATGTTCCTGGCAATCATTGGTCTCAGAGAGATGGGTTGGATTATGGACGATGGAGCCACACTGGTTAACATCGCAGCTACAGAGACCTTCGAGTATAACCACGGCGCGTTTATCTCGATGGTATGTCTGATTTTGACAGCCGTCCTGATGGCCCGCGGTCAGAAGGGCGCAATCATCATCGGTATCGCTGTAGCCTCTCTTTGGGGCTGGGCAACCGAGGCATATGACCCGTACAACGACTTCGTTGCTGGTGGAGCAGGCTGGGCTAGCGTTTACGCTACATGGCCAGACCCAAGCGCAATTGGATTTGTGGGCCTACCTGAGGACACCCTCATGGCAGCCACAAGTGCTCTAGGAGATGTAGGAGCAGAAGGCGGTACAACCGTTGGAATGTTCCTCATGGTGATGATCACCTTCCTATTCGTCGATATCTTCGACACTGCAGGCACCCTCTACTCTGTGGGTCGCCAAGCAGGATATGTTGATGAGAACGACGAGCTAATGAACTCGGACGAGGCATTCACTGCAGACGCAGCAGCAACCATCGTCGGAGCAGCCATCGGAACCAGCACCACAACGACCTACATTGAGTCGGTAGCCGGTGTTGAGGAAGGAGGCAAGACAGGTCTAACAGCAGTGACTGTGGGTGTATTGATGCTCACCGGTCTCTTCTTCTCTGACCTGTTCCAGAACATCCCTACCTTCGCAGCCGCAATGGCACTGGTTGTTATCGGTGCTATGATGATGCGCCAAGCCGCTGACATCAACTGGGCAGACGCCGAAATGGCTCTACCAGCATTCTTGACCATGGTATTGATGCCGTTCACATACTCGATCGCTGACGGTATCGCATGGGGTGTAATTACCTACTGTGCCATCAAGATCGGTATGCAGAAGCACGATGAGCTAAACCCAGTAATGTGGGGACTCTTTGCCTTCATGGCAATGTTCTACCTAGGACCTGGCGACCAGAACACAATCGACTGGTTGTTCACCCAAATGGGTCTCAACTGAACATAAAATTACGTAACGGGACTCCCTTGCCCTTCGGGGCAGGGACCCTCCCCTACGCGGAGCGTTGAGCATGTCTGACGAATTACTCCAAAACCTGAGGAACGCAATACGTACGGTACCGGACTTCCCAATTGAGGGAATCATGTTCCGGGACATCACACCCGTACTGAGCGACCCAGGTCTCATGTCAGGCATCATAGATCGTTTTGCAGAGGA
Source organism: Euryarchaeota archaeon UBA220 (assembly GCA_002501885.1). Classification (GTDB taxonomy): domain Archaea; phylum Thermoplasmatota; class Poseidoniia; order Poseidoniales; family Thalassarchaeaceae; genus Thalassarchaeum. The sequence goes on along the minus strand of DAON01000002.1, from coordinate 1,103 downwards.
TATGGAGGAGCGGGGCTGGCGGCCGGATGCGGTCGTCGGTCCCGAGGCCCGGGGATTCATTTTCGGCCCACTATTGGCCGCAAAACTCGGAATCAGTTTTGTCCCAATTCGTAAACCGGGCAAGCTACCTTATCAGGCATATTCAGTGGAATATGATCTCGAATACGGCTCGAACACACTGGAGATGCATATCGATGCTCTGGAAGAGGGTCAAAACATCGTAATCATTGACGATCTACTAGCGACAGGCGGAACAGTATCGGCCTGTGTAGATTTATGCCGTAGAGCCGGCGCTATTCCAATTGCATCTCTATTTGTTATCGAACTCGAAGGTTTGGGCGCGAGGGAACTTCTTGAGCAAGTTCCCGTACATGCACTAATCGAGTTCCCGGCCTGAGGAAACCATCACTCTCCCGATTTCTTCAAAGGGTCCAGTTGTTTGCATGGGGTGTTAGGTATGGCGAAGAAACCCCCACCACCACCTCCGCCCCCTCCATCAAAGGGTAAGAAAGCACCACCTCCGCCACCAAAAAAGACCCCTCCTCCACCCCCGCCGAAAAAGAAAGCACCTCCACCGCCACCAAAGAAGAAGGCCCCACCAAAGAAGGCCCCACCGGCGAAGAAACCAACCAAGTCACCACCACCGAAGAAGCGCCGCCGGCCTAGTAAGGATGCTAAACAAAAGGCCCCACCAAAGAAGCCCGCTAAGAAGAGCCGCAAAATCAGAATCAAGTTAGGCCTCAGACAGAGCCGTATTCGTGACGAAAGTGACGAGGTGGTGCCCGAGGATATTGGTTGGACAATGTCCCAAGAGGACTTCGATGATTTCGAAGAACCCGAGTCCAATGAACCAGAAATCGTATCACACCAATGCTCGATGTGTGGCTCTATCATGCAGATTCCGGCCCCAAAGCGAGATCGTTACGAAGTCCACTGCGCGTATCCAGAGTGTGGGCATGTAGACAAATTCGGCATCTGATTTTTCAGATTCCTACTATCTCCAGTATTCTCTTACTGGCGGCTATCAACAATACCACGACCAAAAGCCTCCTTATTCCAGCTTGCCCGGAAACCTCCGAACCGTATTTTGATCCGACCATACC
>DAON01000045.1:1268-11068 GCA_002501885.1 Euryarchaeota archaeon UBA220 | reverse complement strand
CCCGGATCAACATGGGCCTGCCTATCTTGGAGAGACGCTGGTGGAAATGTTCCAGGCAACCCTCCAACCCAACTTGATCACCGCTGGAATCCCAACGCGACTAAGATAGTCATCCCAATTTCTGATGAGGGCCCCTATGGAGGAGACCCATCTCAACAGTCTGATGATACACAGAGTATCAACGAGGCTCACGACGCCTGTGTTGAGGCAGGAATCATTCCAGTTCCTCTCCTAGCAGCAGGATTTGGTACAGGTTCAACCAATGTAGGCTCACACATGATGGATCTAGCCCAGTGTCCAAACGGGTTTGTGAGCATGAACACCCGATCATGCCCCGGTTCAAACCTCAGGCTGACTGATGCAGAAGGGCAGATGTACAGCTTCCCCACCACTAGTGCAAACTCAGCCGAACTACAACTAATGGTCGAGGCAATGGTCTATCTCTCAACCAACAACTCTCGTGAGATATACATGACAATCTTGGATCCACTATCTCTTCTCGAAAACCCTCCTCCAACATGGCAGAAGGGCGACCCAGGGACCTTTGTGGACACAACAGCCGACAGATACATCGAGGACCTCGGACCTTCAATTGATGGCCTTGGATACGGAAACCTAGTCGTTGTCAATGATACCAGAATCACACTAAACGATGCCTACAGCCTACACCCCTCAATCGCTGTTGACAACTCAGGCAACACACATCTGGCTTGGATGGATGGACGAGCTTACGGCTTCGACATCGATGTCAACTACGAGATATACTACACACGACTCAGACTCAGAGGAGCTGGAGAATGGAACGGCGCACCCGATGGACTACCAACATACGGGATCAAGCAAATCGTCGACTCTGCTATATCAGATGTCGAGGGGATTCAAGGAATCCCAACAGATCGACCATTCGGAGCAAATTCTCACATGCCTGCGATTCTAACAGATTCGTTTGATAACGTTCACCTAACTTGGTTAGACAACTCTAATGCTACTCAAGGTGAAACAATAGTCTACACACGATTGAATCACACTAACGATGACTATCCGAATGGATTCCCTCTGAACTCACTGGCTGCCGGAATTCTAGATCCATGGGAGATTATTCCAGTCACTGAATGGCAATCAGACAAACTAGGCCCCAACTCTCCAGCAGTTCCAGATTTGGGCCAACCTCCTGCTTTCGCCAATGATTTAGGTAGCGGTGCTCATGTTGCTTGGTCAGATACCAACAAGTGCAACGATGTTAGTAATGGAGGCACCTACACACTGTGCTATGTCCACATTTTAACGGGCCTAGTAGAGGTTGCTCTGACAGAAACCGAGACCTACTATCACACTATTGAGCCCGGAGAGCAGACACTGTACAACATGACGATTTCTAACCCAACCCCTGGTCCAGCAGAACTCGTTGCAGATACTTTCACAGTGTCTCTAGTAGGTGTTCCAAACAATTGGACTGCAACCCTATTCTTTACCACCAATCACACACCAATCTTCGATTCTACTCCTGTGTTCTTGAGGGGCGGCGATGTTATTCCGATGTACATGCGCGTTCGCGCCCCGTCTATCTATCAGGCGCATGCGGATGAATTGGCATCAATTTCAGTTACCGCAATTTCGTACAAAGATCCTGCAATCAGAGATGAGCGAATTACACTCACTTTGATGGATGTAGTACACGGAATAGACCTAGACACCAGTCACTACCAAGTTGATGTCGAACAAGGAGAATCAGCATTCTTCTCGATAACAGTGACGAATACCGGGAATGTGTACGATACCTTCGCTTTCTATGACCCATCTACATTGGAGGGGCAAGTCGAATGGGCGCTGCCATTCGGTTGGGGCCTAACATTCCCAACCTCGTTGTCGCTCGACCCCCAGCAATCTGTGACTAGGAACTTACAGGTGAGCGTACCAACATCTCAGGAGCCCGGTACTTTCGTGATTTATCTCAAAGGATGGTCAACTGGCGAACCAGTGCTCTCGATAGATCAAGGTACATTCGATGTTCTGGAGTTATGGATAAATGTCTCAATCAAGAGTACTGGAAATATCGTATTCCAGATGGGTGACACCACTCAATATGTGCTACCTGGAGATTGTTCAGAGTTTGATATTGAGGTGACAAAACACTTCACTCCCGGATACCTGATTTTCACTACTCCAGGAGGACCTGAAGAGAGGCCACCGGAGATTTCCGAGGAAACCTGGAGATATGATCACTGGACCGTGGATCTCGACTTCTCTGATGCACCCGGAGGCAATGCGATTCCAGATAATGCGCCTCGTTATTGGTCGATTATAGATACTCCATTCACTGTTACTGCAATAATGTGTGCTCCATATAATGCGACAGCCGGTTTAGGTGATGCGATTACGATGAAAGCACATCTTGAGGGAGCGCCTCGAGTCAGAGATTCTGTAGTTTTGCTGACGAATGTCATTCAGGAGTACAAGCTCGAAGCAGAGGTTCCGGAAACTATCCTTTCACTCTATCCCGGACAGACCTATCAACTCGATACTACGATTGAGAACACAGGTAATGGAGCTGACAGATATGATGTAACAGTCGAGTCGATTACTGATTCTCAGGGCCAATCACATGTCTGGGACATCAATATACCGAGAGTACTGTTCCAAGAACTCGACCGTGGAGAGTCTCAGACCACACCTATTCTGATTACCGTGCCCGAGATGACTCTGGCAGGTCAGTACACAGTTGTACTCAATGTACTGAGTGAGGAATCCTATGATGGTACTAAGGTCAGAGACCAGATTGAATTGCAAGTAGAAATCATTGAGTTCCATGATATGAGAATTGAAATCGATCCAATGGTTGAGAGTAAAATCAAGACAACAGCCCCTGGAAGGACAGTGCGTTTCATCATGAATGTGACCAACTACGGAAACGTCCCCGATCAACCAACCATTCACAATTACACTCAGCAAACCGGCGCTTCGAACACTATGATTTGGCAAACCATGCCATCCATGGCTCCATTGCTATCGAACTGGGTTGTGACATACGCACTTCTCAAGGACTTCGATACGGAGTATCCGATTGAGATTCCATGTGTTGGCCAAACACCTGAGGATACACTGACTCTGGGCGATCCAGAACCTACAGACAAGTGTTTCAAGTCGGCCAGTACGAATGCTATCACTCTACCAGTTATGGAGGCATATACTACCTTGCAGTTAGTTGCAATTATCCAGATTGACCCTGCAGCGGCTCTATCTAACCGTGAGATTGGAATTAAGGTTCTTTCAGAGCATGGTTCTTCTGAGGCAGGAGGAGATCACGATGAGACTGAAATTTGGGACGACTCATGTACTTTGGATGCTAACAAGGACGGCCTACCTGACAACTACCGGCCTAACTGCGACACCAATGAGCAAATTGTTGAGTTGCGCTTGAGGGCACCCGACCTCAGAATCCTCAGTGTCAATGCCGAAGTCAAGACAGGAGATGTGGGCGAGATGCTTTCTGTGAATGTAGAAGTTGTCAACGAAGGCAATGCACATGCCACAGATGTCAACATTATCCTCTGTGTTGATCAGACCGAATCGGACATCAAGAAGAACGGATGCGATGAGGACAATGTCGTTTACAGACAGATAGTCGAGGCGATAATGCCTGTAGAAGACCCCACAGAAGCACCGCAGATTGCTATGTTGTATAGAGTCGAAGCCGGAAGACATGATGTTGTCGTTGTCGTAGATCCTGACAATGTGATTGTAGAATCCAATGAGGATAACAACATGCAGAAGGTATCTGGCAAGATGGGTTCCAACTTAGGAGCGCTCGATGTAGGAATCGAAATCATCGCACAGTTTACTGTACCGACATTGATTGTCGGCGCGACAATAGCATTGCTAGGCGTCGTTGTCGTAGTCATGAGAGGACGCAGAGAAGAGGCGAAGATGCGTTACGCGGAGAAGACAAGCATGCTCTCCAACCTTGATGATGACGATTTAGTCTTCTGATTAACGAGCCAACCACCAAGGCAAGGGAGTACCCTCCCTTGCAGCCACTAGGCTGCCTTGGCCTGAAGCGAATTCGCGTAGCAATCGCTCTCTGATTTCACCCATTATCTTCTCCGCATCATCAGATCTGATTCGCAATCCTTGGGAGAAGGCATCGAGATCCAAAGGCCTCCTTGGTTCATTCATCATGGCATGAGCTAATTGCCTCTCCTCATAAGTCCCCGATTCCTCAGAAATACTCGGAGAAACCTTGCGCATTACCTGTTGGTGAAGCGCGATAATAGCATCCCGCCGCTCATCAATTCGCTCTAGAGCCATATCTAACTCAGACAGTATACCCATTGCCTCACCCATCGGAATCTTACGGCGGGTACCAAGACGGTCGACGACAGAATCCAACTCATCGGGTAGACGGTTGGATAGCCGCATAGGGCCGCCAGGGGGCATCTTTCGATGCTCCGCCCTAAACAAATCCGGACCTAAATCTAAACGAAGTGAAAATGATTGATTGACCCTGTACATCTTGGCAGGAGGCCCTCCTTTTTCGGATGGGACTTTCTCAGAATCTACGAATCCCGCCTCTTCCAATACCTTGAGATGCTTGACCACAGCTTGCTGACTAACATCAAGTAATTCGGACAGTTGTAGGGAATAATGAGGTTCCTTCACCAATTTGCGCAGAATCTGTCTTCGTGTTGGGTTCTCAAGTATAGTCAGAGCCTCATCAAAACCGACCATGAACTTCCCAACCTGAGGTTGGCTAGTGAGGGACTTCTAAAAACCCAACTTGAGCATAGAATAATATCATTCGAATCGTTGAAACCACTATGGGAGCGGCCAAGACGGTATTTCTGACAGTGTTGACAATAGCAGGAATTCTTCTTCTAGCATTATCTTTCGCTGCCTCATATGCTGATGAATACCTCAATGATAGGATCACAGAAGACTGTGATGATGAAGTTGGAACTATTGGTGAAATCATTGGGGCTGATGAGGGCCAATGCCAAGACGCACGAGACTTACGCGAGCAAGTTGCTTCCGTGGGCCAAACAACCCGCTTAATTGGAGCATGTTGTTTGGCCACAACGACACTTTTCGTAATATTTCGAAGAAGAGCCGATTAACCCTCGTCCCAACCTTTCCAGTCCGGTCCAGTCTCTTCACTAGGCCTCTCTTCAGTTTCCTGCAAACTCGACTCAATATCATCAACATCAGCGAATGGGTCTGGAACTTCGATTTCATCTTCATCTACAATGCCATGGTACTGCCGATACAACTCATCAGTAGTGGGCAATCTGCCTTGAGTGTCTAGTACTACTGGAGAATTTCCCTTGCCACGGCTCCCCCAACCAATCAAAGCCAAAATCAAGCCAACCACTCCGAATACCGGGCCCAGACAGCAACCAACCATCATCACCACGAACCATGGCTTGGTGAACAAAGCGGCCTGAGCAGATATATCATCGACAAACCACAGGGTTGTTTCTCCATCATTGAATAGAGTGTATTCTCCAGCTGTAGAAGATCTAAACACTCTCACAGGGACATACAATACTCCATCCTCTCCTGTTCTTGTGATATCTAATGTCGAAGGATTCGAACCAGAATCTTCCTGACCATCAGAATCTATCAATCTGAGGTCTGCATCACTCTCTCCTTCCAATCTCAGTGCGACATATTCTCCCAATGCCTCAATTTCGACCTGCCCACTCTCCCCGGGACCAAGCTCCAACATATGGCTCTGAGCAGGATCTAACTCTTCATACATCGACGGCATTGCATTGTAGTAGGATATAACCCCGATTAGCAGTAATAGAACAGAGACGCCTGTCAGCCGTTTTGCCCACCGCATAGTCGCCTCAGTCATGGACACAGGCAGGGAAGCCTCGATATCAGACTTCTGAATCAGTATCCAAGCCCTACATCTGGATGTCCGAGCTTCTCGGGCAGATATGTATCGGTCACGAAGTCTAGACCGTACTTGGCCAGAGACTGCTGTTCTGACTTCTTTCCGAGTTCCTGCATCAATTCAATCTGCTGTTGCCACCACCCAGAGGAGAAACGAGGATCGCTCAGTTCCGCTTCAAGTGCCCCCGTATCCTGCTTTGATAGATCGTCACTAGGCAGATCATATGCTAGAATATCGTCCGCAGTTATTCCCAGATAGATTGCACCCTTGGTTGCCAAATATTCTGAAATGTGAGCAGTCTTTATTGCCCCATACGCAATACTAGCGAAGATTCTGAATGACCAAGGATCACAGTCAGTAAATACGACGATTGGCTTGCCCCATTCATCACTCATCCTCCTCATGATCCGTCTTGTGGAGCGAGCAGGCTGACCCTTTAGATGAATCAACGCACAGCGAGCCTCTTCATCAAACCCATTTTCAATCAATCGATCAAACATTCCGCCAGTTTCTATGGCCATGACGAAGTCAATGTCTTCATCCACCAAACGCAATTTCTCTGACTCCACATTGTAGGGAACCCCGTAGCCCGAATCTCCAACATCATCTCTACAGTTGATTCTCATCCAATCACCGCGCCTATTTCTCTCTTCAAAGGTAACATTGCCAATGATGCGAGCACCATCTTCCTCAGGCCTGAGTTTGAAGTCCTCACGTAGGCACTTTGTAACAATCTCAAGATCTTCAGCGAGGTTGTTACTCTCATTTTGAGAATGGAACTTACCATTACCCCAAGCCTCTGAAATGTAATACATCTCCCTAAGTGTGGAGGACTTACCGGTGTTGATCATTTCCTCTATGAACTCAGTTACATGAAGAGATCGCAGAAGCTGTCGAGCCGAACCTAGGCTAGTGGCATCACGAACCGTCTTCTTCTTACCATATTTGTAGACACCCAACTTGTCATCGAATCCAATGTTGGTCTTAGTACGAACAGGCAGTGTCATTGTTGGTGCAACACCTTTCAACATCTTGTCATGCATCTCTGCTGCTACATTGTGCAAAGCCTCAACAACATCCTCCTTCGACTTGCTGTCACTAAAACTCATTCATCCGCCCCCTGATCAATTACTAGAGAGCCCAAATCTGGCTCAGGACTTTCTTCCGAATCTACTTCATCCGAATAATCTGCTCTCTCTGATAGGCTTGCTACAACAGTATCTTCCCTAGTTCGAACTTCCTCAACTGCTGCATCCAAAGCCTCGCGGTTACGCATCTCCTCAAGCAACTTCTCATCTATACGATTGGCGCCAATAATGTCACCATTTCCACGGAAGAAAATCTCAGTGTCATTCCAATCTCCCTTACTCAGGCCGGATAGTGTGAATGAGATTGTAGCAGACGAACCCGGGTCAAGAGTATCCAACCTCCAAGCCCAAAGACCACGCGCCTCCTTTCTACCTCCAAGCAGATTATCCTCCATACGAACCGACTCGGATTCAGGCCATTTGGCGAGGATTGTATATGCCCTTGCCCTTGCTGTGTAGTTGAACACAGTGATATCACAGGTCGCGAGTTTACGCCCATTGTCCCACCCTAATTCCTCCTCACAAAATACCGCGTTCATAATTTGAGTGATAACAGGCGCCAGATTCGGCTCCTCCCTATCCAGTATCTCTGAGGACTTCTTTGATATCTCAGGAAGAATGATATTGATTAACTCAAATTTCTCTCTTGCCTTCTTTCTCTGAGAACTCTTCTTGAGGTGGCCCTTTAGACCACGCCCAACCTCAAGCAAAGCCCTCCTAATCTCTTCGAGAACTTCTTCGTTGGTTGCGACGGCCTCTTTGGCCTCGCTGGTGAATTGTACATTTGTTGAAGCGAGATGGACGAGTACAGCGGCAGGCCCCTTCGGTATACCCTTCCCCCCTGGTTGATCAAGACCATATCTCTTCCAATCCACGGCTTCAATCGCCTTCGTCAGCAAACATCCGCCTTGCTGATACATCAGAGGAACTCTGTTAGCGAATCGCAGAATCTCAATTGGCCCGTCTGCGGCCATATCTCCTCCGAAAACCAAACCTACCTCGATTTGGAATGGATTCCCTTGACTGACTCGAGGCTCTCTAGTTACGGTTGATGCGAAGCGCGAATCAATTGCCTTTGAGAGCCCCTTTTTGATTAACAAATCCTCAATTGGAGAAAGACAGTCGGTTGGTGGATTCAAGAGTTTGACCTTCTGGAAACAGTCCAGAACCCTCTGAGCTTCCTCGGCCTTGATTCTACGGGGCTGCCTACTCTCTTCCAACTCTGATTTACTGAGAATATCTCTCGCCGCTCGCATACTGACTCCAGAGAAATTGTGCCGAAGGAAGGAAGTCATCTTCCTCTCTTCGGCTTCTCTCAACATCCTCTGCAATGTTCCAAGATGAATCCCATGCGGATGCGGTTTGATTTCCTTGACAATAGTGGGCAGTCTATCTGTGGTTCGCGGCCAATGCCCTTCTTCGATGACATCTCCTTCGCGATCTCGAACTACTAAACTGATTGATGCGTGAGGGTTTACTATGGAAGTCATTCTAAGATACTGGTAGACAGACTGCTTCCCTCTCTGGTATTTGGCCTTCATCTCAGTCCTAATTTTGAGCCCGTGGGCAATCTCCTCACCAGTGACCTCATCTACCCATACATCTCTACGCTCACCTGACTTGATTGCCTTGTTCTTACGCGTATCAATTCCTAAGTCCACATAGACCGCAGAAGACTCCTCTTTCACCTTTGAGATAACACTGGTCTTCCCACCAGTAGTGAGTTGTGAGTACATCACGACGCCCGTGATCCCAATTCCTTGCTGGCCCCTAGTCTGCCTAATCGCATGAAACCTAGATCCGAGCAAGAACTTCCCGAATACATGCTCAATGGCTCCTCGCGGTATACCCGGGCCATTGTCCTGAGAAATCAATTCTATTTGGTCCCCTTTGAGCCTATTTATCTCGACTTTGATGTCTGGAAGAATCCTTTCTTCCTCACATGCATCAAGAGAATTGTCAACCGCTTCTTTCACCGCTGTAATCAAAGATCTCTGTAGAGAATCAAATCCGAGAAAGTGCTTATTCTTCTCGAAAAATTCGCTTATTGCTATCTGCTTCTGTTTCCCGGGTGGTGGATTTTCCTCACTCATTCGCAACCCTCCATCAGGTCCTCCCATACCCGAATGGCATAGGGCCTCTTTTGGATGACAGACCCCGGACTAGGGATGCTCTTAACTCTGTGCAAACAATTCGGGATGCCATGCAGTTATCTTGCCTGTGAAAGCACTTGCCATTACTGTCAGAGGACTGGCGAGATACAGCCTCCCTGGACCAGAACGACCCTGGAAATTGCGATTGATTGCCGACACTGTTACTTGATCTTCTAACTCAGAAACACCGGGGCCAGCCCCAATGCAAGCACCACATCCAGGATCAATCAGTTTGATACCCGCCCGCTCGAATAACTCACTCCATCCATTACGCTCTGACAAATCCTTGACGGCCTTTGAGCCGAACTGTATGTAGCAATCAACACCATCTGCTACTGACAATCCAGCATCTAGAGCAGCACGGGTAACCATTGCATAGTAAGCAAAATCATCATCTTTACCGGCGGTACAAGAGCCAGCATATGCGATGTCGATATTGACATCACCCAAATCTCCAATGTATGCCCCATTTGTTGGATCGGATGGAATCCCTGCATCAGGATCTCCTGGATGTGCAACCATGGGGCGAATTGCAGACAGATCAATCGTATGTACGCCCCCGTGGTATTTTGCACCTTCATCTGGAAATACGAAAGCTGAACGAATCTCTTCTTCCGTTAATCCTTCGCGTCTTTCCAATAACCACTCTACTGTCAAATCATC
>DAON01000045.1:0-849 GCA_002501885.1 Euryarchaeota archaeon UBA220 | reverse complement strand
GCCACCAAATTCCATCGAACGGTCTAGTGTATCTGAATGTGCGGCATACTTCCAAAGAATATGAAGAATCACATCTTTGGCTGTACACCCAGGATCCAGACTCCCGACCAACTCGAAGCGAATGCTTTCCGGGACCTTGACAAATGCGAATTGGTTGTGGACCAAATTGGCGTACTCAGTCGACCCAACTCCGTATGTCAGAGCATTACTGGCACCTCCCATGCAGGTGTGACTATCCGTTGCTTGGATGAAATCCCCCACATCGATAAATTCCTCTCGTGCGACTTGGTGACAAATTCCCGGGCTTACGCCGTTCACCGCCGAGTAATCCCTCACTCCAGTATGTTGTTGGAATGAGACCTGTAAGTCGCGCAATGTCTGTATTTTTTCTTCGAAGCGAGCAAATCTTGCAACCCCCGTTGCATACAACAGATGATCTTCGAACACTGCAAACTTTGGAGGATTTGGTAACGAGTAATCATCACCATACTCTGCAGCTAGGAAGTTGTGTACCTGAGCGGTGGTAAATTCATGTGAATAACCCCCATCAACCTGTGCAAGCACTGCATCCCCCGGCTTAACATATCCACGGATTCCATTTTGCCCGAGCAACTTGTTGGAAATCATTTTCTCAGCCATTGTCATTGGGACCTGCTCAGTACTCACAACCGGCAAATCTACTTCTCCAGCCTTCATTCGCTTAGCAAAGGGAAAAATTCCACCATTTTCTACAATCAGCTGAGTTACAGGATCGTACTTTCCTGTAAATTCAGATAGTTCGATATCCTCTCCGTTTTGCAAACGCTCTAGCATTGCATGGTCACCCATCAATTGACCGAGATTGATGTT
>DAON01000048.1 GCA_002501885.1 Euryarchaeota archaeon UBA220 | reverse complement strand
AGCAGACCTGAAGCATGGTGATAGTCTGACCAGAAGAAGACTTTTTCGATTTAAAACGGGAAAATATTCAAAGTATTTATTGAAAGAATGGTTCCTATGCAATTGCCCTGGATTCCGTACGGCGGGAGGGGTCTTTTGGAGGATATTGCTAGAACGCTCCCTGTGAAATGGAGGAGAATAGTTGGAATAATTTTGTTATTGGGAGGGATCATTCTGAGCATCATTGGATTGGTGCTGATGAACCTTTTCCAAGATGAATGTATGGCGTGTATCGTGCCGGGTGAATTGATTTTTTTGATATTGCCTGTGCTTGGGGTTATCAGCATGGTAATGTCAATACATTTTTTCAGAAAATTTGAACATAGGGGATGGTTAGAAGACGCTTTGTTTTATTGGTCATTTTGGTCTGATTCTCTTGAGTTTCTAGATGATGATCGGGATATAATAAATGAGAATGAAAATGAATTGGTTGACCATTCAGAATCGGAAAGTGGACAAGATGGAGTTCTGAAGTTGGTCATTGGGATTTCTGCAGGATTGATTGTTCTACTGAGTTTAGCCATTGCAGGACTATGGATACTCTCCGAGGCTGCAAATATCACGATTGGTGGACCGCCCTCTGCATTACTGACCTGGGAAGACGAATATAGAGATATGACCGGAGTAGATGCTGTTTCTGGCGATGGCACAGGAGTCGTACTGTGCATAGTTGATTCCGGAATTGACCCCGATCATCCAGACTTGCAGAAAATGAATCTTATCGGATGGTATGATGCAATCGGCGATTTAGATTCTCCCTACGATGATCAAGGACACGGGACTGCGATGGCTGGAATCGTTGTAGCCCAAGACGGATTGACAGGAAATGCACCTGGAGTTAGTCTGTTAGTGGCTAAAGCGATTGATGACCAAGGAGTTGGTAATGACGACCAGATTGCAGATTCCGTAGATTGGTGTGTGGCCAGTCAGGCAGATGTGATTTCTTTGAGCCTAGGAGGTGCACAAGGTTTCGGTTCTGGATTGTTTACCACGGATGCACTGGAGGCGGCAGTTGAGGATGCCATTGACCAAGGAGTGTTTGTGGTGGCGGCTGCAGGTAACGATGGAGAAGATGACGATGGTGATGTCGAATCTCCTGGCTCAGTCGAGGATGTAATCTGCGTAGGAGGAGTTACTCGTACAGGTGCGATCTGGACTGGTAGCTCACAGGGTGACAACGACGGTAGAATTTGGCCCAATCCAATTTTCCCAAGAAGTGACCCTGACAAGAAGCCGGAAGTGGTCGCCCCGGGGCACGAAGTCCCAATTCTGATGGCAGGAGGATTGAGTTCTGGCTCTTGGTGGGGGTGGTCTAGCGGCACATCTGCATCAACTGCTTGGGTTTCTGGTGCTTTGGCCCTCATTCTAGAAGAACACCCAGAATTACAACGTGAAGGTGACTCTGGAGGGCCGGGGGCGGTTTCTCAGATGAAGGAGATAATCAGCGATAACTCACAGATGAAAGAAAGTCAGAACGAGCATGACGACCATTACGGATACGGGTTGTTGAGAGTCGATTTATTACTCGAAACATTAGGAAACTCATCTTCCTCAATATTGGACATATCTAATCAGTTTCAGGTAAATATCGAAGATGAAGTGAGCGAGTCAGTTCAGGCGCGACGTAGTACTGCTAGAGTCCCGCCGGTCAGTTCCACAAATCCTAGAGAATGATTCTCGCTGACATCCTTGACGAACGATATCCATTGATTGAATGATTCGACCTTCTTTTGGGCTGGTGTCATCTCGGAAGGCGAGTCTGCAACGCCTACATCTCCAGTGGGGACCTCTGGCTCCTGTACCAACAGGACTCCACCGGATGAGAGCAAATCAAATGCTGATTTGGCAGTCGAGGCCCTCTCATCTTCCGTAACATCAACCACGACGAGGTCGATAGGCAATGGCAGAGGAGAGGGTTTGGCATTTTGAGGCAGGGCCGCAGTTGCAGCGGACCATGATGTTGCTTCTGCGGCCAATTCGTTCCAAGGCATTTGGATTATCTGTGTCCAACTCTCTGCCCCGTGTCTCCTGACGAGTCTGTCAATAATCACTCCGAATTTCCCTCCTGGCTCGATGATTCGAAAATTATCTGGCTTGGGCGGCAGGGTTTCGGGAGGATTAGCAGGATCTCCGCACCACATATCGAGTAGCCATGCAGATAGGTGGCCTATTCCGCCTCCAATCAAAACTACATTCTTTGCAGGTATTCGTCCTGAGATATCCCTTATTCTAGCTCTTATCGAGCGTGGTAAAGGGCGCAGGCTCATGTGTAGCATCTGCTCTCCAATTCCAGCTGCGATTGGTGGCTCTGAGTCTCCTCTCTCGGTATCCTCAGAGAGTAATAGAGAGAACATCTCTTCCTCTGACATTTGAGGGAGTCCGAAACCACCATCTCCTTCGGACATAGTATCTGCTCTAGGTGACTTCTATTCAATCATCGCATTGGATGGCTTCAAGTGGACGATGACTGCCGAACACACATGACAGGCAGTCCTGATGAGGATACGGGGCCACAGATTGCCGAGTGCATGAATTGCGCTAAGTCTACCGAGCATGAAGTGCTTCGTAAAACTCCGCGTGGAAGTGGAGTTGATGTTCTGGCCAGATGTGTAGAGTGCGGCAAAGTCCAAACTGTCGTAATCCGACCGCCCAGAGCAGTTAGAGTAGGATTCACCCTATCTGAGGGAGCTTCTAGCAAGGGCGTAGAAATCGAAGTTGACGAAGACGAAGTACTAGCAGTTGGAGAGGTCTTTGAATGGGGCTCGGCTCACTGGGAAATTACTAGAATCGATAGTGATGGGTCACGGCCGAGAAAGTCCCTTTCTGCAACTGAAATCATAGCTGCATGGGCTGTACGCAGAGACAGAGTAATTGTCAGAATCACCATGACTGAAGGGGAAGATAGTTCGTCTAGTACAATGGAGTGCGATCCTGAGCAGGAGTTCTCATGCGGAAATGTGATTGAGGTCGAAGGCAGACCTTGGAGAATCAGGGCACTCCACACCGGCAAGGGTAGAACTCTACGAGGCACAAGGGCAGCTTCGGATCTTCGGAGAATCTATCTGCATCCCATTGATTCAAACTAGCGCTTGTTTGTCCACGGCATTAGCAGTGCCTTAGTCACATGGAATGCAATTTCGGGATTCTCTCTAAGGCGGCGCATGCTGTACTCATACCACTTGGTCCCGTATGGAACATAGACTCTTGTGGTATGTCCTTGCTCGGAGAGTTTGCGTCTGACATCACCTCTGACTCCGAGTAGGAATTGAAACTCATAACCAGGGCCTTTTCCAGAACACAAATTAGGAGATTCGGTGTGTCTTGGATCGGGCTTGTCTGGGCCCATGTCTCGGCTCTTCAAAGCAGCTAGAGAGTACGCAATAACAGGATTATCATGCGATGCGATAGCAGTGTATGCTCCAGAATCTAACATTGCATCGATTGCGTCGTTAGTAGCGTGCACAATGTCCCAGTATTTGGTATGAGCAATGTTCTCGGGCTCTAGATAGATTCCTTTACAAATTCTGAAATCCGAATTCTTGCCTGTAGTGGCGCAAACATCAGCAATGTCGGAAAGAGTGCGCATAAGCCTACCTTGCAGCACCACTCCGATGTTGTGAAGTCCTTTCTCATGAATGGCAGTACATACATCGATAGTTGGTCCTGTGACTCTGTGATCTTCCATATCTAAGCGAACGAACATGTTGTGCTCAGCTGCCTTCTTGACTAGATTTTCTATATTGAGCAAGGCAGTTTCGGGATCGATAAGAAGCCCAAATGCAGTCGGCTTAATCGAGATATTTGCGTCTAAATCATTCTCTACAATAGAGTCTATCAGATTCGAGTATTCTTCGAAAAAGAATTGCGCCTCATCCATTGAATTGATTTCCTCCCCTAGGACATCTACGGTGAAACAAGCACCTTCGTCACTCATTTTCCGCATTAGAGAAATTGCACTTTGCATGTCTGAACCGGCGACATATCTCTTCGATACCCAGCGAATTACCGCCTTGGGAGTAATCGGCATCAAACCGACTACTAGCTGTCCGAACAACCTCATCTGTACTCTGCAAGGCTGGACAAGCCTTCACAATTGCGAGTGTTGATTCAGGTCCTTTCCGCGTCTTACTGGCACCTCTAACTCTTCCAGAAGGCTCAGAATTGCAGTTCGTTGCCAGCCCTTGAATGACTTCCTATCAAGATGCGCGAAGAGATTCCCTCCCGGGAATGCTGTCCTAGTCGATTCGACTGAGGCTTGGATAGAATGTCTCCATGCTCCTGAAGGCTCCTGTCCATCTTCTGGAGTTTCAAATGGGAGAGCGTAGTTAGCCAATAGATGGCCTGCCCATAGATTAGTTCCTGACAAAACCGCCTTGTGTCTCGGCGCATAGTGGCCTCCGCCTAAGCCAATCATAACATCTCCACCTTCTCGCCATGAAACCGGTTCTGATTCTTTGAGTCCTAAATTCTGTGCGATTACACTTGCCCAAGCATCGGCTGCTTCCTTACTATTCCACTGCTTCTCGGTCGATCCTATTTCGATATACAGAGTTGGTTTTGTCAATACAGGCCCGTGATGGGTAGTCTCTAGGGTCAAGTCGTACTCTTTGTCTAGGCCGCGAGACCTACCTTCAGCCAACATGCCACGAAATAAGGATGCAAACCTAGGAGAAGGAGGGACTACTGTACCCTTCTTTCCTCCGGCTTGGCCTTCATCCCCATGGGGAGTCTCTCCGGGGATTCCTATTGCGTGAAGCGTCAGAGCAGGAGTATTTGTCGCCGATACATGTCTAGAGAGAATCAATACCTCTTCGATTTCACAATCAGCATTTTCCTCGTGTATTGAATCAATACCGTCTGCATGAATGTGCAATTGCTCGATAAGAACTAGGTGAATTTTCCGTTCTAGATGTTGATGCATAGTGCCGTGAGGAAGAACTGTTGGCTCTGACCAGCCACCTAGGCCAAGCATTGCTCGATGAAGATTGACGGAAGCACTGTCCTGAGAGGAAGCCAGTAACAGTATTGCCATGTCTCGCGATGGGGAGGTCCGTATAATCTCCATAGCCACACCTTCAAGCGCGAGAGCCATGAGGCGCGGGTGTGCAAGATACTAGGTATGACTTCCAGCCAATGAGAGTAGATCATGGTGACGAGGTGAACATACTAGTAGGATGCTCAGGGGAGTTGCTTAGAATAGATGCAAACGGCACTCCAATGCATGAGTCCGTCACACCATTCCCGGCTAATATCTCAGACGGGGTGGTTATTGGCGAATCATGGATTGGAACTTGGGTTGACCCTGAGTTGAGAGAGGCCAGAATGGCTGCTTTGCCATTAGTAGGAAACTGGGAAGACGGCGCGGGCAGGCGACAATTGAGAGAGTGTTCCAATTCTGAGATATTGATGCCTGCATCATCAATCTGGTCTAGGCGTCTCGATGCCGAGCCCATGGCGCTCACACTTGTTTCAAATGGCGTGATTTTTGCGACCCTGAATAGGGGAATATACATGATCGATGAAGAAGCACGGGAGCTTTGGAGGACCTCCTATCCTCAGTGGCCCAGTCTAACGAAATTCCAATACTCTGACACCCTAGTATCGTGTACCGAGTTTGATGATAGAATAGCAGTCTGGTCTAGATCTGGGGCTGTGACTATTCTTGATGCAAAAGATGGATCTTTCATTTCCAACCAAATCGTTTCACTGACTGGCCCATTAGCAGGGGTCGAATATAGTAAAGATGGAGGTTGGTTTCTAATTCTGGAGAATGGTGGAATTTGTCTATTGAGTGATTTGCAGGATACGCCTCAACTGGTAGATACGCCCGGCCCGGTCTTCGATGCACGATTTTCTATTGAGGGGTGGAAGTGGACAGGTTGGAGGCATGATGGCCACAATACCGGGCAGAAATCAGAGACAGTCAATAGACAAGATATCGGAATCGCACTGTTAGGAGAGAATGTAGTCACAAATGATGGAAGATTGGATACTTTCAGAGTCTAATTACTTATCTTAACTGTGTAACCACACTTTCCACATGACTTTCGATCTTTGTGGACAGCAAGGAAAACACCTGGTCCACAGCCTTCCTCAGGGCAGAACTCTCCGTTTCGTTTCAATTCGCCGCCCTCCACGGAGTACTTTGAGTGTTTAGCGTTAGGGTTTGGACCATCTCCCATCACTCATCACCTCCCTCAGATTCTTCCTCTTCAGGAGTTTCTTCTGCGGGCTCTTCCTCGGCAGGTTCGGGCTCAGAAGTTTTGGACTCTGTAGACTCGCTCTCTGAGGCGTGTCTGGCCTTGACATATTCGGGTTCGAGTTTAGCAGACTCTGCCGAACCATAGACGAGTGCGATGCCTGTAGTCTGGGCCATTCCAAATCTTGTGTTTACATCCTTGACGAAAACGAGATCTTCCTTGGCTCCAGGTTCTGCCCTAGCAGCAGCGGCCCTAATATCGGAACGAGAGGGAGTAGGAGAGTTATCATGATTCCAGATGAAGTGGAGTTCGACTCTGTCCAATAGTGGATTCTCTATTCTTTCTGTGACTTCCATCTAGAAACCTCCTCTAACGGATGTTGACCTTAAGAGCATAATTGCCGGGATCTGAGACATTCAATCTCTTAGCGACCTCTGAGCGATCAGGGTCGAGTATTACAACAAAACCCTGCCAATCCGTGGTCACGGGAGCCCCGGGACATTGCATGCATTGAGGAGGGTCATTTTTCTTCTCCGGATCTGGGAGAATCCTATTGCACTCTCCGCATGCAAAGGGCTGCTTGGCCATCTCAATCTTCCTCCTCACCAAGCCAGTCGAATGCTCCTAGGCCTTCCATCTTGCAGTTCAGGCCAATCTTAGAAGATCTTGGATCGTTCTGATTAATCGACTTAGATACAATCCTAGATCGAACCGGTGAACCTTCCTCAAGGTGCTTACCGCTCTGTGTGCCCTCAATTCTCTTACTTTGGGCTCCAAGATGAACTTGCACGGGTTCGTCGAGAATTTGTGACTTGTGTAGTAGAGCCTCTACGGGGCCAATCCTGACGAATGCACCATACTCCGATATTTCCGAAACTGCTCCGTCAATAACCTCGTTATTCTCCATGGTGAAGATTAGTGCCTTAAATCGAACATTTTGGTAAATCGCACCATCGCCATGGATGATCTTGCCCCTTCCTACTGCCTCGTGGTCGAAGGTCAGAAGAGTGTAATCTTCGTTCTCATCAAAACGCCCCTCAAAGGCGTCGTGAGCTAGTTCATCGATGTGCTCTTCCAGCTTTCTTCCTGCACGAATATACTCTGCAGGAATGCGTATAGTGTCCTCTCTTGTTATGAGGCTGTACATGTTTTCAGGCTCCTAAGAAACTCGGCCAAAGTACAGCCGAAGGAAGGGAGTTTGCCTCCCGTCCCTCATCGGCAGTGCCTCTGGAGGAGAGTTCCTTGTGTCCCGGCGACCAACCCGTCCTGTATAAGCGCAACGGATGGAATGTTCCATTCGGCTAAGCCCCGAGTGCTTTCAGACCGTAGGTCTGAGTGAGGGTATAGGGCGAATGTTCAAGTGGATTCGAAATGCCATCTCCTAATCTGATGACATCGTGCCCACCTGTGTCCCGAACCTCAAAGCTCCGTCAAGCGGCTTTAGGAGTGGCCTTGTTGCTAGCAATGTCATGGGCACCTGCTCTATCATTTGATGGCATTGGGCCTAAATCCGAAACTGGAGATGGCACTCAAGAAGCATGGGTAGATGGAGGGCAACCCTGGCCGCAAGCAGGTAGAACTTCGGACAGACTGGCGGCTGTTCCAAACCATGGTCCCGAAGGAGGTGCGGGAGATGATTCTCCACAAAATGCTGTAGAACTCAAATCAATTGTTGAGCCTGCTATAAATTGGGTCTATGGGTCGTACACAATTGGGACCGATGCGCTTTCTACTCCTATTGCAGATTTTTCCGCCTCAGTGGATGTTGGAGAGGGGGCGTCGCAGCGCTGTGCTGGAGACTCCCTATTCACCATCCTAGTCCAGAAGGGTTCTTCGTCTGATCCAACATATCTGAGAATTGTTGAGGGAGAAGATGCTGAGTTGGCTTGGGAAGCTGACTTGGGGCAAACCGAGTATGTGAAAGCGGCCCCTATGGTTGTCGATATCGATGGAGATGGAATGCAAGAAGTAATTGTCGTATACGACGATTCTGCTGGTGATTTGAGAATTGATGCATGGTCCCCTAGGCTGAGTTGTTCAGTAACTGGTTGGACTGCTTCAAGTGATTCCAGCGAATTGATGTGGAGTTGGATAGACACAGGCCTGTTCATTAGTAGTCCAGATGGACCTTACACATCATCGACTCTAGGAGGTCATAAGCCAACAACTCAGCCGTTGCTAGCAGATCTTGACTTCGACGGAGATGCTGAACTAGTCATCGCCGCGATTGAGGATACCTCGGAAAAAAGTCCTCAAGTAATTGCATTAGGAATGTCTGACACAGGAGCTACTCTTCTCTGGGATAACACTCTTGACAAGGGGACACATCCATCTGACCCTGCTTTTGCTCGGACTGACGACAATACTGGATTTGTCCTTCTAACTACGATTCAGGATAGTACAGGCTCGATGTGGGTCTGGAAACTTGATCATGATGACGGTGAAGACAATTGGGGAGGATATTCCTTAGGTCCGGGAGAAAGCAATAGCGACTCGGCCCCACATGTCAGACTACCCGGGCCAATTATTGCAAATCTAGATGGGCAGAACGATCCGGAAATGATTCTGACCATACCTACTGACTCGGATGGTCAAAGCTCGGTCGATGGTGCGGAATTCATCGGTATGGAGATTGGTAGTGCTGCTGAAATTTGGTCTTTTGAGGCATCGAATGGATTTGCTGATGCTCCTCCGACAGCCATAGATACAGATGGAGATGGGCAGCATGACAGAGTCTGTTGGGTTACATGGTCCGAAGAGAACATTCTGACTAGGCATGGTCATGCGGGCTGTCACGACCTAGGTACAAATCCAAGTCAGGCTTGGGTAAAGAGCCTAGAAAGAGAGGGGGGCAATACGAATGATGAGATTGCACTCTCTCCTGCCGCTTGGATGGATATCGATGGCAGTGGAGAGCCTGAGTTATTGGTTGCCTTCGGCCGCAAGGTCTGGGCCTATGATGGCGAAGACGGAACAGTAGCCGATATTTGGGGCGGCTCAATTACAGTCTCACACAGAACTTGGGCCGCGCCATCTTTTGCCGACATAGATGGAGATGCTACTCTCGATATGGTCATTGGAGATACTGTCATTTCACATGCTGTCGCGGATATCAGGCCCCTGCTAGATTCGCGTGGAATAGATTTCAGCCCGAGCGAGCCTGATCCCGGAGAGCAGGTCACGGTTACTGCCTGGTTCGAGAACGCCGGTACTTCCGATACTGATGATCAGACAGAAGCTAAATTGTATGCTAATGGAGAATTGATTGGTGTTTACGAGGCAGGAGTAATGGGGCCGGTTGACCCTACCGGGGACGGAAGCATTGAGTCATTCAGTACATACTGGAGTGGCCCCCTAGGTGAGCATGAGTTTGAGTTAATTCTTGATCCTGGTTCAAATGTAACTCAATCTAGAAGGGATAACGATGCTCAGACAGTGTCTTTGACTATCGTACCTACATATAATGCCAGTTTTGAGATTCCTAGCGAGCCTGTCAGAGTAGACCCGGGATCATCTACAATTACTCTTCCAACTGTTCGTTCAACGGGCAGACTAGCAGGAGCTTGGAGTCTAAGCGTAGATGGCAGTGGCTTACCCGAAGGTTGGGGTTGGCAAGATGAAACAAGTGGAGGCACAAGTGGAATTGAGATCGGTGTTGATCAGACATGGAGCCCTACATTGAGAGTCATAGCACCTGCGGATGCTCTAGGCTCTGACAATGGCCATCTTGGATTGACTTTGACTCTGGACTCAGATCC
>DAON01000090.1:2515-6650 GCA_002501885.1 Euryarchaeota archaeon UBA220 | reverse complement strand
GTCACCATAATCACAAGTAGGATCTGAGCCAGCATGAATGAGAAAATAGCCTGCAATGACAAATAGCCAAATTGCCGCACGTAATCGTCTTTGGCCTATTTTTTCCACCGAAAGGAGTTGCCCAGTTCCTTCGTCCTCCATGGTTGGTAAAAGGAAATGTGGCTTTTCAGATTATTCCCGGCGTAACTCCATAGAAGCCTATTCGAAGAATGACTCGTCAACAATTGTGGCTCCATCATCGAGTTTACCGAACTCCGACTCCATGGCTCGTTCGGTGATTTCCTGTTCCTCGGCGCTGGCCTCCTCTGCTTTCTTCTGTTTGTGTTCTATCTTCCGCCTCCTACGTCTACTTATTAGCATCCCAATTGCGAAAATCAACATGAAAATGTAAGGTGCTAATTCGCCAATTACAAACATCCAGCTCACTTCGAGTGAATATGATACAATGTCATTGTTTTTGCTGCATTCAGACCAACTAGTAGCTTCGGGACAGGTGGGGGTTCTGTACACAACTACTTGTCTGCCATCTTGCTCAATTAATTCGCCCAAGCCTTCTCTACTTTCGAAGCTGAGTAATCTGACCGAAGAAGGAAGATGAATCTCCATTCGGGCTGAGGAACGAATAGTTCCGAACACGGTGTGTTCCATAAGTGGTGTGACCTCAAGGAAGAATTCTAGGCCATCGACATGAACTCCTGATGAGTTCGCCACAGGGTATCCGAAAGCAGAAAGTATCTGTCTTGAGATGCTGAATCCAATAGAGGCTGGCTGCGCTGCGATAGAGATCTCTTCTCCTCGCAACTTGGCACTTACTACTGTGTTCTTGACCTCAAATCCAAGTCGCATGGGAACACTGTCTCCTGTCTCTGAATCAGTAGGCATGGTCACAGTATCGAAAACCGCCACCAACGGAGTGTCTTCGAAGGCTCCTGTGATGACATAGGGGCCCATGCCAAAGTCCTGAACCGTCTCTATACCGCCAAATGATTCGATAATCTCGGCGGATTTCATAGTCAGCTCATCTCCAAGCGACTGCAATCCCTGATTGGATATCTCGACCATGATAGGGTCGCCGACACCAAGGTCGAGGGGAGCCTCAAGATCTGATCCGGACAACAATCCGCCGTCTATCCTATCTCCAATCACGATTCCTCTCCTTAATAGGTCAGAAGGAACAGGGCTGAGTTCTACTCCTTTCTCGTCTAATTCTATACCTAGACGGTAGATTTCCAAAACAACTTCGGCCGAGAACTCAACCTCGGCTGAGAATGAGGTCTCCCTGATTGAGAATTTCTCTATATCCACCGTGATGTCAAATGAAACGCAGGTCATCTGGTTGGGGCCGCAGATAAGATCTGGGCTATTCTCCTCACAGGGATTCGAATCGATACAAATCGGGTTTCTCCAGTCAAAAATACGAGTCCCCTTGAATGCAAAATCTTGCTCTCCTCCTTCCGAGGAAGATGCAATGATTACCACTTTGGATGGGTCATCGATAGTGGACTCTATCCACTCTGGGAGGTGTAATGTGAGTGTCAACTCAGTATTCGGCATGTCTTCGGGTAGTAGATTGTAAAGCCAAGAGGTGTCTGCTTCCATCTCTATCTCTAAAACACTCATCAGCGAGGCTAAATCCTCGTCGGTGACCTTAGACAGATCGATAGTTGCAATGTCGCCACCGGTGTTCTCTAGAATACGCTCCACAACAGAAGCGACTCTCATAGGAGTTGATTGGGAGCTGGTCTCGAGCATAATCGGCCAATCTCCACTCATGGCACTCTCGCCCTCTATACAGTATCGGACCGGCAGAGATTCCTCACAGGTTACACCGGGCATATGCTGGAAGCCGAGTCCTCCATTCTCATCATAATCTGAGAACTGTGGCGAGTCGAACCAAATCTCAGCACCGAATGCCTCAGAGAAAGCAGATGACATCTCTGCAATTGGTATTCCCTGAAGTAATGCCGACAAGTCCTCATTAACTTCCTGATCAAGTAATCTAATTCCATCGGATGAAATCCAGGGGATTTCGATTGTACCATCATGTAGATCTGCATTCCAATCACTCAATGTCTCAGAGTCGAGATGATGGATGGCAATCTGTAGTTCGAACATCGAATTCTGAGGATCAGAGGCGTCGATCTCGAGATTGATCTTTAGTGAAGGGTCTTGTTCTCCGAATGTGTAAGTTGGAGTCGTAGTTGGTCTATGAATGAGTTTGGACTGTAAGACAACAGAAGTAATCGCCACCTCAGTTACTGCCTGGGTATTGTCTACTGTCACAATCGAATAGTACTGAGGGTGACCGTCGAGATTTCTACTGAGAATCTCCCCTGGCTCCTCAACACTCTCAGCGTTAGCATAGTCTGGTGGCATCACCGATAGTTCCAACCAATGCCCCATGGGCGATGTAGCATTGAATTGCGAATTCAGCGAGGCTCCCATAGTTAGCATGCCCTGCATCATTCGATTAATGTCTGAAGTATCAGGCTTCAAACCGAAGGAAGCAGTATCTACCTGCAGCTGTAGTACTGCCTGAAAGCAGATTGGAGGATAGAACGGATTGTTCTCGTAACCGTTGACCTCGTCAATCGAGTCATAATCGGAGTCGTAGACGCATTGAGTATCTGACTGTGATTTGTACTCCACTTCAGAGACCGTGGTAATTGTCGTAGTATTGGCATTTGGGAAGTTTATGTCAATGAACTCCTCCATTATCTGCTCCACTCGCTCTAGTACAAGATCAGAAACAGAGTTTCCACCTCCTCGATCAAGTCCCTCGTAATTTCTGATATAATCAGCAGGAATACCATCCCAAGGAGCGCTGTCACCTTCAAGATCAAGGTCATTTAGATTCAAGTCGTCTCTTGACATCTCGTACACTGCCATACCAACTCGCATCTCGACCATCTCGGCATCAGCTACATCTATCTCTACTGAGCTTGCAATCCACTCTGGGCCCGGTGTCAAATCGAGTGAAGAGTCATAATCATCACAGACGCCATCGGAACTGTTCCAAGTCGAGCAGATATCATTCGTGACTTCGGGCTGACCGGGGGGTGGTGCGGCCACTACAGTCTGCATCAACAAGAGCAGGGCCAGTGTGACTGCCGCGCGGCGCATGCCGCGCGGATGGGCAGCCATCCACCATAAGTCTGAATCCGGAATGCGTCGTCAGAGAGGCGATGCACCGGCAGGACCCTCACGGCCGTCTACGTGAAAGCATCGCCCAATTGATTCAACAAGAGAGTGCTGATACATCTCTGTTAGAGGCGATTCCAAAGCGTTGGGAGAAGTTTGCTGATGTCGCACTTTTCCAGCATGATTCGTTCTCAGAGAAAGGTTGGTCTTCCATCAATCAGGCTAATCTTTGGGCTGCGGTAGCAAACGCACTGAAAGTTGAGCGGGTTGGGCGAGTTAGTGAGATTGTAGGTGAGAAAAGAGAGCCTACTGTAGAGATGGTTCTCGGCGAGGATGATTGGGTCATCAGAAGAGAGAATGGAATAGATTACGGGTACAATCTCACCAAGTGTATGTTCTCAGCCGGGAATGTAAACGAGCGTCGCAGGATGGGAGAGGTTGCAAAACAAGACGAAGTTGTTCTCGATCTATATGCAGGAATAGGTTACTACACTCTCCCCATACTAGTGCACTCGCAGGCCGAACATGTCCACTGCTGTGAGTGGAATCCCAATTCGGTCAAGGCGCTTGAGACAAATCTGAGGAGGAATGGTGTTTCAGACAGATGTTCAGTTTATGTAGGAGATAATCGAGTTACTGCGGATAATTTGAGAGGTATTGCAGACAGAGTTATTCTAGGTCTTCTACCATCTGCACAGAGAGGTTATTCTGTAGCTATGCATTCACTAAGCGAGTTGGGGGGGATATTGCATATTCACGGAGTTGCTCCTGCAAAGAATCACTCTGCTTGGGTTGGTGGAGTATTGGATGAGTTGAGATCAATAGATACGCATAGAATCATCAATGAGACTGCAGTGATTCGTGTCAAGAGTTACGCCCCTCACTGGGATCATTTAGTTCTAGATGTGTCAGTTGAGTAATTCCGTCGAACTCAAGTCAAGCGGCCTCAACCCATGTACATGGCAGGCGACTGGTTGTCTGAAGCAGCAGCCGC
>DAON01000090.1:0-2128 GCA_002501885.1 Euryarchaeota archaeon UBA220 | reverse complement strand
ATAGATGCTCTCTCCACAATTCTAGAATGGACATTTCAATCTCTTCCTGACGAGATACTGGTGGGCATGGATGCAAATGTCTCTCTGCCGCATCCTGACGATGTCGAGGACGCTCTGCGAGGTACTGACTTCGAAGATGGTTTGTTCTCCGGACAGGGATTTGTACTCGGGAATCCTCACTTAGTGAACAGAGGAGATTCGTTCTCGGTACATCATGTCCCAGAGGAATGGATGGATGGTCTCTTCGATACCTCTCGCGGCGTCCGAGGTGGTCGCTTCTCATTTTGGCTTCATACTCATCCCAATGCGCCGGCAATTCCCAGCGGGGCTGATGCAGAGTCGGCTCAGTGGACCGAGGGTTGCGACATGATTCTAGGTGTGCGATACTCTCCTGAGGGAATGCTGCCTTGGCTAGAAGGAGTAGAAGGAGAGCGTAGAGAACTGATACCTACCGAGGACAATCGTCCGATACTTGGGCGTGCTGTGACAGGCCATCTGATTCATGGCCTCGAGTTGATTGCGTTTCACCGTAGAGGTTTCGGAATCAATGTACTGCTAACCGATTCTACTGGAGTACCGATAGGTTGGAATCAATAGTCACTCTTCTGGAACAAAGATATGTTGGCGATAGTATTCCAGTTCAGCGATACTTCCTTTGATGTCGTCTAGAGCTCTATGTCCTGCTGGCTTTGTGGCTCTCGGAAGATTGGGGTACCATCTATCTGCAAGCTGCTTGATGGATGTCACATCGACGCTGCGATAGTGGAAGAAGTCGTGTAGATCTGGCATGTAGCGTCTGAGGAATCGCCTATCTTGCCCTATGGTATTTCCACATAGTGGAGGCTGTCCGTGCTTACAGTGCTGGCTTACGAAATCTAATGTCAGCTGCTCGGCCTCAGCCATCGAAATTCCCTCGTTTCGAACTCTCTCCAAAAGACCATTCTGAGTGTGGTGAGTGACATTCCAGTCATCCATCTTTGCTAACTCTGATTCGGGCTGCGAGATAGCGATGGCTGGCCCAATTGCAACGATATCTAAGTCTCCCTCAGTCACTATTGTTGCAATCTCAATAATCGTATTATCATCAGGATCCAGGCCTGTCATCTCAAGATCAATCCAGACTAAACGCTCATCGACCATGCAATCGCCTCCAGCCGTTCGGTCTTATTGCTTCCCGTCTCTGGGCCACAATGATAGCATACGAGCGTCGGCCTCGACCTATGGTGAAGATTGGATACCTCCAATTGCTAAGGGGAAACCGTCCCTTCAGACGGCTCTTCTTCGCTAATGAGGTATCATACATCGGCGACTGGTTTACCGTCATCGCTCTGTTCATCCTCGCAGGAGAGGCTACCGACAACTCTCCATTGGCAATAGCGGGTGTTCTGGCCTCGCGGAGTTTCTCCTTAGCAGCGTTCACTCCATTCTCTGGAATGCTAGCCGATAGATACTCTCGTCGAGGATTGATGATTTTGGCCAACCTATCTTCACTATTCGTACTCATAGCGGTTCTATTGTTCGATCTTCTGGATAGTCTGACCTCTGTTTATGTTCTCGCTGTAGTCATGGTGGCTGCAAGAGCCGTGTTCGATCCTGCAGAGTATGCATATCTACCCAATATATGCAATGAGGAAGAGTTACTCACGGCCAATGCACTTGCCTCGGGCGGATGGTCAGTTGCTCTTGGCCTTGGTTCCGCCATAGGCGGATTGACAATCTCAGCCTATGGAATTGAGACTGCTCTCTGGATTGACTGTGCTACCTTTGCTCTGGCGGCCATCGGAGTAATGACATTGCCCCCGGGTGGGCCCGATAGTTCAGAGAAGCGTAGTGTGGCTCCTTCAGTGGTACTTGGCGAGATTGTGGACGGCTGGAGGTACATCTACTCCAATCCTCCTGTGAGGAGGATAGTGCTAGCAAAGGGACTCTGGGCCTCAGGAGGAGGAGCTCAGGTTTTCCTTCTGATACTAATCGGAATGGAGGCTGGATTCGGCGAAGTGGCTGCTGGTGTAGGAGTTCTGTTCATGGCTCGTGGCTTTGGTAGCGGATTTGGACCGTTGGCTGGAAGGCCACTGATGGAGAATGATTCACTGAAGCCATATCTGATTGGCCTATCAGTTGGTGTATG
>DAON01000054.1:3585-5748 GCA_002501885.1 Euryarchaeota archaeon UBA220 | reverse complement strand
AACGGCTGCGACAGCAAGTGACTGACCTCTAGGAATTACAGTTTTCCAGCCCTTCTCCGAGTGAGCTCTGATTGAAGGTTGCAACTTGTGAATGAATAATGCACAGATTACTGCTAGAATTAATCCTGGTATGATATCTGCAATCCAGTGAATTCCTAGATACTGAATGGAGAAGAAGTACACTACAAGATTGATCATTACAAACAAATCGAATTCCCTATGCCTCCACTCTGAGATAGAAATGCCCTTGTCTTTGCAATGTAATCTGTTTAGCAGTAGTAATCCAACGGGGAGTCCAAAGTGCAGGCTCGGAACTCCGTTGTCCATTGGATCGTTGTTGGTTACGAATTCTAGATACCATGAGTCATGGTAGAGAAGTGCGTCCATACCAGGATTGTATGTCGAAGTTACTTCGACATTAAAGAAAAGATAGAGTGGTACAGAAAGTAGGTAGATTACGAAGTAATTCAGAGCGGCTTTGTCTGCCATAGTGTGGTCGCGTACGAGAATGAAATACATCGGCGAGAACCATATTACAAACAGGTAGACGAACAGATAGTGGAACGATAAAACATCAGTCAATAGGTCATTCCTGAAAGTTTCCTGAACCCACAGTGTAAAATCTCCTTCAATTTCGTACAACCAGTGAGTATAGCCTCCAACTCTGGCCTTGATTGGCTCATTATGCTGGTCAATCATGAATTTGTAGATGTACATCAGTACATACAGCGAGATATGCCAGTAGTAGCCCTTTGCTCGGATTTCTGCTGGAAGCTCGGAGAGTGAGACTCTCTTATCCGGCTCATCTCTTGTCAACAGGTTGCGTAGAGGAATTGTAGAGAGTAAGATTACCGCCATTATCGTGCCATAAGGCCCGATTGGCCAATCCATGGACCGTTCGCGAAGTGTTCTGCTGATGAACATTGCAGCCCCGTAGATTCTCACTCTTCGGATTCTTGGTAACAAATCAGATCCGCTTCAAGAATCATTTCCGATTCGTAGGGGCAGTAGGTTTCAACACTCCCGAAGCATGAAGTCCGAAGGCCCACAGGAGAGAACATGGACGGTCACGAGTTGTGGCTTTCTCAGTGTGCAGAGATCGATTATACGCCCGAGGCTAGACTCTATGAAGAAGGTACACGAACCTCACAAGATGCTGCTGACCAACTGGGCTGCGATGTTGCCCATATTGCTAAGTCGATTGTCTTCGCAGGCCAAGATGGTGCAGTTGTTGTCATCACATCTGGCGCTAACCATGTGGACCGTAAGCGCAAACTCAAGCGACTCCTAGGTCACAAGCCGAGCATGACCGATGCAGAATACATCATCGAAAACACTGGATATGCTCCTGGAGGAGTTCCCCCATTTGGCCACACTAAACCGTGTACTGTGTTTCTAGATGAGGATCTGATGCAATATGAATTGGTCTGGGGTGCAGCAGGTACTGCTCAAACTGTATTCCCAATAACTCCTGACGAGTTGATCTCGCTATCAGGTGCCACCGTAGCAGATGTGAAGCAGTGATATCATGGTCGTAGAGCGACTAATTGAGGCAGCGTCTGGTCTGCGAGATGATGTGGGGCCTTTGGGCGAGAAACTGGTTGAAGAGGGTCGCATTGATGTCTGCTATAATCCTCTCAACTACGCTTGGAATGTTCACGAAGAGTATCTCAGGAGAATGGGCGGATTAGGGGCCAAAACGGTGGTTCTTGGAATGAATCCGGGACCTCATGGGATGGGGCAGATGGGGATACCATTCGCAGCCACAAGTGTGGTTCGAGATTTGTTGGGCATATCTGGTATCCCTGTCAATCAACCCAATGCTCCCGACGAAAGGAGGCCTGTGATTGGATTGGACTATCACAAGGAGGAGGTCTCTGGGACTCGTCTGTGGGGACTACTGAATGACCAGTATGGCAATGCTGACTCGATTGCATCCAGAGTTTTCCTAGTCAACCACTGTCCCCTGATGTTATTCTCGGGACCTCGTGCTACCAATATCACGCCAGACAAGATTGGAGGAGGTACTGCTAAGGCACTGCTTGAGCGCTGTGATGAACATCTCTCACAAGTCGTGGAAATTCTTGAGGCGAACCGTGTGATTGGCGTAGGCAAGTTTGCTGAATCGCGAGCCCGAGATGCACTCAAAGAGCAATCTGTCGA
>DAON01000054.1:0-3189 GCA_002501885.1 Euryarchaeota archaeon UBA220 | reverse complement strand
AGAATGTTAGTTCCGTACTACCGTAATGGTCCGAATTAGTATTCAGAATACTGTGGTAAAAAGTTAAGGCGGCTGATGCCGTGTCCTGAGACATGTCAGCGAAGACCACACCGGAATACCTGATTTCAAACGCCGAACAATATGCCAACGAGAATGCCATTTCCTGGAAGGATGGAAATGGGAACTGGGTCAATATGAACTGGTCCGAATTCCGCGATACAGCAATGGGAGTTGCCAAATCACTAATCGCTATGGGATTCGAGGCTGGTGACAACCTCAGTATTTACTCATACAACCGAATGGAGTGGTACGCTGCATACGCCGCTGCCAACATGTGCAATGGTGCTGCCGTGGGTGTCTACCACACCTGCTCCCCCGAAGAGGTAGAGTGGGTAGTTGGAAACTCTGACTCAAAGGTTGTTTTCGTAGGAAACAATCCAATGGATGGAGGAGACCCTGGTAAGATGTGTACTCACAGACTGCAGGCTACAATGGGCAGTCTCGACAAGGTAGAGGCAGTCGTCTCAATGGGTGGCCTAGATGCTATCGACCACCCTTCAGCGATGACCTGGTCGGACTTTATGACCAAGGGAACAGATATTCCTGACTCACAGGTTATGGATAGAATTTCCAGTATCAAGCCGTCCGATACTGCTGCTCTAATCTACACCTCAGGTACGACAGGTAACCCGAAAGGAGTTGTTCTGACTCACGACAACTTCGACTATGAGTTGGAGTGTGTTCACAAGATTACTAGTTACGATCAGGGTGACGGGTATGTCTCATGGCTACCCTGTGCCCACGTCTTCGGCCAAGTAGCCGACAATCATCTTTGGATTAGAGATGCCATTCATATGCGAGTCGTCGATAATCCGCTACACTCCATTGACTATTGCAAGGAGGTACAGCCTCACTTGTTCATCGGAGTTCCGAGAATCTACGAGAAGGTGTACTCTAATCTGATGGCCGCGTTAGGCAGCAAGCTCGGGCTACTCAAGATTCCCGTGCTTGGTGGAATCATCAAGAAGAAGGCTAAGGAAAAGATTGGAATGTCTAATGTCAAGTACGCTATCACCGGTGCTGCTCCCATCAATCAGGATATCTTGCACCTATTCCACAAGCTTGGAGTCCCCCTATTCGAGGGCTACGGGATGACCGAGACTACTGCTGGAGCAACTCTCAACTATACCAATAACAACAGAATTGGAAGCGTTGGGAAGCCGTTCGAGGGAAGTGGGCTCAGAATCGCAGACCCCAACGAGAACGGAGAAGGCGAGATTCAGTTCAACGGTCGCCACATCATGGATGGTTACTACCGCAACCCAGAGGCAACCGCAGATACGATGACAGAAGATGGTTGGCTCAAGTCCGGAGACTTAGGGCGAATCGATTCTGATGGTTTCGTCTATGTCACTGGTCGCCTCAAGGAAATCTATGTCTCATCCGCTGGCAAAAATATCGCGCCTCTGGTGATTGAGGAGACGATGAAGAGCGTTCCTATGGTTTCCCAGTGCATGCTAATCGGTGACAACCGCAAGTACTGCAGCGCTCTGTTTACTCTTGATGTCGGTGCAATACTGCGTGATGTGCACGGACTGGACGGAGCAACCGAGGTCCCCAAGGATCCAGCAGAGCAATTGGCTAAGTTGGCTGAGTTGGGTCACGACCTATCCGAGTACACTGCCGTAGGAAGCCCTACTCACGCTGAATTGGAAGCTTCGGTAGCAGAACTGAACAAGAAGTTCAGTAACCCTGAGCAGGTCAAGAAGTTCACAGTCCTACCACGCGACCTGAGCGTTGATCACGGCGAGTTGACGCCGACGCTGAAAATCCGCAGAAAGCAGATTCGTGAGAACTGGGCTTCTGAGATTGAAGCCATGTACGCTGATGCATAGTCGGTGGCTCGATGGAACCCGAGGCATGGGTGGCTTTGGCCACCGTGTTTATGCTCGGTGCGATGAGTCCGGGGCCTAGTCTCGCAGTAGTTCTGCGTAACACGATGGTTGGGGGCCGTCGTCAAGGCATAATGACTGGAATTGGGCACGGAGTCGGCTTCGGAATCTATGCATTCCTAGCAGCCGCTGGAATCGCTACTGCTCTAAGTCTGCACGAATCTACTGAATTGATACTGAAATGGGGAGGGATAGCTCTGCTTATTTGGCTGGGCTACAGTTTCCTGAAGTCCTCTCTGGGACCTCCTTACGAGTCTTCAGATGATGGCCACGGCCCTTCTGACCGAGTAGGGTTTGCTCAGGGGTTCGCCATAGCTCTTCTCAACCCCAAAATTCTGGCATGGATGCTTGCTCTTTACGCGCCTTTCATTGAGGCGAATATCAGTACAGAAACTCTGTTCGGAATGGGACTTCTTGGCATGGGGATTGATGGTACATGGTATGTCACTGTTGCAACGGTACTGAGTAGTGGAGATGGGGTCTCGAAACTACGCGCTCAGGCTCGCAGGATTGATGCTGCGATGGGGGTTCTGATGTTTGTGTTCGCGGGCCTACTGTACAGTGGGTATCTGTGATCAAATAATCACAAATGGAAGATGCATGAGCATCTCCATTACAATGGACAATGCATTCGCCTCCCTGTGAGCATCATACTCGACAACTGGCGGAGAGATTTTCTGTAACTCGCCTGCATCGAACCAGAAAGACGAGCAGGATGGGCAACCGTCGATTTCGATTGGCTCCATCTCTGTACCGTCAAGTCTTGAGAAAACAATATTCCTGAATCTCATTTGTGAATCGCAAAATGGACAATCGAGATCGACCTCGTCTCCTCCGATCTCGAAAGCATTGTGCATCTTGTTGAGTTTCTGTTCCGAAATCGTGGATGATGCTGCAGCAGCATTGAGCAGCATTCCTGAGCATTCATCGCAATGGTGAATGCCGTGACGACTGAATGTCGAGCGATCGGATTCTCTTGGAAGGACTAGAATCGAGCCGTCTCTGGGGCAGTTCAATCTCACATACATGTGGATTAGTATAGGGTCTTGAAGTATGACCCTGCAATGTCTGAATTGCAAGTATTTCGCAGTGAATTCTCTCTTAGGGGGCTTCAATACTGTATGCGGCTGATTTTTGGGTGCCCCCATTGTCCCAAAAAGCATGGGAAGTCGGCAAGTGGAGAGCAGTGTGCCTCTTCGCGTGGTTACCGCAGCGGCCATCTTCGATGGCCATGATG
>DAON01000020.1:4472-4646 GCA_002501885.1 Euryarchaeota archaeon UBA220 | reverse complement strand
GATTCTCATCGATTGCGATAACGATGTCTTGATTGCCAGAGGGAAGATCTGGGACCAATCCCTTCTCGTTGAGTAGTTCCATGATTACCATATCACCGAAACCAAATCCAGTGGCTGGCATATCGTTTCCACCCAGACTAGACAGAAGTCTGTCGTACCTACCTCCTCCGCAGA
>DAON01000020.1:577-4172 GCA_002501885.1 Euryarchaeota archaeon UBA220 | reverse complement strand
TGTCGTACCTACCTCCTCCGCAGATTGCTCGAAGCTTACCGGCACGGTCGTGCGCTTCGAACACCGGCCCGGTGTAGTAAGCAAGTCCTCTGACGACTGATGCATCGAAGGCTACCCAGTCCGAGATTCCGTAGGCATCGACTAGATCAAACAGTGTCGCTAATTCTGCTACAGCTTCACTACCCTCACCAAGAGCAGAGGCTAGAGAGTCCAAATCAGACAGACCTAATGTGGACTGGATTGCTGCAATTGCATCTGAGTTGAGTCCTTGCTCGGAGAGTTGTTGCTCGACAGTCTCTGCTGGCAACTTGTCCATCTTATCGACAATAATGCAGGTGGCTGCGAAAGCATCACCTGAGATACCAAGTGAGCCGAGTACCTCTTCGAGCACCTTGCGACTACTGATTCGGATTACAAGATCATCAGCATTCAAGCCTACTCTCTCGAAGAATGAGACTAGTACCGAGAGTAATTCAGCATCTGCTTGGATTGCATCACTGCCCCAGATGTCAACATTCCATTGGTAGTGCTCGCGTCCGCGTCCGCGTTGGGTTCTCTCATAGCGCCAGCACTGAGGTATTGAGAACCACTTGATTGGGGTAGGTAGTGCTCCTGCTCTAGCCATCACCATACGAGCGAGGGATGGAGTCATCTCGGGACGAAGTGCTACTTTGCGGCCACCCTTATCCTCGAAGTTGTAGAGTTGTTGAGTAATTTCCTCACCCTGTTTGCGGGTGTACAATTCCTCGTGCTCGAGTACAGGTGAGTCGTACTCCTCGAAGCCGTGGCTGCGTGCGGCTGATTGGAAGTTGTCGAATAGCCAATTGCGTATCCGCATGTCTTCAGGATAGAAGTCCCTAGTGCCTCGAACGCCTTTGGTCACGGCCGCGCCACGAACAAGCCCACTTCAAGCCCTACGCCGTTCCTTGTACTGCTCAAGCCGTTCTTTGCGGGTGATGCGGCCGTCGGACAGTGGAAATGCGAACATGCGCAGAGCCAGGAAGGCAAGGAATCCAAAGGCTGCAGTGTTTGCTGCCCAAGAATACAGGTGGTTGTATCCTAGAGTATCGCTGAAGTAGGCGATTGAAGCTGTTGAGAGTGCCCACAGAACAGCATAGATAATCATCATCATGTACAGACTCTTTCCATAGCTAGACTTTGACTCAAAGGTCAGCCAGCGATGTAGGAAATGCGCCTGCCATGAGCTGATGAAGTAGGCGATAGCCCACGCGCTAGATGCCCTCCATCGTTCGATTACTACCATGTCGTATAGCCAGTCGTAGATTAGGAAGAAAACAGCGACATTGATACATCCTACTGCACAGTAGGTTGCATATTCACGGAGCAGTTTGCCCCACGGGTAATCTTCACTCACCAGCATGACACACCATCCATTCCGCCAACACTCATGCGAGATCAGCTTCAATGGTTGCCATCGTGTGGCTGCGCTTCTCACCGTACTCGTCTACGAAGGTCTCAGGTAGGCTCTCTCCTGCACCTACAACGAATGGATCGTCTCCACCGGGCAGCATGTCAATTGGAGCATCGGCTCCCTCAGGCACATTTCGGTATAGAGGTCGAGGTTCAAGTTCGTAATCGCCTGAGAAGACATAAAGCGGCCAAGGAGAGTCTGTCGTTGGAATCATCCGATTAATCAGGACATACTTGTTGAGTGAGATGAACAGGAATGCAGTAACTCCCCAGAACAGCAGGATAATCGAGATGCCGTGTGGGTTAGTAGGATTCCACGGATCGTGGACATTGGCTAGCAAGTCGCCAAAGTATGAGAGCATCAAAACTCCAAACATGAATGGGAATCCGATGTACATGATTACATCCCACCAGCGGCCAATCCACCAATCATTGTCTCCAGTGTTAACGAAGTCGTCGCGGAATGCCGAAACACCGTTCTCAACATAATCGCCCATATCAAAGCCCTCACGATCATTCTCAACTTGCCATGATTTGTATTGACTCCAGCCATACTTCCAGATACTATAGGCGATGAAAAGACCGCTAAACATCAGACCGTAGCCCCAGATGTGATCCTGAACCTCAAGGAATTGTGGGAATGCGACTCCTGTTGATTCGTCTACCATAATCCAGATTGCAGCACTTGGAAGTCCAAAGAGGAATATTGCTGCGCTAGTGAAACCAACTGCTTGTGAGCGATCCACTCCGTGGTCGACGAAGTTGCGTACACATAGTTCGACTGTCGAAATCATGCTTGTCAGCGCAGCGAAAGAAAGAGCCATGAAGAATACAGTAACCATCAGAAGTTGAATCGCTGGTCCTCCAGGAGCCTTTGCGAAAACCTCTGGAAGAACTAGGAATGTGATTGCAGAACTTCCTCCACCAACAGCACTCAGTGGGTCATCAACAACAGCGAATACAGCCATCATAACAGTCAGACCAGCAATAATCGAGATGCTGTTGTTGGCAAGACACATTGTAGCAGCATTCAGAGTAGTGTCCTCATCCTTGCGCATGTAAACCGAGTAGGTGATTGCCATACCCATTCCAGCAGAACAAGACCATGCTGATTGAGATAGTCCGTTAATCCAAGTCTCGGGCTCAAACAGATACTCTGGTTGGATACTGAACATGAAGACGAAGCCGTCGAGTGTGCCATCCTCAAAGTCCATGACGAAAGCTAGGAATAGAGCTGTGAACAGAAGAACGAAAAGAGAAGTCATTAGGTAGACATTGGCCTTTTCGATTGCTTTCGCGCCTTTCCAAATCGCAGCCATGGTAATCAGAATAGCAATGCTCTGGAACAAGATGACTTGGCTTGGATCCTGCAGAAAGTTGTTCCAGACATCGGTAGTATCGACCTCTTGGGTAAGACCGCCGCGAATAGCAGTCTGGAAGTAATTGATGCACCATCCTGTAACCACAGCGTAGTAGAATCCAATTGCTGTGGAAATCCAAGCAGTCCAAAGCCCCATCCAAGCGAATTTTGGTCCGGCAAAGATTCGGAAGGTTCCCACCGTTCCCGTCCTACTTCTCTTTCCTAGAGCGAACTCAGCGATAATCAGTGGAACTGACCACAGGAATAGGAAGATGAGCCAAGGTACGAGGAAAGAGCCTCCTCCATTTGCTCCTACCATTCTCGGGAAACGCCAGATGTTACCAGTTCCAATAGCAGCACCAATCGTGGCGAAGATTAGTCCCAATCGACCGCTGAACTGATCAGAGGATTCTTCGGTCTGGGGATTCATCTCATGCCCTCCGGCAAGCCGATAACGCCGCGTTCATCATCGAACATCGCTCGGAGAGTTAGTCCGAGTCCTCCCCAAACAAAACTGGCTATCACGAGGAACATCATTACTGCGAGTAAGGATGAGCCGAATGATGCCCTGTAGGGTATTGCCAATTCGTAGTAATTACCGCCCTCCTCGACCGTCGGATAAGAGAATGGGAAAGCGCCATTGGTGGTACCAAGCATCGCCTTGTACTGGATTTTACCTACGGATGTATCTGGTAAGGGTATGTGACTCTCTAACATCGTACCATTGGAGCCGTCGAGTAGAATACACTGCTCTCCAAGCTCCATGAACGGTGACATGCTCCAAGCCACATCTACCCACTCGGT
>DAON01000020.1:0-185 GCA_002501885.1 Euryarchaeota archaeon UBA220 | reverse complement strand
GTCCGATTGACATCTGGGGTGAATGGGAAGGCTTTGTCTAAGCACATATTGATTGGAATGTCACCTTTGGATGGAACTGACACATTCTTTGGCTCCTCTAGCCATTGTGTAGCTGTAGTATTCTCGATTCCAACTATGGCTCTGTATCTCGGATCATCAGCAATCTCAACCATGTAGAATGGGAC
>DAON01000012.1:21252-25711 GCA_002501885.1 Euryarchaeota archaeon UBA220 | reverse complement strand
TTCCTCATGCTCTTCGAGGATTCTATAGATGATATCTGAACCGATGTACTTGGCTCCTGCCTCAGATGAATCTACTTCTGTGATTGCGTCTGGTAGAATCTCAGTACTGAATGCCATCATGACTCGATGTAGTGGATTACTTGCCGCCTCAGTATTGCGAATATCTCTACGACTTACCTTACCAATGCTGGCCATTCTGATTGGAACATCAATGGCGTTAAGCTCCTTGGCCAAAGCTTCCAGTCCTCCAACAGTATCTGCCTTGATACATACGCCCTCTTCCTCTAGTTCGATTGAGAGCTCAGACTCGGCTTTGGCCGCGGCCAGAGCCTCGGAGCGCTCAGAGTCTGAGTGGACGACCCGCAGAGTAGTCCCTGCGAGTACACCGTCTAAGTCAGGAGCAGAAATCTTGAGCCCGCTAGCCGCATGAGCCTCTTGTGAAGCATCCCAGCGGTTGCCGGCATCTCGCATCTCGCTCATACCACGCGGACTGAATAGGCCCTTGACATGAGTCGAGACACCACCATCGTTAGTCACGAGTACAATTTCGTCTCCCTTCTTGATTGAACCTCGATGAAGAATGACATCCAATGTCTTACCCAATCCACGTTCTTCCTTCATTTCGAGTACGGTACCCTCGCCCGATCCTTCGATATCTGTCAACTGCTCTGTTAGATAACGCTCGGCCAGACCAATAACTACTGCTAGAATATCCTGAATTCCCTCTCCCTCTCGAGCGGACACAGGAACTAGAGCGATGTCCTTGGTGAAGTCGCTGACGCGATCGTATCGCTCAATATTGAATCCATGCTCGGCGAACTGGCCGACTAAATCCCAGTAGCGCTGCTCAAACAGCCCCAATGCCTCCTTCGATTGATTCCCCATGGAGACTGCCATCGAGCGTCCTTCTTCGCAACTCCAGCCATGAATCCTGTCGACCTTATTGGCTGCAATAACGAATGGTGTCTTGGCCTCCTTGAGGACTCGCAGTGATTCGATGGTCTGGGGCCTCGCTCCTTCCATTATATCGACTACTAGGATTGCGATATCTGCTAGAGAGCCACCACGTGAGCGCAGAGTGGAGAATGAATGGTGACCAGGAGTGTCAATGAACAGAAGCCCAGGTGAATTGAAAGTCTTCCCACCCAGTAGAGGGGCGCAGAGTGTGTTGAGGACATCCGAGGGGACTTCAGTGGCACCGATATGCTGCGTTATACCGCCAGCTTCCCTATCCATTACCGATGCACGAGAATCAATACCGAGACTGCGAATGTGATCCAGCAGACTAGTTTTACCGTGATCGACATGACCTAGCACAGCGACAATGGGTTGTCTGCGTCCTGACATCTTACCCACCTCATGCTCCTTCCCCAGTTAATTGAATTCTCACTCGTAAATGTGCGACTCAGCGTCGCGGGTCCATTCCACTAATCCATCTGGGAACCATAGTCCCAATTCGAAGGAAGCAGTCTCTTCTCCATCAGATCCGTGGATAACATTGTGTCCGATGTCCATAGCAAAATCTCCTCTGATAGTTCCGGGAGCTGCCGTGCGGCCATCAGTAGGTCCGATTAGATTACGAGCGACTCCGATTGCATCGACTCCCTTCCAGGCCATTGCAACCACTGGTCCGGATGTGATGAATTCAATCAGGCCGCCATAGAATGGACGCTCCTTGTGTACTGCATAATGAGTCTCAGCCAACTCCATTGAGGGAGTCAACTGCCTAAGTCCAACTAATCGAAGCCCCTTGGTCTCAAATCTACCGATAATATCGGCCACTAGTCCTCTCTGAACACCGTCAGGCTTGATCATGACGAAAGTCGTCTGCATGTCTCCCATGTTCCGGCCGACCCCCCTCCCCTATTTCAACACAAAGTAATCTGAATATCGTTGGTATCAAGGCACATCGCCGATTCGAAGTAGTATGACCAGTGAGGATGGTGACATCCTAGTGGCCGAGATTGTTGACGAATGGCGCGATGAGAAAATCCACATCGGCACTCCTCTACAGCCCAAACACGCCGCCTTCGGTCTAGCAGCAGTTGCTGTTGCTGTGATGTTCATCGCTTTGATAATGCAAAATCTGGTTTTTGACTCAGTTGATGACTCCCAAGGACCCAGTGGAGATTACGAGCGCGTACCCGTATGGGAGCGGGCAAACTGGCCCTATATCACCGATGCACCACATGGTTTCGTGATGGAGCAAGGTCCCTATGGCTTGACGGCCACGGATAATGAGTGGAACTCAACACACCATTTTGTAGAATTCACACTTCCTCTAGATGAAGGGGGTGCCGCTCCTAATGGAAAGGTCAGTTTGGGGCTATGGTTACCAGATGTAGAAGAAGGCACCAAGGTCCCAGTAATTGCAGAATTTGGCCCCTATTTCGACGAAACATCAGTAGATACCGGACCCGTTGAACAACCAGGCACATGGCTTGGTAGTATGATAATCAATCAAATCCTACCACACGGATACGCTTTCGCACAAGTTTCAGTCATGGGAACAGGTCGCTCAAACCACTGTATGGACTTGATGGGTAATGCAGAGCAATTGGGCGTCGATGCAGCGGTGACTTGGCTCGGAACCCAGAACTGGAGTAATGGAAAGGTAGCCATGATTGGTAAGTCATACGATGGCTCAACTCCCTGGCAAGCGGCAACATTTGGAAATGAGCACCTTGCTACAATCGTTCCAATATCAGGGCTCATTGGTGTGATGGAATTGATGTGGAAGAACGGCTCTTCTGAGGCCAGAGCACCTTTCATGCACAATGTAGTCTATGGAAGCTATGGGATAGATGGAGATTCTGAAGATTTGGGGAATGCTTGTCCCGACTACGCATTGGGCCCCGCTGCAGGCGCAGGTGCATACATTTGGGGAGGTGAAGCGGTTGGAACCTACTGGGAAGAGAGATACTTCCTCGACCGTGTCCTAGCCAATTACAACGGTTCAGTCTATCTGATTCAGGGAATGCATGATTGGAATGTTGACCCACACATGGCAGTTCCTGTTATCAATCAGTTGAAAGATGCTGGAATTGATTCAAAAGGTCTGTTCGGACAGTGGGACCACGATTATCCCGACCGTCCAGACTACCACTTCGATAGGTCAGGAGAAGGCCGTGGGCGCGAAGCATATCCACAGATGACCAGATTCGATTGGATGCAAGATCTCCTCGAGTGGTTTGACTTCTACCTCAAGGGAATTGGAGAACAACCTGGACTATGGGTTGAGATACAGTCCAATCGTGGCGAATGGAGACTTGAAGATCGCTACCCGCCAGAGGGTATGGAGACACTTGCACTAGATTTGGGAGGAATGCTCTCCAATGTTGGAGGTACAACCACAATTCTACCAGACGCTTCCACAGGTCCTGTATACGAGACTGATCCACTAGAGGAAGGAATCTGGATTGCTGGCCTACCGCGTTTGCATGTTGATGTTCGTACAACAACTATTGGAGGGCAGATTTACGCTTTGATGGAGGATTGCGATGAATCTGGACAGTGCATTCATCTGGGACACGCTGTCATGGACTTACGCTATCACGAGGGAGGCACCCAGGAGCAGACATGGCTACCTATACTTGAGACAATTAATGCCAAGATGGAATTCTTTACTCTCGATGCCTATGTGGATGTAAATCACACTATCAGATTGAGTTTGTTTTCCACCGGTGATGATTACCTACCTGCTAGCACGAGCTCTGTTGTGACTGTTCAGGAAGGAACCGGATCGACTCTACAACTAGACATCATTGATTCGGCAGAGAAACTGTGGTTCGACCCACCAACTTGCACTCATTCAATGTGTCTAGACTGGTTAAACCAGACTTCAGAAGCTACTTGATTCCGCCCTTCTCGTAGCGACGAGTCCACTTGAGTCGACGTGGGTTTCTGTTGAGCTTTAGCATGTTCTTGCGAGCCTTACTATCCTTGAACCAAAACACACTACCGTCTCGCTTGACATACATCATACCAGTACCAGGCTCAATCTCTTCGTGACTGAAACTGCAGATACGTCGCTCGGGCATCGAATCACCTTCCACCCAGTCTGCGTGCCTCGCGTCCGGTATCCTTCAGCATCAGAATGTCGCCTACTCTGATTGGGCCGAGTACATTACGTGCGATAATTCGACCGATATCACGAGGATTAGCTGCGTCGTTGACGCGGACCTTGACTTGAGTAGCCTCGCCACTCATTCCGGTACGGCCAACTACCTCAACCACTTCTGCGGGCCATGCTTCTTGAGCCATATCGAATCACTCCTTCACTAAGTTACTCTGAAAGTGTCGAGCAGTGCCCATCAACTTCCTTGAACTTGTCCGTGGCTTCCTTGTCAACATCCATTACTGCAATTGCAGCAGTTCGAGTGCCAATGCTCATCCCTGCAGCCTCGGCTAGATATGCTTGGTCCTCGACATAGATGAATGGGATACTCTTCTCCTTGCA
>DAON01000012.1:0-20860 GCA_002501885.1 Euryarchaeota archaeon UBA220 | reverse complement strand
GTGCCTCGCTCTGCAGCCTTGGTGACTTCGTTAGCGCCCTTCTTCAGACGCCCTCTTCCATCCTTACCTAGAGACTTGACCATCTCGTAGACTTGCTCTTGTATGTCGCTTGGGGTTTCAAATGCTATGTGTACACTCATTGGAACTACTCCTCGTGTGGGTAAGCCGCCGCACGGCGTGGCCGATATAAACGAAACGGATTCGATAAAATCGACCGTAGGTCGTCAGTCTTACTCCATTAGACGCTTCAAGCCCCTAGCCAGAGCAGGTGCTGCACTGACAACAGCCCTTGGATTAGGTAGCGAATTGGTGCTGTGAACACCGTCTACATGACTGGCTAGCCGAAGGATTGCACCACCTGTGAATAGGCCATGTGTGCAGGCGGCGTGTACTTCTGTGGCACCCTGTCGGCGCAGAGCATCACTAGCCCGGCAGATGGTTCCACCCGTGCTAATCATATCATCTACGATTGCAACTACCTTTCCATCTACATCCAGATCCTTTGGCGTGTGTTCGATTGTATGAGCATCGATCCTGGTCTTTTCAAGATAAGAGAATTGACAGTCGATTAGACCGGCCACTTCTGAGGCTCTGGCGATCGCACCTTTATCGGGGCTGAGCACGAAATCAGGATCAACTTCGGATTGGAGTAACTCAGCAATCTCTGGCATAGCGCTTACGAATTCGATTGGGACATCCATCCCCTCCAAAACTGCCGGCTCGTGCAAATCTAGGATTGCAATTCCATCACAACCCCTCTCCAGTATCTCGGCAATCACTCTAGCAGAAATTGCTTCTCCACTGGAGAAACGCTTGTCCTGACGAGAGTAACCGTAGTATGGTACCGCTAGATAGACACCTCTTCCCACATCATCCATGTACTGCTCCCCTTCTCCTTTGAGATTCGCAAGATCTCCCTTGCGTACATCCGCGATAGCCTCGAGTAACAGGATTGTACTCACTATTCCAGAGTCAGGATATGTGTTGGAGACCAGAACAACAGGCTCCGAGCGAACAGCTTCAATCGCCTCGGAAGGAACTCTGACATAACCCTCTCCATCAGGAAATCTTCGACTCTCCAATTCGACGAACTGCATCCCTAGTAAAGGAGCTAGAGCGGCTGCGACATCGCTTCCAGAAGAGCCACTAACCACAGGCATGTGACAAGGAGCCGAACTGACGGCCCTTCATGACTCTGCCGACCGGCTAGAAGGGAGAAATTGGTGGGCATGACAGGATTTGAACCTGTGACCTCCCGGTTATCAGCCGGGTGCTCCAGCCAAACTAAGCTACACGCCCTGAGCAGACATGCGAGAAGCAAACCTGATTTCAAGATGTTCCCTGAGGACAATTCACTCTTCTTCGAAATCCTCATCATTCAGTTTCAGATAACTGGGTAAGGTGACTAGCCTCTGCACTGAACATCGTAGAATCACCTCATCTAGTCTCGCTGTTGTTCTTGCTAACTGCGCTACCGGTACTATGATTGTCTCAGGTAGGTTATGCTTAGCTCTTACAATGTAATGTGGTTGGAGCACAACTCCCTTGTATGTTCGCTTAATCTTCACTAGATTGATTATATTCCCCAAATCCATTCCATCATTGTCCAGAACCGCTCTATCTAGTAGTTCATCAGGAGCATACAACTTCTCATCGATTCTGACTGTGTTTCTCCAACGCCTCTGTAACTCTCGCATTGATTTTGATAGTTTCACACCCCCATCTGATCTGATACTGTGTACCAGTTCCTTTGACAGCGGAGCGAACTCCGCTGGCTTCCTCATGTATTGTTCTGCCACTTCTCCTTCGACCTTGATTCTCATCGATTGTACGAGTTCGTCGCGCGGGTGAAAACGCTCGCCAGTGATAACACCGACATGCGTTTCGCCGACATAGACGTCTCTCTCTAGTAACTCCTGTATTCTGTATTCGTCGCTCATTCAATCCCGCTCCGTTTGGACAGAACTGCATCCCCCAGGCATTTCTCTCGTCGCGAAGAAGGTTGTTTAGCACTTATACTATACGATAATAAAGACCGATAATCCAATTAGAAATTTCAATCAATAATGAAAATTCCAATTGGAAAACTAAAATCAGTTTAATTTTTTGAATGATTATCAGAATTCTGGTTTTTCTCGATCTTAGGTTAATTTCCAAAGATGCAGAACTGTTTGCAGACGAATGTTGATGAGGGTCTCCGCATTGGCATCGTTGATGGTGGATTGGCTGGCAACTCTGGAGTCTATTCGCAATTCAACTGGAAAGGCGAGAACCGTCGGGATCTCGAATACTGCAATCCATGACTTCCTAGAGTCAGACCCCACGCTTAGTCGCGCAATTGAGGAAGCAGCCGATACATTTGAGCGCCTATCAATCGATCATTCCGAGCAATTGAAACTTGACGAAAAAAGTCTCGTACAACACTTGCAGGCAGATTATGTCAACTTCTATTCGGCCCCGACGGTCAATCCATATGTCGCTCTTGCCGCTAGAGGGCCTTGGATTGTAACTTCTCACGGTGCCGTACTCCATGACAATGGAGGTTATGGGATGCTAGGAATGGGTCATGGCCCTGATGATATTCTACACTCGATGAAGCAGAACTGGGTTATGGCCAATGTCATGACTCCTTCATTTAGTCAGAAGAGGCTGGCTGACAGACTCAGAAAAGAGGTTGGATATTCTAGAGGAGAATGTCCAT
Source organism: Euryarchaeota archaeon UBA220 (assembly GCA_002501885.1). GTDB lineage: Archaea > Thermoplasmatota > Poseidoniia > Poseidoniales > Thalassarchaeaceae > Thalassarchaeum. The sequence continues at coordinate 18,159 of DAON01000012.1, read as the reverse complement.
TCTCACAGTTCGTCTGCTTGAACAGTGGTTCTGAATCTGTTACAGTCTCGCTTCGTATTGCTGATGCTAATACTCAGCTAATGACCGGGCTAGGCGGCCCTCATGAAGGTAAACCGACAAAACTACTCGCCTTGAGTGAAGGTTTCCACGGAAGAACTCAGAGAGCCGCTATGATTTCTGATTCGTGCAGCGAGTCGTATGAGAAGAACCTCGCAACCTTCCGAGAGCGCGATAATGTGATTTTCACGCCATCCAATGATATAGATTCTCTCAAATCTGTTTTCGCACGCGCGGATGAAGAGGGCTTTTTCATTGAATTAATGGCTATGGAGCCGGTAATGGGTGAAGGGAACCCAGGTCAGTGTGTGACAAGAGAGTTCTATGATACTGCCCGCGCTCTTTGTTCCGAACACGGCAGTATGCTTCTGGTCGACTCAATCCAAGCCGGACTAAGGGGACAGGGTTGCCTCAGTATTATCGATTACGAGGGATTCCAAGACTGCGATGTTCCCGATATGGAGACATGGTCTAAGGCCCTAAATGCGGGACAATATCCTCTCTCAGTAGTCGGCCTCTCTGAGAGAGCGGCAGCACAATATGTCGTGGGAATATATGGCAACACAATGACAACCAATCCTAGAGCTTTAGAAACTGCCATTTCAGTTCTTGATAGAATCACACCAGATTTGAGGAAGAACATCAAGGATCGAGGCTCGGAATTCGTAGAGAAGTTGGAAAAACTTGCCGAGGAATTCCCAGATGCTATAGTAAGTGTTCAGGGTACAGGACTTCTGCTATGTGCGGAATTACATCCCGATAATCTACCAGTCATCGGATTTGGTGGCGTCGAGGAATGGTGTAGAGAAAACGGCATGGGAGTAATTCACGGAGGGCAGAATGCCCTCAGATTCACACCTCACTTCGCAATCACCTCAGCAGAGATTGACCTGATTATTGGCATTCTCAGAGATTGCCTAAACCACTTTGCTTCGGCTGAGAGGGTCAAGGCTGAGTCGGCTGCTTAGTGGTAAGATGATACCGAAAAAAGTCCACATTTCTGGTACTGTGGATGCATTTCGAATAATCCTTGAAGATAGGCTACTAAGGGCGGGAGCATCAATCACAGACGATTCAAATTCTGCCGATATCACCGTCTCAATGGGAGAAGAGTCTAGCGCAGAGATCGCTATAGTAGCCGCTGACTCCCATCATGGCGAGGCAGATTTAGTTGTGAGAGTACACGACTTACTGGTTCCTGAAGGAGCCCATAGATGGGGATCACAGACGATTTACCAATGGGCAGATTGGGTTATGGATGGAGCTGATGGAGAACCAATCTACGACGACCCCCGTCATTGGGTGCATGTAAGGGATGCAACAGATGCTCTTGCAATCCTCATTTTATCTGAGAATACAACATCTGGAATAATTGATCTATGCGGAAGAAGACCTTGGCCACGTGAGTCTATTATTACAGAACTGTCACTGTTGTGGGGGCGCTTTACAGATGCTGTTCAGCATACTCATACAGTTTCATCACTCACTGGTAGCAACAGCCCGGTAACATCTGAGGAAACACATGCGATAAGGCCGGACCTAGGGCCATTGCACAAAGCTCTGCTTAGAGCAGGGGGTGATGGCTGGCGCCCAGTAGTACCCATGAGGGTATCACTGATGGAAATCTTAGCACACAGGGGTGAAGGTGAAGATTCAGCGTGAGTTCTTGTCAGACTGGACCTGCTTGCGAACATCCTGAGCGGTGTTCTTAGCGGCCTGCATGGCCTTCCTCACACGAGTACCGGCGGCGCTGTTACCGCGGTCGTGCTTACCTGCATCTCCTAGTGCTTCGTTTAGTGCATCAATCATTCCCTGTACCATTTCTTCAACGGACATAGCGCCCCCCCTCCCTAGACCGTCTTTATGCATTTGCACGGCAGGGGCAGCCACATTGTCTCTAGTCGCGGAATAAATCAGCGCCGAGAATAGGCAGTAGTAACGAAGCATCTCCTTCAACCACAACTTGAGGTGCATCTGGTCTGACCTTTCCCCAAGATACTGCTTCTCTGAGACGAGCACCTGAGAGAGAACCGTCATATTCAGGTGCGGTAGTTATCGCTACAGCAGAGTCCAAACCTCCACGATACTGATTCCACCAAATTACATGATGCTTCGAGATTCCTCCACCGACCATTAGAGCATGACTCTCTTCTGCAGTCCATGTAAGGTCCGAGAGTACCTGCTCATCTGCTAGGAAGTCAATCATGAATGACGGACTCTTCTGTCGGTGCATGAATAACTGTGAGCCAATAGCACCATCAGAAAGCCCTGGAATAACAATAGGGATTCTATGCTTGGCTGCCCAATGCAAGAGCGAACCCTCGTCTTCAATCCTGTCTCCGATTGCCCAACAAAGTTCAACCGATCCAAATCCAAGCCAAGGGTTTTCAGGCTGTGCCGCCGAACGCTCTGATTCAATCTCTTCCAGCCATGGCAGCATCACTCTCTCGATGATATCTCCATAGCACTCGTTGGGTACGATCACATTGCCTAATCGATTGAGCCCCTCCTCACCTAGGGCAATATCATCTAGTTCGAAATCCCCATGAAAATAATCCTGATATGTTCGTGCAATATCATGGTCTAGAGTCCCACAGGTTGTAATTACGACATTGAATGATCTGCGCTTCAAAGCCTCCAAGAAGAAGCCGCGTGTACCTGTTGCACACAGGCAAGCAGGGAAAGAGAGCCAATTCAGCACACTTTCTTCAGCACTCTTCTCAATCGCCTCTGAGAGCATATCTCGCGCATGTGCGAGTTTGGTTGCAGTAAATCCTCCTGCGCGAGACATTTGGTCAATCAATGATCGAATATCTTCTACCTTAGAGAAGTCATAATCCTCGACGGGAGCCGTGAAGTCGTCCTTACTGTAGCCGGACACGACTCCTCGCACTGCTTCCCGAACTTCAATTCGACGCACTCTCTAATTGGTAGATTCTATCCCTTAATCGAGCCGCTCGCTCAAAGTCTAAGCGCGCTGCAGCCTGCTTCATTTCCCTTTCCAACTTCTCTCTGATCTTGGCTGACTCATCCTCATCGGTATGTGAAAGCACCTCTTCAGCCGCTTCGACCCATTCAGGTTGGCTAATATTTTCCAGAACCGAGTCAGAACTATTCCATACTCCTGCACCCAATCCAAACTTCTGTGCTAACCCCTCAAGCCCTTTCTTACCGGGAGCCTTAGCCACCATTCGACGACCGCCCCCCTTCCCTTTGCCAGCAACGCCTGAGGTCAAGTCTTCTATCTCCTCGCCCATTACTGGCAAGGCCTTCTGGATGGTTCGGGGAGTAATTCCATGTTCCTCATTGTACTCTGATTGTCGCCTACGCCGCGATACGGTCTGCCCAATTGCCGCCTCCATGGCCGGAGAAACAGAATCGGCGTACAGGATAACAGACCCCTTCTCGTTTCGACTGGCTCTACCGATTGTCTGAAGGAGTGAACGCTCATTACGTAGGAATCCTTCCTTGTCAGCATCAAAAATCGCTACAAGCGAGACCTCGGGAATGTCCAGTCCTTCCCTAAGTAGGTTGATTCCGACTATGATGTCTATGTGCCCCAGGCGAAGAGCCTTGATGATCTCAGTTCTCTCAAGAGTATCTATTTCACTATGTAGATAGTGAGCCTTGAATCCCTGCCGCTGCAAATATTCTGCAACTTCTTCTGCAAATTTGATTGTCATTACTGTGACCAGTACCCTTTCATCCGCCTTAATTCTCAGACGAATCTCCTCTTCAAGGTCCTGGACCTGACCAACTGTCTTTCTAACTTCGATGCTAGGGTCTAGAAGCCCAGTTGGACGAATTTCCATAGTAGCAATTCCCTCTATTTTCTCCATTAGCCCTTGCATCGATCTCCGCACAAGTGGTTTATCTTCCTCTGCGGGTAATGCACCACCTCCACTCTGAACATGGAGGAGTTCCTGCGGAACCTCCTGCCCAGTAACCTCAGCTAGGTGGCGCAACTCTCTCTCTCCAGGAGTAGCACTGACATAGATCATCTGATTGACTAATTTTTGGAATTCATCGATACGCAGTGGTCTGTTATCGTAAGCCGAAGGTAGTCTAAATCCATGGTCAATGAGATTCTTCTTTCGAGAATAATCGCCCCCAAACATACCAGATACTTGAGGCAGGGTCACATGCGACTCATCCATTACCACGAGGTACCTATCTTCTCCACCATGGTACTTCTCTGCACATTTTGCAAAGAAATCAAGCAGACAGTATGCTCGCTCACCTCGATGCCTACCATCGAAATGCATTGAGTAGTTCTCAACACCTTTGCAAGATCCGATCTCAGACAGCATCTCAAGATCGAATCTAGTTCTTTGCTCTAACCTGTGAGACTCCAAATCCATGCCTTCGCTGTGGAACCAATCCATCCGCTTATCGAGCTCGTTCTCAATATCCTCGAGAGCCTGATTGAACCGCTCCTCACTAGTCATGTAGAATTCTCGTGGGTGAATCCATGCCTCTTCGAAGTCATCAAGTGGCTCCCAAGAAACCGATTCGCAGGCCTGAATTCTCTCGATACCATCCCAGCCGAAGCGGATGCGCAATGGATCATCTCGACTCGGCATCCAAATGTCGAGAACTTCTCCTCGGAGGCGAATATCGCCACGAGTAATCTCTGCTGCCGTCCTACGATACTGTAGTCCGACAAGTTGCCTGACCACTTCCTGTGGATCGGCCTTCTCACCGACTGCCAACCTCAGATGATTCTGCTGGAAAACCTCTGGTGGATTCAGACCGTAGATTACCGACACTGTACCAACGGCTATCACATCGGGCCGTGACACGAGTGAGGCTACAGTAGAGAACCTCTCTTGCTCAATCCGCTCATTCATTTGTAACTCTTTGTCGATATACAAATCTCTACCTGGGATGTAAGCCTCAGGCTGATAGTAGTCATAGTAACTAACGAAATATTCTACTGCATTTTCTGGAAACAACTCGCTCATCTCTTGCCATAACTGGCGAGCAAGCGTCTTATTGTGAGAGAGTATTAGGGTTGGAATCTGTAACCTTTCAATTACCTTAGCCATAGCAAATGTCTTGCCTGAGCCGGTGACACCAAGCAATACACAACGCTCCTGTCCGTTCTCAATTTGTTCGACCAGCTTGTCGATTGCCTGCTGCTGGTCTCCAGCCGAGTCGTAGTCCGATTTCAGAGTGAATATGGCTGGATCACCCATCACATCACCCCTGCCAAAACTAGGCTCACTAACAGGACCCAGCCAGTTAGCACCGAGGTATTGAAGAGATTCTGCTGGAAACCCCTCATCTCCTCTTCCGAACCCATAGAAGTCTGAGCGCCCTTGGTCATCACGACGATATTTACCAACGCCATTACAACTGCTGCGGGAATCCACAGAGAGTAAACATCTCCACCATCAATCGCTTCATTCAATCCCGTTAGAACGAAGCAGAGTGCCCAACTCATCGTTAGTGCTACGCTCATACTGGTAGTCATCCTGTCTCCGAAAGCAGAGGGGAATGACTTGATTCCCTGCTCACGATCTACATTGACATCCATGCGCGCGTAGTTAATATCGAAGGCAGCAATCCAAAGCGCTACACCCATGGAGATAAAGAAAATCTCTGGATACCAAAGGAAATTACCGTCAACTCCGGTAATTGCTCCCCATCCGTGGACATCTGCTGCCAGTGCTACCCAGGCACCTGCGGGTGCGAGTCCTAGACAAAGCCCAAGCCACAAGTGACAGATCCATGTTACTCTCTTCGTGTACGGGTAAATCATGAACGCCAGTACAGGTAACCATACCATCTGTAATGCTACCTCGTTAAGCATCCATGCAGAGAATGCAAGAGTCACTAGGAACGCGATAGCAAGCCCCCACGCAGTCTGCTTTGACATCAGGCCTGAGGGCAAGTGACGGGACGCAGTACGCGGATTCTCAGCATCAATATCACTATCGATTATTCGATTCAGCACCATTGCAAGACCTCTTGCACCCACAGCAGCTAGCAGTATCCAGAGCAAGTCCAGCGAGTCGGAGCCGTACTCCGCATCGGCCAATACATACCCAATTAGTACGAACGGCAGCGAAAACAGAGTATGCTCGACCTTGACGAATTCAAGTATCTCCTTGACTCCCATCAGTAACCTCCCTCTGATAACCATGCATCCACTCGCTCGGCCACCTCGGGGTCGTGCAGGGTCATACCCGGCCAGCGTCTAACTGGCAGAGGTCCCTTGTTAGACGGAATTGGTGCTGTAGCATCCCAAGCAATACGATCTCCAGTCTCATCAAAGTGTAAGTCACGACCTACATCGAATCGGCATAGTAGCTGCCAGAGCATGCGTCGACGCCAGTCCTCGCTAGCAAGATACGCATCATCGTCAGTGATGAACAGCCAACGCAAGTTCTTGGCAGCCTCAAGCGACCAGATCGACTCACGGATTTCTCGAATCACCTCACGCTGTCTAGCCGCACCTTCTTCACTGACTTTTTCCATGCTACTCTCGGGGCTAGGTCCACCCTCAATGTCAGTAGTAACCACCAGCATGGAAGGCCTCAACATCCTAGCTTGGACTACTCCTCTAACGGCAGATGCGGAGACGGCCAAAGATTCAGGGCAACCTTGCTGCTCGGGTAAATCTCTGTGTGGATCGCCCCTCGGTGTTGATGTTGCATCGATAATCAACTTGTCATGGATATTGTCCCAAGGGGCAGCATGGGCCAAAGTATCTGCAACCATACCCTGTAGAATTACCAAGTCTTCAGGGATATGGACGCGGTAGTCTAGCGCATCTAGCAGAGCATCTAAGTCCTTTACCGGATGATCCTCGTCTACTACGACAACCACCTTTTGGAACATCAATTGTCCAGCACCAAGAAGCCCCAATGCTGTCTTGCGACCCTGTCTAGGGTAGCGTTGCTTGGAGGCGACTATGGCGAAGTTGTGGAAACCAGTTTCTAATGGCAAGAATAAATCAGCCACATCTCGGTGTTGGAATTTCAGAACAGGTAGGAAGGCATCACCTACCGCCTCACCAAGATAACCATCTTCCATTGGAGGTGTGCCAACGATGGTCATTGGAACCATCGCATCTCTTCGATGTGTGATACGAGTCACATGCATTACAGGATAGGGCTCTGCCAGAGAGTAGTAGCCGAAGTGATCTCCGAAGGGACCCTCCATACGAGTCTCTCCCGGTACGGTGTAACCTTCGATGACTATGTCGCAGTCAGCGGGAACCCACAAATCGTTGGTCTTACACTTTACAATCGGTAACCTTCTGCCTGAGAGTAGTCCAGCGAACTCATACTCGCTCAGATTATCCGGTAATGGTGCGATTGCGCTGAATGTCAATTCAGGCGGCCCACCCAAACAGATTGCTACTGGCATTCTGCCGGTTGTCGCATCTGCATGATCGGCCCCGTGCTTGTGGGCCTGCCAGTGCAGACCGACTTCAGTAGGTCCAAACACCTGACTACGATACATGCCCATGTTGTGCTCGCCAGTTTTTGGGTCTGCAGTCACAACCAACGGCAGAGTCATGAATCTACCACCGTCTTCGGGCCAGGTCTTAGGAATTGGAAGAATAGTCACATCTGGCTCTTCCATTACCACTTGCTGACAAGCACCCCTCCTTCTTTTCCAGGGGGCCATTGACATACCATCCAAGGCTAGCCCGATACCCTTCCATGGGGCGCGCATTATTGCACCCACATCTGGCTTCATCAGAGCAGTCATCTTTTCTCCGACTTCTTTCGGCTCAGTTACTCCTAGAGCCCGATTAGTACGATCTCTCGTACCGTACAGATTCATCAGTAGTGGAAATGGACTAATTGTTCCATCAGGTAAGCGCGGTTGCTCGAACTTGATTGCCGGACCACCCCGCTTAACCATACGATCAGCAAAACATCCCGCTTCGAGCTCAACATCTACTGGATCAGGGATTCTGAGGAGTTCTCCAGACTCCTCTAGAGACCCGACGAAGTCGGATAGCCGCTTCCAACCCATGACTGTCCGGAACACTCACCAAATGAGAATGTTCGCTCGCCATCGTAGATGGCGCAACCGACGGATTCTTTGATGCTAGACCTTCCCGCAATACCATGGGAGACGCGGTGAACACCTGCGATGTCCTAGTCATCGGAGCCGGTCCGGGAGGTGGAAATGCCGCTTTACAGTCCGCTAAGCGAGGACTTTCCACCATTCTGATTGAGGATCACCCCGCTATTGGAACTCCAGTGCACTGCGGAGAGTGCATTTCTGAGATTGCATGTCAAAATCTCGGAATTAAGCTCCCTGACCATGTAGTCAGTAAGGAAGTTCAGGGAATTCGCGTAATATTCCCTGATGGCACCGAGAAGTGCCTCACTGAGGAGGGCTATGTCCTCGAAAAGCATCTGTTTGAGAGGTGGATTGCAGATGAGGCGGTGGAAGCGGGAGCCAGTATGCATCTCAACCACAAACTCTCTTCGATGGAGAGAATTGAGGAAGACGGTAAGTTCGCCGGCTGGATGTGCGATGGTAAGGGTGAAAATTTCCCAATCCAAGCGAAGATAGTCATCGATGCATCTGGAGTCGCTGCAATCTGCTCAAAGATAGTCAAGCCTGACGGAGATAAACCTCTCAATGAGATGGGCAAGGTTGTTGCGGGAATGCAGTATGAGATGCTGGAAGTTCCCACTGACGGTTACTTGGACTTCTATATCTGGCCCGAGTATGCAGAGAAGGGATATCTGTGGATGATTCCCAAGTGCGATGGAAGGGCAAATGTTGGATTAGTAACTGAAGATAGACCTCGTGCGAAAAAGGCTCTTGACGAGTTCATTGACATTACTCATTTCAAGGAACTCGAACAGGTTCATCCGCCTTGGAAGGAGAAGGGTACACACGCATTTGGAGGCACAATCCCAATCTCTGGACCATTTGTCAACACTCACTACGACGGACTAATGCTAGTAGGCGATGCCGCCGGCTTCACATCACCACTATTCGAAGGCGGCTCACACCTTGCCCTGAAGTCTGCTGTATATGCTGCTGAGACTGCTGCTGCAGCAATCTCGGAAGATGACCTTAGTGGCTCCAGATTGGCTGAGTACACCAAGCTTTGGAAGGATGAATTCCCTCCTTACGATAAGATCCTCAAGGGTAAGAACGCGCTATTTAATCTGACAGATGATGAAATGTCATTGATGGCTCGGTGCTTCCCTAATGAGATGTCAGATATGGGAGCCAGAGGCAAGGCAATGGTGGCCCTAAGACTTCTAATTCGAAGGCCAGGGCTCTACTTCAAGCGAATAGTTCCTGCAATGCTGGCCTTTGGATATAGTCGGGCTAAGTTCTACGGGTGGTGATCCGAATTCTCCCTAATTTGGGACTCTTACTACTCGCGCTCGCCGTTTTGACCAGCCTGCATCAGGCTATGCGGCCAGAGAAAGCCGGTGACATACTGGCTAGAAATGTCACTCTTGCTGCACAGATCTCTCCATTTGCATTTTTGGTAGGTGCCTTTGTGGTGGATGCTTCCAGTCTGGATCTTGTTGCCAGATACGGTGGTGACGGTCTGCCACTTCTGTATCGAGTCTCTGCTGTTTGGGGGGGCAGAGCCGGACCGCTTCTTCTGTGGGCCGCTCTGCTTGGTGTAGTGACTTGGATGATGGCCGAGAGAGACAAACCAGCAAAGCTTGAGGTCAGAATCTTGCATATTCTAGTAATATCGATTATCTTAGTTTCATGGTTACTAGAGCCATTTGCACCCGCGGGTTTGCAGCAAGGCGAACTCCATCCTCTGTTACAGACCAATTTGATGGTAATTCATCCTCCGATTGTATTCGCATACTACTCATTGTGTTTGGCAACCGCTAGCGTTGCAATAGCGGGAGTACTCAGGCGCGACTCTTCGAAGTTAATTCATGAGTCTCAATTGTACTGGGCTAGGGCCGCCTTTCTAGTTGGAACAATAGGCATTGGATTAGGTGGTCTGTGGGCATATACCGTACTCGATTGGGGAGGATACTGGGCTTGGGATCCGGTTGAAACTGGCTCATTGTTACCTTGGCTGGCTTTACTCATGTTAATTCATGTCAGAGCCCAATCGGACTCTAGGGCAATTGCTGCTTCTCCGGCGATTGGAATAATCACAGGAGCTCTCGCTTTCCATGCAACGATGGTGACCCGTGCAAATGGAGTCTGGGCATCCGTGCACGCATTCGTTGCAGATGGTGAAGGATCACTGTCCGAGGACCCCTATCTGAGAGTACTCGAGATTGCAGAGTGGAGTCCCGTTGGTATCGAGGTCACATCGTATCTCATTGTCATGGTCGCTATGTTCTGTTTCGCAATGTTACATCTACTAAGGGAGCAGAGGGCAGCAGTATCCTCTACAGGTGGAAAAACGATGCTTGAAGAAACACCTGCGATGTCAAGACTTCTAATTCTGATTTTCTTAACAATCGCACTTTGGATTGGTTCCAGCTCGATTCTAGCCGTTGGTCTAGCTCTGATGCTTCTGATTGTCAATGGCGATTCACAACGACCTCCGATGCATTGGATTACAATGGGCGTAGTGATGATGTTGTTCTCCAGTTGGTTATGGATTTCTAATATCCAGCAGTCAGTTGCAGGAATGATCCCATTCCTAGCTCCGTGGCTACTGTCTCCCGAGAATGAGGGCGAGTTTGATTCTCTTCAGTTACCTTTCACAAGTATCTCAGCAAGAACCCGCGTAGCAAGAATGACTCCTTGGTATGGAGGTACAGCTTTCCTACTTCTGACATGGCTACTCCTCACTGTAGAGATAGATGGGCCCAGCCTTGAGGCACACGAGTTCTACGGAGCACCACTCCTAGCTCTTCTCGCACTTGGCCTGACATTGTATGGATGGGGCCACTCTCTGCCAGTTGAAAGGGGACCAATTGCAGTTGGCCTGACATTAGTCGCTTCTGTTGTCTTAGCAGTATTCAGCGAGAATCTACCTCTGCCCGGGGACCCGGAACTCGTAGTTACCAGTGGCATCACTAGAGGCGCAGTCGGTGTGTTTGTTCTAACTTGGCTTCTAATCTCCCTTCCATTAACTGCTAGGCAGGCTTGGTTTACGGCCAAGAAGACAATACCTCACCTTAGGGAACGCGGAATGGGCGATAGTAATGCCGCGCGTGCGAGACTACTAGGCTCGCACCTCGCGCACCTAGGAATCTTACTATTATTGGTGGGTCATGTATTGACAACAACAATGCTCGACCGTTCAGATCCATCTCATCTGGTCACTCTTGAGAGGGACCAAGTGGTAAAGCATGAAAGCTATGAGATGGTTTTTGTTGGGACCGAGATGATATCTTCTGACCATGAAGACTACGACTATCTAGTTGGAGACGGATTTGTTGGTGTTTCAATTGAAGTCTGGAAAGACGACGAACTAATTGATACTCTGAATCCTGGGATGCTGCGTTTCGACTCGCCCAGCGGGGCCATCAATTCACGCTCTGAAATAGACAGGATGAGTACACTGTCCGGCGACACAATAGTGATTCTAGATTTGGCCCAGTCTAATGAATTACTGAGTTCGATGATTCTCGGCGACTTAGATGCTGTCGAGTCAGTCAGAGTTACAATCTATGATTTGCAGGGCAGTCACCTAGTCTGGCTGGGCTGGTCACTAATCATGTTAGGTGGCCTTGCGGCCCTCTTGAGCAGTCATAAAACGGCCACTGAAGAGGAGTAGGGCACCCTCATCCACCCTTCGGGTGGACCGAGCGTATCAAAAAGGGGCGATAGGTCGGCGGGTCGCCTCAGGAGGCTATTCTATGGACAATGGCACGATAGTCCACATCGATTACGATTTATTCAACGCAGACAATGACAAGCTCATAGAGACCACCCGTGAGGAGGTTGCAAAGGAGCATGATGCTCATGATGAGAACCGCACTTACTCTCCGATGATCACAGTTGTTGGAGATGGCCGTTTGATTGCTGGTTTCGAAACTCATCTAACCGAGGCTGAGGCTGAAACTGACTACAGCATCGATATCGAGGCCACAGATGCATACGGTGAGCGCGATGCTAGCCTAGTCGAGACCATTGGTCAAAATGTCCTAATGCGCAGCGTGCGCGACCCTGAGATGCTTGGAATCGGCTCTCCTGTAGAGATTGGTGGTCGTCAGGGAATTCTACAGTTCCTCAGCGCGGGCCGTGCTAGGATAGACTACAACCACCCTCTAGCAGGAGTAACTCTTCGTTACAACTATCGAATCACTAAGGTTGTAGAAGATCGTGCTGAGAAGGTAGAGACTCTACTCAGTATGAATACCGGTCGCGATGACTTCGAAGTCGAATTTGATGGCGACGACTTGACCATAACTACTCCCGAGGCCGTAGCATACGACCAGAATTGGTCGTTCACCAAGTTTAGCCTCGTGCGCACACTCAGAGATCACCTCGGAGTAGGTGTCGTAGTGTTCAGAGAAGTTCACGAGCCTCGTGTGGCTACAGACGAAGAAGAATAATCGCCTAGTGCAACATTCTTCCCTCTCTACCTATTCGACTGCTCTGCCTCAATGACGACGAAGGGTTACCGAGCGAAGGCTTTGACGTTCCCTATGAGTACCGAGAGGCACCAAACATCCAGCGTATTGAAGTCACATCGACTTCCCCCTAGCTTTATGGGAGGACGGACCAAGACCCTCATCGTCCTCGTAATTCTACTGACATCTACTCTAACTTCCGGCTGTCTAGGATTGGCTTTACAACGAGAGGTAATGGAGTCATGGAGAGAGCCTCCCTCAACATTCCCAAAAGAAGAGACCTTTGGCTGGGATCATACATTCGAATCATCTGGAGTAGAGGCGGCCGAACCGTTTGAGAGGGAAGAACTCATTTTGTTTGATGAGAGCGTGACCGAATTAATCATCACTTTCCGAGCCCAATTTCCATGGTCTTCACAAATAGAGGATGTAATTGGAAACGAAACTAACGAGTTCCGATATGTCGAGGTTCGTCTATGGGAGCCTGGGGTAAAAGAATCGGGAGGCGATCCGTTTTGGGAAGTAAGAGCCACCAAGGACTATCCACAAACTCCCTTTGTACTTGGCGATGGTGAGTTGATGCAAGGAAATTGGTTATTCGAAGTGGAAGCTAGGGGATACGGCATTACGGCGCCTATAGAGCAACTTTCTTTCCATGATAGCTTCGATGTATATCTCACAATAACTCGCCCGTGCGTGCAATTTGCAGAAGTCCATGGCGAGGGTGAATGCACATTTCTGAGTGATTTGGAGTAAGCCACACCTTACGGGGCGATGCGTAGCGCTTATGAGTCAATGTCAGGTCGCCGCGACGCTGAGGATTCAACATGGATGAGAGTCTAGCCCCTCTAGTTCCGCTCGATGTGTATGAGCAGCATGCTGTTCACATTGGAACCAATCAGAAGTCAGCAGATATGCGCAAGTTCCTAGACACCATGCGTCAAGATGGTGGAGGGCTACATCTAATCGATGTACATCAAACTGATTCACGCATCAGAACTGTAGCTAAGTTCCTATCAAACTACGACCCGAAAAGGATTCTTGTAGTCAGTGCCCGACAGTATGGCCAGCGCCCTGCCCGTAAGTTTGCAGAGAGCATCGGTGCTATGCGCATCGTCGGTCGCTTCATCCCTGGGACCCTTACCAATCCGAGTCTCAGAACCTACATCGAGCCCGAAGTCATATTGGTGACTGACCCTGCAGCAGACTCTCAGGCTCTTTCAGAGGCAGTTAGTTCAGGCCTCCCAGTAGTCGGCATCTGTGATGCCAACAACCGACTTCGCAATGTTGATCTGGTTCTTCCAGCCAACAACAAGGGCCGACGCTCACTTGCACTAGTTTACTGGCTTCTAGCCCGTGAGATGCTCAAGAACAGAGGCGTACTATCAGATGCGGACTGGGAACGCTCGCAAAGCGTTGATGACTGGGAATCTACCTTCTGAGAGTCGCGACGGACTCATAGGTCTCTTACTGGACCGATAACCATGCGGACCGCTAAGCCACCACTCTTCCTAGCTCCGATGGCTGGTGTAACCGACCTAGCCTACCGGCTACTAGCTAGTGAGTGTGGGGCTGATTTCACGGTGACCGAGTTCACAGCTGCATCGGGATTAACCCGTAGAAATACAAATTCATGGCTCAAAGTCGAAAGCGATCCTAGAGAGAATCCATTCATTCCACAGATTTTCGGTGGTGATATCGAAGAGATGGTCACCACGGTCAAGTTGCTACAAGATCGTGCTGACATAATCGATCTAAATTTTGGCTGCCCCGCTCCCAAGGTGTGTCGCAATGACGCGGGCGCGGCCCTGCTACGCGATCCTGACAGAGTAGTGAAGATGGTTAGAGCATGTATCGAGGCCACTGATGTACCAATCACGGTCAAGATGAGACTAGGGACAGGGAGTGGGCCGAATACGGCTCTAGAAATCTGCCAGAGGATTGAGGCTGAGGGCGTGGAACGCATCTGCGTTCATGGACGAACTCTCAAACAGCGCTATTCAGGTGATTCTGACTGGTCTCAGATTAGAGATATCGTGCAGTCAGTCGAAATCCCTGTGATAGCTAATGGAGATGTAGTCAATGCTAAGACAGCGGCGGAATGCTTGGAGAAGACAGGTGCTGCCGGTCTGATGATAGGCCGTGGAGCCATAGGCAGACCTACCATATTCCATGAGATTAAGCGCGATCTAGGATGGTCGGAAGACAAGCCACCATGGGGTATCGATGATCCAGCTGTAGCTAGGCACTGGTGTTGGGAGAGATATGTTGAGTTGAGCTCGGAGTTATATTGTGATTATCACAATAAGAATCTCAAGCGCCATGCTGTTTCTTTCACAAAAGGCCTCCCTGGTGCTTCTGCGATGAGAGTGGAGTTACACTCCATTCATGATCAGCAAAAACTGGGACAGAGGGTCTCTGAATATTTGGAAGAACTTGCTTCTCTAGGGGCGGTGGCATGATGCACGACTCAATCAATGTCAAGGGAACAGAACTGCAAGAATGTTCGATTGAGCCTTTGACAGGATGGTTCCGTGATGGATGTTGCAATACAGACGGTAGGGATCGAGGTTCGCACACTGTATGTGCGATTGTTACTGAGGAGTTTCTCCAGTTTGCTCTTTCTCAAGGTAATGACTTGATTACACCGGCTCCTCAATTTGGCTTCCCCGGACTGAATCCTGGAGATAGATGGTGTGTCTGTGCAAGAACTTGGCAGGATGCAGCAGAAGCCGGATTGGCCTGTCCAGTAGTGCTTGAGGCTACACACGAGGAGGCTCTTGCGGCCTGCGATCTAGGGATGCTCGAAAGCCACGCAATCTAATCCTCGTTGTCAGCGAGGGCATCATCCAATCTCTGAGCAACTGTTCTCATGCGTCTGAGAGTTCTCTCAACCTTCCTCATTACTCCTTCTCTGACCGCAACCCCGTCCTTCCCGCCAATCCGGATTCCATAGGGCATCCTGCCTCCTAGGGTATTGAGTAGGATTCTTTGGGTATTGATATCGACGGGCCCGAGAATCTCTTGCACCTTGTCGGAGTCAAGAGATTTCTTGCGCACCCCTCTAATCAATGAGTTAGATACTGACTCTTCCAATCTACCCAGCCCTCCTCTAGTCATCAACCAGCCCTCACCACGTGCATCGCTCTGACGCATCAAGCCAGCATATATGTCCTGAGCCAGACGCTCTAACATCGGAACTCGCTCTACAATACCAGCTGCTCTCATTCTCTCTATTGAGCGCTGTACTCTAGAGCGAGATTCACCAAACTTTTCAGAGAGTGCCAATAGGCTGACCGCATTACCGCTTCCAGCCAATTCCTCTAACAGTTTTCTTGACAATTCATCCCCTTGTTTCGCTCGCTCTCCATTCAACCCTAGTTCGCGAACTAGAGCATCGAGCAAATCCTCTCCCTCGACCAGAGCACGAGGCTCTGCAACCTCAATACGAAATCCATATTCCTCTTCCTCACAAGGAACAACCATCCTCTCTTCTGATTCAGAGATATAGCTGGATAATACACCCAGACGCTGATTCAGAATCACCTTGGCTTGTGCAGAAATCAATTCCATTGATGCAGACATCGACCCTCCCCTGAGTACATACACATGCCAACGATCATCGGTTTGAGTTGAGATAATTCCAGATTCTCGCAGTTTGACTATCTGATGGTGAATTCCTGTCTGCGAGAGTCCACTTACTTCACTAATCGACTTTGCATCCCATCCTTTGAGAGGTTCAGCAATGAATGTCTGACTCATCATGCGATGCAATGCCCCTTGATCATCATCAATGCTAAAACCGTCGCTCTTACGACGCACAAGACCCATCGAATCAAGCAACCAGGCTAGAAGGATGTCAGGATCACGACTCCCCGTAGGCATAGGCGATTCGACTAGTCGGACCGTGAACATGCGCGCTACGCGCGCATCCCTAGGCTCAAGAGGATTAGCCACGCCGTGAAACTAACTCAGGCGTATTCGACACGGATATCTAGCCACGGATAGTCAACTTCAGAGGTCTGTAGGCCGGACAGATGAGGTGCTAAGGACAACCCAGAGGGATTTAGAATTCCTCGCTGGCGAAGTACACCAATTGCGGAGTGAACCGAGGCTCTAGAACGACCGAGATCCCGTGCCAACTCAGCCTGAGAAGCCGGTTGAGGTGTTCTGGAGAGTCTAGCGACGACCTTCCTTTGTACAGTAGAGAGTCCTACAGGTAGCATCTCTGCAGCTCTGGCTTGATCTGTAACACCGGTTCCAGCCAGGATCTCAACCTGACTTGGCGCGCCAGCATAATAGCAGGTTCGACCATTGACCGACATCGTGGTTACTGAACGCTCAGAAATTAGAACATCCAGGTGATGCCTGAGAGTTCCATTGGCTGCATCTAACTGCCTTTGCAACTCTCTGTAGTGTATGCCAGGAGAACGCTCGAGTGTAGACAGTATACTCCTTCTAAGCGGGTGCTCCCATGAATGATCTCTAGGTGCAGCTAGCGTTCCTTCGGAAACTGGAACCAATGCAGGAAATAGGCCTCCTAAGCCAATAACACCACCAGCGATGGCAACTAGCCCATCGAAGAACCAAGAACGCTTACTGCGCCACTGTTCAAGAAGAGCCATGACACTCTTCCTCAACATACGACCTTTGAAGCATACGGTTCGGTGTATCACCGATGCTCTCGGTTGTGGACTTACTTAGGTCCGACGACTCGGCCCTGATAGATCTTCATGTAAGCGACTAGAGGACTGAGCAGCCTACCTGCCTCGCGCCCATGCTCTGTCAATCTGTATATGACTCGAATTGGAGGACCATCTTCGACGATTCTGTCGACAAGTCCATTCTCCACACAGGTCGTCAGCTTGTCGGACAATGTCCTACTGCTGATCCCCCGCAACAACTTCCTCATCTCGTTGAATCTACGATCTCCCGCGATGTACAATGTAGCTAAGATTTCAATTGCCCATCTAGAACTGAAAATCGAGAATGCATCTACGGCAGAGTCAACTTCCCAAGAGACATCAAATTCATCATCATTATACTCTCCAAAAATCCTTCGAATCATCGCACCATTTTCTTCGACTTCCTCTAGTGCATCATTGATTTTCTTCATGTCTCGAGAGGTAATTCGCATTGCATCGGAGACCATGGTAACAGGTTGTCGAGAAGGTATCTAGTGTATAAAATGCACTTCGGTGTAATCGTGCTTACTGGCCGCTTCATATACGGGTTCTAGCAGGGCGGTGTGTAATTAGCACTTAGTTACAGGAGGAAACTAATGGAGAGAATGATGCAGAACTGGTTGGACACGACTATCGACGAAGAGACAACTCTGATAGAGGTCCCAAAGATTAGTCTTAGGAGCATACTGTTCGCGGCTATCGCCAACTACCGAGCCCCAGCTTGGATCCAGTCGCCACGAAGAGTTTAGTCAAGCACCCGAATATTCGGGTCGACGCCCCTCAATCAACGCACTGAGGCCCTCTAGAGCGTCATCAGTACTGAATATAGAATCGAGCCCTTGGAGTTCACTCTCTAGGCCTGAATTCAGGTCTGAGCGAGTTGCAGTATCGAGTAAATCGCTGGCCATAGAGAG
>DAON01000021.1 GCA_002501885.1 Euryarchaeota archaeon UBA220 | reverse complement strand
GATAGGGGGGCGAAAGCACATGCTGCGAAGCAAAGAACTACCCATCCGACTAGAGAAGCGCTTAGCGCCTTTTTTGTCCCCCAATTATTTGCCAATTTTGTGAACCCTAGTGCACTTGGCCAAGCAACGAATTGAATTGCCAGGATTGTAATCATTAGTTCGGTAGTCGTCACACCTAGAACAGTCGAACCAAACACCCCTCCCAATGCAGTTACAGTGTTGATGCCGTCAATGAAGAAGAAGTATGCCAGCATGTAAATGAATAGTGTTCGGAACTTGCTTACTTCCTTCAAGGTTTGAACAACTTGCCGATAAGCATCCCCTAGTGCAATGGATTCCTCTTCTCCCTCCATTGGGGGCTCCGGTACATACTTGAAAGTTAGAAGTGCAAAACCATACCACCAAATTCCTGCTGATGCGAGGCAGAGACGGATAACGAAGTCTCCACCTATGCCTAGTACTAGAATAAAATGCACCAGTAGAAGGATTCCTCCTCCAAGGTAACCATACGCGAAAGCTCTGTTGGAAATATCATCCATCTCTTCATCTGCACCCATATGAGGCAATAGGGCGTTGTAGAATACCCCTGCACCGTTCAATCCTATATTTGCTAGAAGGAAGAAAACCATCATCCAAACCCATTCGGATCCGGCATACAGAAAGTCAAATCCGATTAGGAAAGTTGAGCCTGCTCCAAGATAAGTTAGATACTTGAGCCAGGTCATTTTGATTGGCTTTTTGTCGGCCATTACTCCAAATGCTGGAGCCAGTATTGCAACAAAGAGTGTGGCAGCGGCTACGGCATAGGCCCAAACTGCATCTCCAGTCATGTCGATATTGCCTATCGTAGTGGTAAGTCCATTCGCCTCCAGAAACAGATATGCATACCAAGCCGGAAGTATGGCTACTGTTGTACTCGTCTCAAATGCTGACTTTCCCCAATCATAGAATGCGTACCCTCTTACTGCTTCGGGGTCTGATGCGCGGTCCAATTCTACTGTCTCTGACATGGTTATACCTACGGCGCGGTGAGAGAACAAGGGTTTGAGCATTGGGGCTGCTAACTGAATCGCCGTCCGTGCATTATTGGACCTGATTCGTCTCGTGGAGCTATGGCATGGCAACAGCCGCCTGAGAACTCGCTCGCTGCTCTGGTTCACGGAATGCAATTTTCCGACGGAGTTGAATTGGATCTCAGAATGTCTGCAGACGAGGAATTAGTGGCATATCACGATACCAAAACGGCAGATGGAAGATTTCCTGAATGCGAGGACTCTCTGTCGATGCCTAGCCATGTATGCACTTTCGATGAGATGCTTGCTGAACCGAGTTTTACCAATCCTTGGCTAGAAGGTGGTAGATTCGCATGCATAGAACTCAAGATTCCTCACCCCAGTAGTGGCAAGACTGGATGGTTGATGTCTGGAGAGGCTAGAACAGAACACATGCGCAAGATGATTGAATTGGTTGACGAATCACTAGAGCCTATGGGTATAGGCGAATCAAGTACTGTGGTTTATTCATTTGAGCCAAGATTGTTGAAGGCGGCCGAAAGAGCTGGCAGTAAGTTACGCTTCGCGAGACTAGTTCCCTACCTCAGACCTTGGGGCAGTAGCTTTGTCAAGCGAGTTTTCGCTACACCTCACTTCATCGCCCTTTCTCTTCCCAGATTAATGCGATTGCAGAGAAATTTAGGTGCTCCAATGCTGCCGGCCGCATTACACTATCTCGACGGTGCAAAGCGCCACCTGACTGTGGGAACAACAGTCGGACTGCATGGGAGGCAGTTGGCAAATTTGACCCGAAAAAGGGAAGGTTTTCCGGTATTCGTCTGGCCCGCAAAACTCCGTGTAGAACGCGCCCTCATGGATGCCGGATTGACTGCAATCTCGGATGAGTTGTCACCTGAAGTCACTACATTACCTACAGGTGAAGCTAGGTGGCTTAGGCCTGCCACTCAACCATTGAATTTGGAGCATCAGAACAAGCTTGATTCTGCTGCGATTGAGCATCACGCATCAGTAATCTCGGAGTTGCAGCGTGAAGTCGCTCCTTGGCCGGAGTTGTCAGATAATGACAAGAGGGAATTCCTGAATTATTGGAGGAAAAAGTGGCTTTGGGAGAGGGATATCGAGACTCTTATGTCTGATTCATATGAATCGAGTATGCCTTGGGAGGTATCTAGGATCATCGGGCACAGAGGTTCTGGCCGTACCTATGGAACAGGCTGACTACTCTAGGCGCTGATGAGGCTGTTCCCGAGGGATGTACTTGGGCCTGTAGATTGGAGTTCCTCTACCACCTCTAGCGCTTCTCTCATCGAGAATCTGGGCACAGATTCCAGCTACTCTGGCCCAACCAAAGAAAGTAGTGTAGTAATCCGGCTTACGGAATCCAACCGAGTGCAATAGACTGCCACTGGCTAAATCGACATTTGGATATGGATTACTGATTTTCGGAATTTCCTTGAGAATGGGAGGGACGATTTCTCTCAAGGCTGTCACGGTCTTGTAGTTCTCATCCTCAGGGCAAATCTCTGAGCCGAGTTCAATCAACAAACGCGCCCTAGGGTCTTCGGCCCTGAGCACTCCGTGTCCAAATCCATAGATTGGTCTCCTAGCAGCCAGTTCAGAACGAACAAACTCCTCAATTTCGGCTGGATCGGATGTTCCGATGCGCTGTACAAATTCCAAGCATGCTTGGTTGGCCCTGCCGTGAAGAGGCCCTGACAAGGCATTCATCGCACTCGCAATTGATGCGTATACAGAGGCACGGCCGGACGCAACCGCTTTGCCTGAGAATGTCGACAGGTTGCCGCCGCCATGATCCATGTGTAGAATGAAGAAGAATCTCAGAACACGTTCCATCCTCTCTGCTTCTGCGCCCTCTATGCCTAGCATGTGTACAAAGTTCTCAACTAGACCCAACTCAGGTTTGCGTGGCCTGAGTTCTTCTGGCTTGCCGCCCCTAAGCAGGAATAGCCTAGCCATCAACTCAGGCATACGGGCTATCAGGTTCATCGAGTCTGACCTAGCATCTCCGGATGAGTCGGCCGCCCCGAGAGCCATTATGCCGATAGCCAACCAGTCCATTGGGTGGCCACTACCAGGAGTTAGAGATTCCAGCACTCTGAGTGCGCCCGTTGGCATCTCTTCTGCACGATGGGCTAATTCGGCTCTAAACGCTGCTGATTCCTCCTCTGTCGGCAACCTCTTGTTCATCAGGAGATAAATTACATCCTCTTCTTCCAGATTGGCCAAGTCGCCTACTGGATAGCCGACATAGTGTACTCCTTCAATCGGGTCAACGAATGAGGTTTTACAGGTCCCCACAGGTATCCCACGGAGACCGGTATCTAGATGCCCTTCAGATATGGTGAATAGTGTGTCATCGTCACCCATGTTATCGCCTAGCATTAGACCTAGAGAGTTGTCAATGATAACTCTTCGGACAGTAGATTCATGATTTCCGGGTGCGTTGAGTTAGATTGTTTGTAGAAAATTAGGCTTAATTCCTCCCGGAATGGTGAAAACAGGTGTGTTTGCTGTAGTAGTCGTGACCGATTGGCGAGATAGGTTGGACGAGTTGGACTCGGAGCACCGTCACATGCTGGAAGGTGGCAGTCTAAGCCAATTGTTCCTGCGCTACCCACTCTATGCCTCACACCCTGTATTCATCGGCTCATTCTATGGATTTCTAGTGGGCCTGACTCTATTGCTACCATACGCATATTTTGGTAATGTGGACGATATTTCGGTGATGGATTCTCTAAGAGATTGGGGAATTCAGACGCTCATGTTAATCACATTATGCTCCTTCCTAGGTGGGTCGTCATCGATTATAGCATCAGTATCAAAGCGCCCACCAATACGACTGGAGAATCGTAGAAGATTTCTATTCCCTTTTCCTTTCATCGGACTGGCAATTATCTCGGTCTCGATGATGAATGAGATTCCAGATTACGCCATCTTTGCAGGTTGGGTATGCTTTGTTCTGCCGGGGCCACTGTACATACACCTCTCATATGCCCCGAGATGGAGAATTATCGATAGATTGGATCGTGGGCTGCAACCTTTCGATGGGATGACTAGAACAATTGATATCTCTGACTCTGAAGAAGTAATTGCTACGGAAGATGATGAGTTGGAAGAAGTAGTAGATGAGAGCCAGTCAGACTGATGCTTCAATTTCGTAGATTTTCTGTCGGAGAGAATCGGGCATTGCTGTGCTCTTGCCTGCCTCATAATCGAATACTACTCCCGAAACAGTTCCAGTAGCAACTAATTCTCCTCCCTTGGCATCGCTAGTAATTTTGTAGCCCATATCAAAGGATGAGTTGCCTATGCGAGTAACTGTAGTATGTACTGTGACTGTATCGGGGAAACTCACAGGAGAAAGATAGTCTGCCTGGAGCCCTGCAAGAATTGGTCCAATTCCTTGTGATTTATGCAATTCATCGAATCCACTGGCAATAAAGTAGTGCATTCTAGCCGTTTCCATCCAAGTAAGGAACCTAGTGTGATTTACATGATTCAAAGCGTCTAAATCGCCCCATTGGACTGGAATTTCGCATTTAATCGGCCAGCGGCCCAGCTCAGACATCGCCCGGCCCTCCAGGGATGTCCTTTGCCACAAGCCAATACAGAATCAGTCCTGTTACTACTGCAATTACTCCCTTCCATGCACCAAGTTCGTCTGCAGGCGGCAATAGACTGGCCTCCTGCGCCCAAGACAGGACTGCGAACATAATCCCAAAGGCCGAAGCCAGTAACCAGAGTACCAGTAGTTTCTCACGTCTCTCTTGTTGCATTTTAATTCCTCAAATCAACCCCAGCTCTCGGCCACACGCATCAAACTTGGATAGGACCTCGTCTAGATCTTCCCGCGATAGGCCAGCAGAAATCTGAGTTCTAACTCTCGCTTTGTCGCGTGCTACCATTGGGAAAACTATGGCCCCTACCATTACACCTTGTTCTCTGAGGGCTGATGACAGTTCTTGAGCCAGCGAACTCTCTCCACACATCACTGGGATAATTGGTGTCTCGCTCATGCCGGTGTCAAAGCCTAGTGATTCTAGCTCACTGCGGAAGTAATCCGTGTTGCTCCATAGTCTCTTGACATGCTGTGGCTCGGTCATCAAAACCTCTACTGCGGCTTTCTGTGCTGCTGCTACACCTGGGGGCTGGCTTCCTGAGAGTAACCAAGAGCGGCTATGGTTGAGTGCATGTCTGCGTACATCTTCCGAACCAGCCACAATACCTCCTTGAACTCCTAACGCCTTTGAGTAAGAGCCTATCTCGAAGGTTACCCTTCCTTGTAAGCCAAAGTGAGCGACTATTCCGCGGCCACCGCCCAGAACTCCTTCTCCATGACAATCATCTACGAATATCATCGCATCATGTGCTTCGGCGAGTTCAGTAATTTCATCCAGAGGCGCGATATCGCCATCCATGCTGAAAACCCCGTCGGTGATGATCAATTTCCTATCGCTATCCTTGTGTTGCTTGAGTATGTTCTCTAATGCATCCATGTCATTATGTTGGTAGACTGCTCTGGATGCCTTGGTCAACCTGACTCCGTCGATTATGGAGCCATGATTCAATTCGTCGGAGATGATTACATCCTCAGGTCCACGCACAAGAGTAGGTATTAGTCCAACATTGGCAGTATATCCGGCCGAATAGATTAGCGTGGACTCTACTTGCTTGAACTGTGCACAGAGACGCTCGGCCTCGAGATGTAAATCCAAGGTGCCAGCAATGGCTCTAACAGAGCCGGAGCCGGCGCCGTACTTGCGTGTCGCTTCAATCGATGCTTCGACGACTTTGGGGTGAGTTGCTAGATTGAGATAATTATTAGCGGAGAGCATGATCATCTCTTGTCCGTCGATCATGCAACGCGGCTCACTTGCTGACTGTAATGCAGGAGGGTCCCAGTCGAGGCCTTGCGAGCGCAACTCCTCGTAACGCTCGCGCATCCACGACAAATCGGCTGCCATGCCACGCAGAGTCAGTTCAGGTTCATTGCTCCATCGGAGGTTAGTTCTCCCCTAGTGCGTGTGCTTCATCCGCTATGACCCTCGCCGAGCATTATGGGCGTCACCCTCACGGTGCTGGGAATTGCACAGGACGGAGGAGTTCCCCATGCGGGCTGTGCATGCTCAAATTGCATGGGCGCGCATGACAATCCCATACTACGTAGGCATCCTGTCGCATGCGGGATTATGGGTTCCGATGGAAGTATGCATTTGATTGAAGCCAGTAGGGCGCTGCCCGATCAAATGAGACTGTGGGCCGATTCCTTGGGGAAACAAGGGGTTGTCAGACCGGATAGCTTGAGTCTAACTCATGTACACATTGGGCATGTAGATGGGATTGGACAGTTTGGAAAGGAAGTTATGGGTGTCAGCGAAATGCCATTATTTGCTAGTAGATCAGTCATCGCCGAGATGAGTAAGCGAGAGATGATGGTGCCATTCTCTGCCTCAGAAATTGCTGCAATGCAAGTTTTTGAGCCCTCTGAAGACTGTGGTTTTGAGATGATTTTCGTCCCGGTACCTCATCG
>DAON01000092.1 GCA_002501885.1 Euryarchaeota archaeon UBA220 | reverse complement strand
TCATCAGAGTAGAATGAAGTTGCGAATGAGACTACAGAATGTTCTGAATCTGCAGGTTTACTCGGATACTTCTCTCCGGGTTTCCCTTGTGCA
Source organism: Euryarchaeota archaeon UBA220 (assembly GCA_002501885.1). GTDB lineage: Archaea > Thermoplasmatota > Poseidoniia > Poseidoniales > Thalassarchaeaceae > Thalassarchaeum. Next base: position 12,301 of record DAON01000092.1, on the reverse strand, counting down.
GCAATGGCAGATACCGTTGTCTCTACAGCAGAAGGATCCACGAGATGAGTTAGTAGCCCGAGAGCCTTTGCAGACTCCGCATCTAGGAAGTTTCCGGCTAGTACTGCAAAGCGTGCACACTCGATGCCGCAGATTCTGGGGGTCCTCTGAGTTCCCCCCAGTCCCGGATAGATTCCGATACTCGTCTCAGGAAATCTGAACTGAGTTCTTCTGGTCCCAACCCTATAGTCACAGGACAGTGCCAACTCAAGTCCACCTCCCAATGCCAAACCAGTAGTTAGTGCAATGGTGGTCTTTGGACTACTCTCGAGCTTATCCAAAACAATATGTCCGTTGGCTGTGAAGTCGTAGATATCTGGAATAGCATCGGCTCTTATTTTGTCCACGAAGAACTTGACATCGGCCCCAGCAACGAAGGCTTTTCCAGCTCCCTCAAGAACAATTGTTGACACATCTTCCCGAGAATTCAGATCGTCCAAAACATCCCCAAGTTGCGAAACTACCGTGACATTCAGTGCATTCATTGCTTCCGGTCTGTTAATGCGAACTGTCGCGATACTACCTTCAATTGCTACATCAACATAACTGAAATCGAAGGATTCTCGCCTCTCAGTGAACCACTCAGGTAATTCTAAGCCAGCTTCCTGGGCATAGTCTACGGCCATCCTAACTGCCTCTTTGACTCCGATACGGTTCGCAATCTCAAACGGTCCAAGCGCCCAGCGCAGTCCGACCTTAGCCCCCCTATCGACATCCTCCATTGAGCAGATTTCCTCTGCTACGATTTGAGCCGATACGGCGAAAACCTGCCCTAGCAGACGTTCTCGAATCACTGTAGCAGTCCCTTCAGTACATTCCTCATCGCCGCCTATTTCCCATGTCCTTCCATCTGCGACTAAATCTCGTAGGGTCTGAGTTGCCAAGTATCGTGGAGTATCCAACTGCGCAGCGAGATAATCAGTGGAGTGCATCGCTATTGGTGAACCAGTTAGGTTCATCAGAGCGAATGGACCGAGTCCGATTCTGAACGCTTTACGAGCGACAGCATCAATCTGAGCAGTTGTAGCCACACCCTCTTCTAACAACTTACAGGCCTCGTTCAACCACGGAACGAAGAATCGATTTACAACAAATCCTGGTCTATCCTTGCAGACGATAACGACCTTTCCCATCGTCTTACAATACTGCTCAACTGAAGCTAGAGTCTCTGCAGATGTGGTCTCTGCAGGGATTATCTCGACTAGTCTATTCTTGGCTGGATGATAAAAGAAATGCAACCCAACAAAACGGTCTGGCCTTCCTACTGCTTCTGCTAAATCATTGACAGATAGTGAAGAGGTGTTGCTTGCGAGAATAGTATGCTCGTCACAGACCTCATCGAGGATTCCAAACACTTCTGTCTTTACATCAAAGTCTTCGAAAACCGCTTCAATAATCAAATCAGTATCCGAAGCGACATTCTCGGTACCAACGACTCCAGTTACCCGACTCTTGATTTCCTCGACTTGATTAGGAGAGAAAATCCTGCGTCCAACCGCTTCATCTAGGAAATCAGAGATTGTCTGTTTTCCTTTGTCTATCCACTGCTGCTCACGGTCTACCATCTGAACCTCGAAGTGCTCCTGAGCACTCTTCTGGGCTATTCCGGAGCCCATGTTCCCTGCTCCAATGATGGCTATACTATCGATGGTGCGCATGACACCCCGACCTACATGCAATCCATCAATGCAGCGGACACCTCTTCTCTGACGCATCAAAGGTCGCCGCGAACTTATTCAGCCTACACACCTACGCAAGCGCATGCGAGCCGGTAACCGTGTCACAGCCCTAGTTGTCATACTACTACTATTATCGGTACCGTACACGGTCCAATCAAATTCATCGGGAAAGGTAGGTAGCTCGGTATCGGGTTGCACCTGTCATTCCAACACACAGGCGATAAGCCCAACACTCAGCGGGCTTCCTTGGGGGGCAGGAGGATACACACCTGGATCGACCTACTCCCTAATCTGGGACGGAGGCCCTCACATCTCTGGAGATGGGGGCTTCAATCTCGATGCCAGTGCAGGCGCATGGTCTAATCTTGGATCACAAGTCCAGTTGGCACAGGGCGAGTTGACGCACAGTAGTGACTCTCTACGTTCATGGTCGGCCGATTGGACGGCTCCAGCATCAGGAACTGGAGATGTCACATTCAATCTGGCAGTACTCTATGCAAATGGCAATGGTCAGAACTCAGGTGATTCCTGGGGTACGGGAACTTGGACTCTCCCAGAGTCAAGCAGCTCTGGTGGATCGCCCCCAGTAGCATCCAATGTCACATATGTCCCCACCAATCCTACCAAGGAGACTGGTTTGGGGGTCTCGTATGACTACAGCGACGCCGATGGCGATTCCGAGCAAGGGACACAGATCAAGTGGTGGAGAGATGGACTGAGAATCAGTTCCATTGATGACATGACCAATGTCCCAAACAGTTGGATAGCCAGAGGACAGGAGTGGCAGGTCGAAGTCACTCCTTCCGATGTCAATGAGGATGGCGACCCGGTCCTCCTCACGCCAGTAACAATTGGAAACACCATCCCCGTAGCCAGAGATCTCCTACTGAGTCCTAATGACCCTCTTGAAAATGATAACTTAAACCTCGATTACGAGTATTATGACCTCGATGGTAATCCACAGCAGAACACCGTGATACATTGGTATCTCGATGGAGTTAGAATTGCAGAGTTAGATGGCCAAACCAGCGTTTCCAGCCTATGGACTCGATCCGGAGACGCATGGCAAGCGTCAGTCAGACCTCATGACGGAACCGATTTCGGCGACACCGCTTGGACCTCCACTATCATCATCGGCTCTTCAAACACACAACCGTCTGCAACTGCTTACATCACACCCTCAGGTAATGCGTTCACTAGCAACTCATTGCAGGTAATTGTAGGATACAATGACCCCGATGGCGATCCAAAGGTATCTACTGAAATCAAGTGGCTACGCGATGGGACTCAGATTTCAACATACAATGACATGACTATTGTGCCCCCAGAAGCCACATCAAAGGATCAGCAATGGGTTGCTGAAGTCAGAGTGTTTGATGGCTTGATGTGGTCTGATTGGGTTTCTACTAGTGCTGTAATGATCCAAAACACCCCTCCCGTTGTTACTTCGATTACAATGCTACCCGAGGGAGATCTCTACACCTCTGCAAACCTAACTGTAGTTTGGGAACAGTCTGATGTAGACGGAGACTTAGAGTCAGCAAGCCAAATTCGCTGGTGGGTAAACGGTAATTGGGTACAAGATTACGATGACATGGTCACGATTCCAAGCACTGAGACCGTCAGAGATCAGCATTGGTCGGTTCAAGTCTTACCAGGTGATGGCGAGAGTCTAGGTTCTTCGATGAAGACTACTTCGAGGGCGATTCTCAATGCCCCCCCAAGCCTTCCAGAGATTACTCTTGGTGGTGACTTCGGAACAATCGAACTCGGAGTCCCCGACTCATTACACAATCTTATCGTTCAAGCACTATCAGTAGATCCTGACCAAGAGACAGTATTGTTCGACTACCAATGGTCTAGAAATGGATTCCATGTTCCAGACCTAGATGGTTACTCATCGGTTACTTCTGATAGACTCGAACCCGGTCAGACATGGGAAGTAACCGTCTTCGCTAACGATCCATGGGGACTTTCGTCTTCGGCATCGGAAACAGTGGTTATTGCCAATCTCCCTCCTGATGCGGAGTGGTCGACCCTTCCTGACCCTGCGGTTCCAGGGTCTGAGTTCTCTTTGGATGCTAGCGGCGCACAAGATCCAGATGGCCACATTGTGGCTTGGTTGTGGACTGTTAATGGAGTAAGCCTCTCTGGAGAATCAATCGATGTGATTCTACCCGGAGGCGTCCATACAGTTGTGCTTACTGTGGTAGATAATATGGGGGCTTCGGACACACATGAGAGCGAACTCGTACTAGGCCCAGTTAGTATGGTTTCAGATCTGACCGCAACGCTGGATGGGACAAAGATTAGTCTATCTTGGTCAGGTTCTTCATCTGAATATCGAGTTTATCGATCCTCTAGTCCGATTACTACTGTGGTCGGCCTCACATCACTTGACTCCGCCCCTGCCTGGGGCGACCCCGTACCTCTGGATATGGACCCAGTAGGAATCACATCGGGAACCCAGTGGAGCGAGACAGCCCCAGTCGCGACCACTCTGTACTATGCGGTAACTACGACAGTAGAGGGAATGGAAATAGTCTGGGTCGTGGATGGTGAGAACATGGTCAGTATCGATGCAACATCTGCTGCAGGAGCAGTAGAAACAGACCCGTCTGGCTCGACAAAACTGCTAGTTATTCCAATTTCTGTTATCATGGTACTATTGGGTGCTGCGGCTATAGCGATATCGATTACTGAGTCTAGAAGGAGGTCACTATGATGAAATCTAGAGCGGCTTTTGTCACAGTCATTGCAATCCTCCTTGCCACAGGAGCAAGTGTAGCTAATCCAGGTGGAAATGGCGATGCAGATCGTGACTATACTTGTGGTGGCTCATGCCACGGAGATCCTGCACTCAGTACTCCTTCCGATGGCACAGTTACAGTCTCTATGGATGAGACTACCTTCACTGGAACAGCAACCGCTATCCATGTTACTGCTAGTGGCATGAGTCTATCTGGCAATCGCCTATTGGGAGTATTCATACTCGGTTCAGCCAATGGCAATGATGACCACCCTGAAGACCATGGATGGAGTATTGTACAGGACCCCAATGGAGGTACACACAACTATGTCGAAGTCACAGTTCCATCAAGCGGTTCTGTGACTCTGACATGGGTCATGTTGGCACCACAGACTACTGGAACCGTGAATCTGTTTGTAGCAACTCACCACGGCGCTAATCCGAATAGTAACAATTGGGCTTATTCGGGACTTACACGAGGTTACACGGTCGATGTCCAACCAGTACCTGAGAACCTTCCAGGGTTTGCTTTCGATTGGAAACCAGAGACTAGAGTGACAGGAGATACTTCTCCCACGGTAATCAAGACCACAAACACGACTTCTGTTTCTGTACAATGGATGCTTGAAGGCGAATGGATTCCTCATGATGCTGAAGTTACTGGTGAAGGAGACGAGTGGCATGCTCAGATTCCCGCGACTATCGGCGACACTAGAATTCAGTATCAGGTTACCACATCAAATGGAGAATTCTCTATCACTCAGCCTTGGTTGATGGTGGCAACTCAACCGGCCCCATTTGATGGCAACATTTGGGATGCTAGACTACAAGGCTTCGCACTGGCTCTCCTTGTTACCTCCTTCCTACTAGCTTTGCAGGCCAGACTCTCTCCTTGGGAAGGAGGTCCTGTAGACATGACTTCCGAAGTCGAGGCCGAATCTGCACCTCCCGAGCCACCAGGACTTGAACCTGAAGAACCTGACCAGCCGGATGAGTATTGGTCAAGATTGGTTCCTTCAGAGGAAAATCCGGGTTGGCTATGGGATCCGGTTGAAGAAGAATGGGTTGCTGATCCAGAGAATCCTCCAGGGGGTGATGAGTGATGTTTGGAGCAGCTACCTTCCACGCGGCAATGGCTGAAATCGTGGTCGGCTGTATGGTTTTAGCAAGCCTATGTGCGATAGGATGTGCTACTGGTAGCATAATGCCTAATTTCCTGGGTGGTAGATTATCCTCTGACAGAATGATGCTGACTATGGATAAGGCATCGATAGCCGGTGCATGCCTTGGATTGTTATTCATCCCCATAGCCGCACTAAGTGGTTCATTCGCTGCCGACAATACTGTCAACAATGCTTTGCTGTACAACAAATTCGTCTATACAGGACTTGCTGCAGGATTCTGGGCTGCCTTTGTTATTGGAAGAATCAGACTAGGCCCAGGTCTCTGGGAGCACCGCTCACTCAGCGCTCTGCAGGGTGCAACTGCTGGAATGGCTATCCTCATGACCACTATGGCATCTTCAATTGGTGGAAAGTTGGTTCGAGGGGAGTCTCTATTCGACATCATGCCAATTTGGCTACCTTCGGATACAGCCACAGTGTTGAATCCGATTGTTTCCATCGTGCTTATGCTGATTGGAACAGGGTCTCTATTCGCAGTGTTGAGACTCGGGCCTCAGCCTGAGAGAATAGAGACAGATCAATCTTGACTCTCGTCTGACTCATCGTCACAATCAGGTGTGTTGCAAGGGGTATCGTCGTCCTCTTCGTCCGACCCGTCCTCTTCGTCTGACTCGTCATCTTCATCCCACTCATCGTCTATCCAATCGCAGTCATCAGATTCGGGGTGTTCCTCACACCACTCGTATTCGTCCCAATCATCCTCATGCTCGTCGTGATGAATGGGCACCCCCATTTGCCTCAACATCATGTCAGTACAGGACTCCACTAGAGGCTCAAGACCCATCAGTAACTGAGACATTGCAGCGTGGCTGATGAATGTCGTTTCCATGTTGTCATTCTCATCATAGGTGACAATTTCGAATCCTTCTTCACCCTCGTGAACATCTCCTGCATTCTCCCAGAATGTCGAATATACATGGTTGTGACACCACAATTCTGCCATCTCAACTAGAATCTCTGGATCTACTCCCATACTGTTTCTATGGTCACGATCCATTCCTTCTGGACCTCGCTCACGGCTCAAATCACGGACTTCCATCTCACCCCTATCTTCTCCTCGGTCGCCTCCATCTGTTCGCATCATCTCAAGCCGATAACAAGCCTCTTCATCTCCGGATTCGCATGCAGTGCCTAATCTATCGATTTCTAGATCCATGTTATCGTTAGCACGTTCATCTTCGCGAGTATCATCAGTAGGTTCACGATCATCTCTGTCAGTAGAGTTCGAACCACCGTCATCGCCTAAGGCCCCGGCTCCGAGAATCACTGAAGCGAAGAGCAGTAATCCCACCGTCAAGGCAGCCTTAGAGGTAGTTTCTGTTGTTGAACTGGGCATATCGTCCATGAGATGCGCTCAGATACTTGTTATTTCAATAGATTCCGAACATGTTCATTCATCATCATGAATTGAATCTAAGATTCTCAACAGTCTACTGCAGTGGTTTTCAGGACTAAGTCCCAGCTCCGAAATACGATCCTTCCCGGCCTTAGACCACTGTTCCCGAACAGTCGAATCCTTCACCATCTCCAAATTAGAATGCCATCCTTCGATATCATCACGAGCAAGCAATCGTCCGTTTTTACCGTCTACTATCGAATCTCTGAATCCCCCCTCGTCCACGAACAATGCAGGAGTCCCAACTGAGAATGCCTCGATGGGTGTTAATCCGAATGGCTCTCCATGGGCCATGCTGACCACAGCCCTGGCTCCACGCATCAAAGCAGCCATCTCGTTGGAACTCAACCTCGGAGCAATCCAGAGCTCAACCCCACAGTTGCGTGCATGCGAGGACAATCTGTCCAGATCATCCTTGTCTCCGCCCCCGACATGTGCAAGAATCAGATTAGTTCCTCCAAGCATAGAGATAGTCTCCCAAGTTCCCTTAACCCAACTGGCTCTACCTACGCTTACCACATAATCTCCAGAGAAGGAGTTAGGCATTGTCTCATTCGCACTTGCTAGTTCAGGAAACTCATCAGTTACTACACTAGGATGTAGAACACCAGCATCTACACCGTATATTTCCACTATCCTAGATGCAGTAAAATTCGAGTTACCGCTGATGGCAGATTTCGGCCTTTCAGCCAGTTTTCTGACTGCTCTCAAGTCAGCATTCCTAGCCTTAGTCAGTAGTCCATGTGTTAGTCTAAGGCTGCGTTTTGGTCTTCCATCAATTTCCATGTGGAGGACATCCTCATGCAAGCCTCGGTGCGGCTCTAGTAAATGGAAGTGTACAACAGTCTCTTGAGGAATCATATCCAGTAATTCCAGACTACCATCTCCACTGACTAGATGGACAGCGTCGCAGTGATCGATGGCATCCCCAAGCCTTGAACACGACTTCCATGCCTTTGTTGCGCTATTAGATCCAATGTCTAGAATCCTAGATACCGGATCAACTGGCATCTCCCAAGTATTCTCAGGATACAACAGAGACACGCCTAATTCAGAGCACATATTTTCCAATTCAGATACTGGAGCGAGTGTAGCAACTGTAACTTCGAAAGCCTCAGAGAGGGCAGGTAGATTGCGGATTAGGTCTCGTTCAGCCCCTCCAAATGACTCGAAACTACCCTTGGCGACGAGCAATCTGCGGCCTTGACCAGCCTGCTCGCGATTTCCCTCCATGTTGACCCATCTCCCGCCCTCGTTTAAGTCCGATACGCCTTGGTGGCCACATGGTCAGGCGGGTTATGCTTGCCAGAGGAGGCGCCCTACCTGAGAACACAGGCTTGGGCAGAGCACACTTTGCTGTCGAATCTCTACTCGAAAGAGCACTGGTTCCTGGATGGATTAGAACTGGGACAATAGAGCATACAATCAGTACATCTCCACTGAGTCGGCTGTACTCAAGATGGAGAAGCCATCCTAGGTTAGTCTCCCGTTCAATCGAGCAGTCTAATGCTGACCTTCTGCATATCACTGATCAAGAACAGGCACATCTCGTTCCTAATCAGTCTAAGGTGCCAGTAGTAGTCACTGTGCATGATTTATTTCATCTCAAACCACGCTCAATCAAGGCAGGCGAAGACAATGTCGAGGTGGGTGAGCACAGCCCAGGACTGATTCGTCGAAGAGATCTCAAGAGGTTACGGCAGGGATTGGAGAGAGCCGATTTACTCATCTGCATCTCAGAGATGACTCGTAGAGATGTTGAATCGTTATTCCCCGGTAAGCCAACCGCATTGGTTCGTCATCAAGTCGATGTCGATTATTGGGACCCCGAAGAAAACCCATGCTCAAGAGAACTAATCTCGGATTTTGACGATGACAGCAAGTGCATGCTGGTTACAGTAGGGAGCGATGAGCCCAGGAAGAGACTCAATTTTGTCAATGAGGTTCTAGATAACCTCCCAGAAGAAATTGCGGAAGATATTCACATGCTACACATCGGGAGCGAAGTAAAACTGGGTGATCAGCAATTGGTAGCAGCCTTACAACACGCAGAAGCATTGCTATTCCCTAGCATCTCAGAAGGCTTTGGATATCCGCCAGTGGAGGCCATGGCGGCAGGATGTCCCGTTCTAGCGTCTGACCTGCCTGCCCACAACGAGATAATACCGGAGGATTGTCTATTGCCTGCTGACGATATCTCCGCATGGGTTAGTGCAATTACTCAAGTTCATGCTGCATGGAAGAGAGCGGGAAAGGTTCCGCGCATCCCCGAAGACTCGCTGATTCTACATGTCAAGGAGAAACTCAGTCCGGAGACTCAGGGACAGATGCTATCGGCGGCCTATGCATCGATTTTAGACTGATTGAACCATTTTTCTTCAAACAGTAGTTTATAGGTTACTTGTTCACCCTTTGTCCGTGCTCCAAGTCTCCGACTTGTGCAAAGGATTTGGTTCCGGTAGGAACAGGCTAGAGGTTCTGAAAGGAATAGATTTGGAAATCAAGCCAGGAGAGTTAGTTGCCCTAATGGGGCCATCCGGATGCGGTAAGTCGACCCTTCTCAATATCATCGGAGGTCTTCTTGATGCCGACTCCGGCTCAATATCTCTTGAGAGCTTCAACTATGGGACAAAGAGTCCGAATCGAGTAGTAGAAGTCCGAAGAAGAGGAGTTGGCTGGATTTTCCAAGATTTCCATTTGATTGACAGACTCAGCGCCCTAGATAATGTGATTTTCTCCTTGGAGTTAGCCGGAGTACCATCCGCCGAGGCAGAAGAACAGGCCAGAGAAGCCTTGGACAAAGTGGATCTATCGGATCGCTTGAACTTCATCCCTGATCAATTGTCTGGAGGTCAGCAGCAGAGAGTCGCAATCGCTAGAGCAATCGCTGGTTCACGCCCTCTAATTCTAGCTGATGAACCGACTGGAAATCTGGATGTAAAGAGCGGTCTCGAAATCATAGATTTGTTCCAGCGTCTCTGCGAAGAAGAACAAATTTCTGTTCTAATGGTAACCCACGATCCAACACTAGCCTCGATGGCAGACAGAATGCTACTGCTACGAGACGGAGTGACTGCAGCATCTGACATTCGTTCTGCTTGGGGCGTTGAAGGAGGGATAGGAGAATGAGCATCCCTAGCGCTATTTTTGATGGTATTGTGACTTCACTTTTCACACGCAGAGGTCGAACTTTTTGGCGTCTAATCACCCTCCCTTTCGTCCTCATAGGCGAATTATTTGGGATAGAATTTAGCAAAGAGAAACACGAGTCGATGGATAAATTACCATTGAAGACACGACTACTATCGCTCCCGGATAATTTGGTCATGGCAGCAAAGAGCTCGTGGCGAAGTAGAGAGCGTGTTCTTGCTGTATTCGCCGGAGTTTTCCTAGCCTCACTGGTAATTTCTACTGTACTTGCATACGGAGTGGGTCTGTCTCAAGCATTCTTACAATACTCATTGCAAGAGGAGATATTCGACGCAAAGGTCGACTTCTCTGAGGGGCCTGGAGATGATGCTGAGGGAAGAACAAACGACTCGGCGCTTTGGGAATCATTGTGCGATGAGTTTGTAGAGATGGATGCATTCTCTGACTGCGGACTTGTTTTCGGACGTCAAGGAGTTAGGGTTGACGGTTTCTTCGATGAGGATTTTATCACTCCACAACCTCTCAATGTTATCGAAGCCTCTGGGCCTACTGGGAATTGGGAAAATGTAAGTTGGGATTATCCCGAGGCATTATCATCAGGACCTCCAATCAACGGTGACAGAACAATCCGTTTCTATGGTGATGGAATCTGGGACGGCGAGTTAGGGGAACGACATTCAGTCAGAGGGCAAGACTCTAGGATAATCTACGGTAGTTGGCCGGCTAGTGCAGCAGACGCTGCTGCTAACCGATCAATCGTTCTACCCTCTCAGATTGCATCTAGCGCAGGAGTGGGTGTAAATGACACAATATCTGAACTCAATTTCACTTACATCACTGGATATCTTACAGGAGTCAATCTCAATGATGACTTCGAGGATTGTCAAGGTGAGGAATACACATGGAGTGCTGGAGAGAGAGCATACAAGTTCTGCCGGGTCACCATGACGGTTCGAAATCTAACCATCGCTGCAGTATATCAGGAAGGAGGCGCAGGAAATCCTACCTTGTTGTTCAATCCATTGATGGTTACAGATGCAGTCCTCAGTGAAGAGCAGAAGACCATACTGATGGACAACGATCACGGTTACCTCGGTCTGGCTGTAGACAGAAGCCAGTTGCCAACCACATCTACTGCTGACGCGACTAAGTGGCTAGACAATCTCAAGGAACAGATGGAAGCAGGAAACTACACCAGTTTTGGCATTCTAGTAGAGTACAACGACCTAATCTCGGGAACCATCACCTTCCTCAACATATTCCTTGGAATCATACAGATTTTCGATTACATCCTGATGATTCCTATTGTTGTCCTCTCATTCTCAGTTCTGATTTACGGTCTAGTTTTATCACTAGAACAGCGCAAGAGAGAGATTTCCATCCACCGTGTAATCGGCGGCACAGAAGGCACTCTTACTGGCATGATAATGCTCGAGTTGACAGTCACCAGCATGTTCGCTTGGTTTGCTGGGTATTCTCTCGCACTAATTTCTGTACCCTTGGTCCTCGATGCCGTCGGATTCATGTCTTTCAGATCGGGCGGGATAGACATCAATCCGACCTTGAGTCTGGTTACAACTATTGTAATCATCTTGCTTACTGTCGGTTTATCACTTCTGTTCGGTAGAGCCAGAACTAGAAATTTCCTCAGAATCGAGATCGATGAAGGAGTAAGAAAGGTAGCCGAAACTAGAGAGCCCAGAACTTTGCTGCATGTCTTTTCTTTCCTCATCGGACTTCTAGCCTATGCCGAGAGCTGGATCGAAGGCAATGGAGGATGGGGCTCAATAGGATCCGAGGGCCTAATTTCAAACTTCATTGTCGAAGCCTTACTGTTCCTCCTAGGCCCCTTCTTCCTATGGATAGGAGGAGCATTAGTTCTGGGAAGGATTGGAGCTGCTGGTCCACGAATACTCACCGCTTTACTATCGTGGTCTCCCGCGGTATCAGATATCAGAAGGGGCCTGAGAGGTTCAGGATCTTCAGAGTCCGTCAATCGATTGGCAGTAATTATGCTGCTAACACTGTCAATAGTTACTCTTGCTGCAGTGCAGGGATACACTGGGACCATCGTTGACGAGCGCACAACATCAGCTCAGACAGG
>DAON01000051.1 GCA_002501885.1 Euryarchaeota archaeon UBA220 | reverse complement strand
GGTCTAATATCACGTTCATCGACTTGCACTCTGAAACCTGCGGATTTCAGGTCCATAGACAAATTACGAACTTTCGTGATAACATTGGGATCAATATGCTGAGCAATCGGCATTAATACGATTTGAATGGGTGCAACTGCCGGGGGCATGATGAGGCCATTATCATCCCCGTGCATGCCAACAACTGCACCTAACAGCCTCTCCGACATACCAAATGTGGTTTGGTGGCAAGGCTTCGTAGAACCATCAGAATCTTCGTAAGTTAGGTCGAATGCACTGGCCCATTGGTCTTTGTAGTGATGATATGTTGCAACCTGTAGTGTCCTACCGTTAGGCATAATGACATCGGCTGCCTTAGTGTACCATGCGCCTGGAAAAGTATCCCAAACAGGTCTTTTTGAAACTAGGCTCGGTAGGCATAAATCGTGTAGGATAGCTTGGACCATTTCGGCGTCCTCTTCGATTTGTGCATCTGCTCCTTCTTTGTTGGCATGAACAGTATGAGCCTCAAAGAAATGGATCTCTCTGACTCGTATGAAAGAACGGGTCTGTTTTGTTTCATAACGAAAAGTGTTTACAATCTGAAAAGTCTTCAGTGGCAAATCTGCGTGGCTTCTTACCCAAAGGGCGAACATTGTGTACATTGGTGTTTCAGATGTCGGCCTTAGGAACATGGGAATATCCAGTTTGTTTTCCCCTCCCTTGGTGACCCAGTAAACTTCTTTCTTGAAACCTGATTCCTCTTCGTCAATTCTGAGTTCTGATGGGTCGACTCCAGCAGCTCTAGCAGCTTTTAGTCTAGAGACCAAGCGATTTTCTTTCTCTAGTAAGTCCTCGGGAACCAATAGTGGAAATCGGTGCTCCTCGTGACCGGTTCTGTACATTTCTCGGCGAGCTAGGCCATCTATCAGATTCATGGATTCAAGACCATAGGGTTTCCAAACATCCATTCCCTTGATTGGATACCTCTTGTCGACTAAATCAGCAATTTCGACTATAGCAGGATACCATGCATTGAAATCTGACTTGCTAGGGATACCCCGCTTAGCCTTTTTTGAGTTGCTCACGGATGATGGCGAAGGTGCAGTGTGCTTCAATGTAATGCCGAAGTCTAGTCGCGGATATGCAATAATGACTCGATAGTTCTACACAATTCAGCATCATCACGCATCTCCAGAACATCTCCACTAGAAAGTACGATTCTACCCCTGGGTGTATTTGGATCGTGAACTTCATCTTTCAAATTGGCAACCACCGCATCAGTTCCTAGTCGAGAAATCTGTTCGGTGGCTCTTTCTAATAGAACATTAACTGGAACATCAACTTCGAGTTTGAATCCAATTCTCACACAATCTTTAGCAAGATGAGATAATTCCTCAATGTGCTTAGGACCGGGGGTCAATTGGAGATTCCAATTAGATTGGCCGCTTGGTTTCTTACCGGAAATAGGTTCGGTGTAGTAATCCAGAACAGCAGCAGCGTGTATCCATGCATCAGGTTTGGGTTCAACCGAAGCTACCTCAAGACAGGCATTTAGCATGCCTGTTGGTGTACCGTCACGAATAACATGTGGAAGTGTGAAATTTGGATCAGAAGAAGTAACTCCTGCAATACATACTACTTCGTGCCCCATGCGAAACAAATGCTCGGCTATTCGCCATCCTGTTGCTCCCGATGATGCATTCTGAATGGCGCGAACAGAGTCTATTGGAGCTCGATTCGCTCCAAGAGTTATTGCCACATTCTTTCTATCTGGTAGACTTTGATTGATACAATTACACAATTCGGCAACAATCTGAATGTGATTCGGTTGTTTTCTTTTACCTTCGGAGGGTTGATCGAGAATAATGTGGCTTCCTTCAGACTCTAAAGAATTGATTAAGTCACTAGTAACTGGATCATCGAATAGATCTGTATGCATTGAAGGCACGAAAATCAAAGGAGTCTTATTGCCCCTTGCAGCCGATAATGCCATCATTGCAGGAGAGTCCATGACGCCATGAATGTGCTTAGAAATTGTATTTCTTGTCGCTGGAGCTACAAGGATCCCGTCAAACTCCGATAATTGAGACATTTCGGAATCCCATTCGGTAATGATTGGTGATGCTGCAGCCCAAGACAGTGCTAATGGAGTAATGACCTTGTTTGCGTCTTTCGTCATGATGATGCTGAGATTAGCACCATGGCGTCTAATCTCTCTAGATAATTTAACAGATTCAACGGCCGCAATTCCTCCTGAAACGACCAATAACACATTACGCCCACCGAGAGAATCGCCTTGGACCTCTACACCTAAATCGGATGACACAACATTCCGACTACATCGTCATTCATGAGTTCGTCGCAAGATGAAGATTCTTCTGCTTGGTGTCAATCGGGCCACATGGGCAAAGATTCGATGAGTAGATTGCATGGGCATTTACTTCTATTCTCGCTTATGGATTGTATTCTCCTATTGGTCCTTCTAATGGGTGGATTTGGTGCTACTGGAAGTGCCATTACACTCTTTGCCCTACTAGCTGCACTACTTCTTGTACCACTTGGAGTAGTTTCCATTATCCTACTACATCGAAAATCAGCTGGTGGCATAAATGTCGGAATTGCTAATTTTTCACTAACTGGATCGTTGTTTCTGATACTTGGAGTACTAGGTTTGATTTCCTACGCAAATAGTAATGATGGAAGTTTCCTTCTTCCAGTAGCACTTACTCTTCTGGGTGTATCTACACTGAGAAGAGTTTCAACAATGCGTAATGAAGCATATTCTGCATGGTATCATTCTCACATAACTTCTGATTTATACGATGGAGGAGAATCTGAGATTCTATCTACTTGCCCTAACTGTAATAGTATTCTAGCAGTAATCCCTTCTAGGATGAGTACAGATGATATGTGTCCTAATTGCGGTAGTAAACTGGTTACTATGAGTTAGATCTTCTCTAGTGCCATAGCCATACCCATGCCCCCTCCGATACACATGGTCGCTATTGCACGCTTGCCTCCAGTTCTGTTGAGCAATGAGGCTGCTTTACCTGTAATTCTGGCTCCAGAAGCACCTAGTGGGTGGCCAATTGAGATTGCGCCCCCATCGATATTTACACGACCAATGTCAATGCCTAATTCGGAGATTACTGCTAGGCTTTGAGAAGAAAATGCTTCGTTAATTTCAAACAAATCGACAGAGTCAATTTCCCAATTTGCATTTTCAAGAACTTTTTGCGTTGCTGAAACTGGACCCATTCCCATCAATTCAGGTTTGCAACCTGTTGCTGTGCCGGATACAATTCTCACCAATGGCTGCAAACCATGCGAAGATGCAAACTCTTCACTACAAACAATTAGAGCGGTGGCTCCATCAGTCAATGGAGAAGATGTGGCAGCAGTAACTGTACCTGAATCGGAAAATACGGGCCTTAGTCCGGACATAGCCTCAATTGATGGTTCAAAACGAATGCAACCATCATCACTAACAGAAGCAGAGTCTGAATTTATCTCTATTAATTCGTCAGAGAAATTACCATCAGATACTGCTTTAGATGACTTGATATGAGACTCATAAGCAAACTGCTCTTGCTGTTCTCTGGTGATATTCCACTTCTGAGCTACATTCTCTGCAGTCTCTCCCATCTCAACATAAGCCTGTGGCCAATCTATACTCAATTTAGGATTTGGACTCCAATTGAAACCTCTGCGCTTAACTCGGGACATTGATTCTACTCCTGCGCACATGTAACAATCACCCCAACCTGATTCGATAGAGGAGGCTGCAGATAGGATAGCATGCATAGATGATCCACATAAACGGTTGATTGTCATGCCTGGAACTGTATTAGGGAACCCGGATAGGGCAGTCACTAGGCGACCTAGATTGTATCCTTGCTCTGCTTCAGGATATGCACATCCAAGGATTAAATCATCGTAATTGGATGCTTCAATATCGTTTCTATTGGCTAAACCAGAAATAACTTGGCTAGCAATATCGTCGGGTCTGAATGAATGTAAATCGCCCTTGTGAGCACGGTGAAATGGAGATCTTGCCCAATCAACAATTACCGCGCCCATGGCTTTACCAGTAAGAGGACTCACATAACCATTGACTATGCCCATTAGCAGAAGATGTTTGAGACCGAGGGGTTCATGAGATGCTTGCTACTCGACGGTTTGATACTATGATTAGGGAATGTACGAACCATGGATACTACGCAGATGATGACTTGTGTCCAGCATGCAACTCAGAAGGTCGTTTCATCATGCGAACTGGCGAAAGAGACGGTTTGGCTAGAAGGCTCGCCCTCGTTTTGAGGCATGCTCCTGAGAAGTTTGATTTGGAAATGGATATTAATGGATGGATAGACCTAAAGGACATCATTAAGCAATTTAAGGGATCGAATAAAAGGAGATATCATTGGCTACGACCTCATCACTTCAGAGCAATTTCTGAGACTGATCCCAAGGGCAGATACGAAGTTCGTGGGAATATGATTAGAGCCACATATGGCCATACTGTAGAAATTGAGCTAGATCTACCAACAGATAACATTCCAGAATCTCTTTTCTTCCCTTGTGACCCCGAAGAAGCGGATAATTTACTTGAGGTCGGACTAAGGCCTAGTGGAAGATCACATGTACACCTTTCTGCCAGTATCAGATCTGCTGCAGAAGCAGGACATGTTCATCATCAACTACCATCGTTGCTAGAAGTAGACACTGCTAGAATGGTAGCTTCGGGAGATACTATCTGGCATGCAGGTGTTACTGTATATCTGGCCGACGAAGTATCTGCTGAATATCTCTCACTCATACCTAACGATCATCCAGAGTATGAATTGGCCCGAGTACACTGGGATGAAGAAGAATAGTTACCTGTATTTTCCGCAAGCTGGACAGAAGTCTAAGTCTCCACTTATTGGCTCCTGACACCCGGAACAAACAGTAGAGTCCAATACCTCATTTTTTTCGAGATTTGATTCCTCTACAACGCGAACTTGGGATGACAATTCTGTAAAAGGAGAAGGAACTGATTCAGACTGCTCTTCTAGGATTTGACGGTATTGAATAGCTAATTGAATTGCAGATTCAATCTGGATGTTGACTCTATCTCTCTCCGCAGGGTCCTCAATATTCTCCGACATGGCTAAACGAGCCTGTAACCATCTTTGGTACTGCTCAATCTCTGAGGTGCCGCTCATGGTAGCCTCATGTGCCCATCAGTCATGAATCTACGGTATATGCTAAGTCGTATAGCCCATGGCCAATTCATGGGCAGGGTGATCATCAAGCTTGGTGGTGGCCTAATTACTGACAAACAGCAATACAAGACTGCACTGAAGGATCGTATTGACTCTGTATCTCGTGTTATATCGGAGATTATCGATATGGGTCACTCTGTTATTGTGATTCATGGTGCTGGATCTTATGGCCATATTGAAGCAAAGAAATGGAAAATCAGCGAAGGTCTGGATTCAGAGATATCTGAGAATCAATTCTCCGCAATTGATACTATCCAGAGAGATATGGACGAGCTTAATTCGATGGTTATGGAATCCCTAAGAGGAGTTGGTATTAGTTGTGAGTCATTCCCACCCAGAGATTGGGTAAATGGAATTGGAATTGGATTCGCTGGAGATGTCAGTAGGTTTGAGCGTAATTCAGAAGATATTGTCCCAGTTAGCTTTGGAGATGTTGTGCCAGTTATTGGCGAGAAGAAATTTGGGATTCTTTCAGGAGATCATCTGATGGTTAGATTAGCTAACGAACTACCCGATGTAGTCCTATGCGTGTTCCTATTAGGAGACTCATCTGGCCTTCTGACCGGACCTCCTGATTCGGATAGTTCCGTACTTATTGAGCGATGGTCAAAATCTCAAGGTCTTGTTGGGGAGCATGATAGTGCTATCGATGTCACTGGTGGTATCTTATTGAAATTACAATGCGCATCAGAAATTGTGGAGTCTTCAGATCATGTTTGGTTCATGGATGGAAGAGTACCTAATCGAATGCTTGAAGTTCTCTCAAAGGGAGAAACTATTGGCACCAGAATAGTTCGCGATAACCAGTCTTGACATCCATATTGGGTTATATGCCACCGTACATTCGCACATACATGGCAGTTGATTCGGATACCTCTGCACTAGAGGGTCACGACGGTTCTCAGGCAGAGATGATGGCTGAACGCTGCATATTAGTTGATTTGGAGGGTAATAGTATAGGTTCTGAATCAAAGCTGGATTGTCACTTTGGCGAAGGGTTGTTACATCGAGCATTTAGTGTGCTAATTTTCGATTCGGATGGGCGGATGTTGGTGCAAAAACGATCTGATGACAAGATTACATTTCCATCCGTATGGGCAAATACATGCTGTAGTCATCCACTGGATATTCCTGGCGAGAATGAAGATGTGATTACTGGTGTAATGAATGCAGCCCGGCGTAAATTACACCAAGAGCTGGGCATATCTAAGAGTCAGATTTCTGATATTGAATTCAGACACTTGGGGTCATTCCACTATGAATGTCGGTGGGACTCTGATTGGGTAGAAAGGGAAGTAGACCATGTCTTAGTGGCTGTAGCAGATAATATTGAGTTCAATCCAAATCCAAATGAAATATCTGATACTAGGTGGGTAGCTGGAACTGAAATAGATGAGATGATGTCCGGCAAAGGTTTCTGGAAAGATCAAATCGTAGCCCCTTGGTTTAGGTTGCTATGGGGCGAATTTTTGGATGGGTCCTATCCCGACATTCTTACTGCACCTGTCAAAGTTGGAGTAAGTCATTTCGGAGAGGTTGATATGTCTGGCAATCCAATACCACCTGGAAAGAACTTATTGGATGCCATAGCACAGCATAAGGAGCATGTCGAAGAAGTCATTATGCAAAGCCTCTCAAAAATGAAGCAAGAACGATTGCATGGAGCAATGACTCACTTATTCTCAGGCGGTGGAAAGAGGTTGAGAGCTACCCTTCCTAGGCTAGTTGGCGAAGCAGTAGGTGAAGCGCATGAAGGACACTATACTCTGGGAGCATCAATAGAAATCATACACAACTTCACCTTGGTACATGACGATTTGATGGATCAGGATCCAATTCGAAGAGGTTTAGATGCTGTGCATGTGGCTTATGATGACTCTACTGCGATAAATGCAGGTGATGCTATGCTTGCTGTAGCGTTTGAGATTCTCGCAGAGTCGCCAGATATTGATTCCGATAAGTTAGCGTTCCTAGTTCGGGCTATTGGTGAGATGGTTAGAAATGTGGCAGATGGACAGCAAGAAGATATCTCATTCGAAACACGAGAAGAAGTCAGTGAAGATGAATACATTGCTATGATTACTGGAAAAACGAGTGTGATGTTCGAGACATGCGCTGGGACTGGTTCAATTCTTGCTGGGGCTTCACC
>DAON01000064.1 GCA_002501885.1 Euryarchaeota archaeon UBA220 | reverse complement strand
CCATTGGTCACTAGGAATGTCGAGGTACCATGCTGGTGGCAGATATCTAGGAATTCACCTAGTCGAGAGTACAGAGTTGGCTCTCCATTGAGAGAGATTGCTACATGCTTGGGGTTCTGAGCTTCAAGCCATTTCTCTCTGTCAGCTTTGGGATTTCCACCATACCCGGTCAACAGCCTCCGGTGAGCACGAACGGACTCTAGATACAACTCGTACGGGTCATCATCGATTTTGTGTAGAGTATCGGAGTGTGGCTCTCTCCAGCAGTAAGTACAGGCCAGGTTGCAGGTATCGACATTGGGTGCCATCTGCATACAACCATGACTCTCTATGCCGTAGAATGTACCCTTGTAGCAGGAACGATCGGCAATCAGACTCTGCTTGGTCCAATGGCAGACCTTGACTCCACCATGCTCCCCTACGAGGTGATACTTCTGCTTAGAGAGCCGAGATGCAATTTTCGGCTCGATACGAGTGATTGGACTCTGCATATGCTCCCCCTCAGCGCGTGCGTGGGGCCATCCTGTCTTCAAACTGCCCTGTTCGGCTGAAATGATATATTGTCAACACCAATCCGAACCGATGACCCGTGTGATTGCGACATGCCTCACCCTGGTGCTCCTCGCCACCACCATGACTGGATGCTTCTCGCCTGATGCGGATGAGGAACTTATCGAGTCCACAGATCTGATGATTACTCCGGAAATCCTAGTTGGTGCGCAATTCCAGACTGTAGAGTTTAGCGCCTCCAATTCCATGAGCGTGCATATACCCTATTTGGTTCTGGATTCTGAATCGGGGTATGTAGTCAACGGAACCACACTCGACTTTGATGGCTCTGGAACTATCAGCATTGAGATGTTGGCGCCATCAAACACCAATTCGACTTACTTCCTACTGGGTGCACTAGGTCGTGAAGAATGGACACTCCGTGATACCAATCAGAGTTGGCACGAGTGGTTCCATTCTATTGAGTTTGAACTGTCACCATACACCTTCATCGAACATCCAGTCGTTAGGGAGAACGATTCTTCTTACACGGTCGAGAATGGTGCATTACACAGCACAGGTTTGATTGATGGTCTCAATGTATTCGAGTGGCTTGAGGCATTCGCCGATCCTGAAACAGGATACAATCAGCGCTGGGGACCCTTTACTCTCAATGACCCAACATACATGAGGGCTGCAAATTTCATGCAGGGAGAATTGCAAGGGATGGGCTATGACGCACAGGTCCACAGATACTGGATTTCTGATTTTTCTTACGCAGTAAATGTCTGCGGCTACAAAGAAGGAACGATGTTCCCAGACGAGTGGTTAGTTCTAGGGGCTCACCTTGACATCGCTGAGCCAGGAAGTCCGCCCGGAGGGGGCTCTCAAATAGGTGCACATGACAATGGAGCCGGAGTAGCTTTGGTACTAGAGGCCGCTAGAGGACTAGCCCAGTTTGACCATCGCAGAACAATCGTAGCGTGCTTTTGGTCCAATGAGGAGAACGGGTATGATGGTGTTGACAGATGGATTGACAATATCCCCGCGGGAGTGACTCTCTCTAACTATCTGAACGCTGATGCAGTAGGTACCAACTGGCCCGGCTACTACACCTTAGTAGTCGACATCATTCCCGAGACTGACAATCAAATCAATGAGCAGTGGCCAATGGTTAGGCTGGCGGAATGGATAGGATCCAACAATAACGACATCGCTGAGGCACTTCGGCTCGGCAGAGAAATTTACCATACCGAAGGCTACGCTTCGATGAAGGATGTCGACTCTAGTGATCAGAAGAGACTCTCCATCTCCGTACACGAGTCTCAGAGAGGCAGGAGCGACTACGAGAGGATAGCAGACCAACTCGGGGTGGTCTCGATGGATTTCGGCTCGCTTACCGGAGGCTCAGATTGCTATCATGGTCCTTGTGACACTCTGGAAACGATGATTGACATGATGGTGACGGACAACGGTACTGGAGTGCAGAACCTAGTCGAGTCATTCGACTTGATTTCTTGGTGGCTGTTTAATCTTGCAATGTATTTGGATCAGACTCCAATATACAATGAATCCTAGCCGTACTTAACGCCAGTTCCGTAGGCAAATACCTCGACGGCCTTTACCGTAGATTGCGAACCCTGTGGTGCCATATCAGAGGTATCTATCCTCACATTAATCACATCGTCCCATCCGTTAGCCACAGCATTCTCACGAAGTCTTTGCATAGCCTCCGCCCTACCTGCAGCAACCACTTTCTGGAAGATGTCAATTGATCCACCAATTAGGTTGTTGATTTTACCAATCAGTAAGTGCCAGTGACTCGGGCCGAAAACAACCCCTGCCCACACTACTCCACAATCAGTAATGTTGGTTCTATATCCTCCATCGACCGTAGTTAGGGGATCGCGACCTAATGATTCACGCAATGAAATCTCTCTTGATGTCGTATCTTCAATCTGTTCGTTCAATTTCTGACCACTAAACAAGACAGCATAAATGAGCATGGCTGGATATGCGATTGACCAGAGAATTCCGAAGATTGCTAGTAGCAAAAAAGGCAACATGCAGACCGACAGTACGAGTATAACAATCGGCGGGTCTGCCATAGAAACAGACTCCTTACTCTGCCTTGACGGCAGTTCCGTAGGCAAACAGCTCGGCAGCGCCTGCTGTAACTGCTGAAGTAGCAAATCGAACATTCACTATTGCAGTGGCCCCTCTGCTCATGGCCTCAGCAACCATTCTTCCAATTGCCTCTTGACGAGACTCCTCTAGCAGTTCCGTGTACTTCACGAGTTCACCACCCATGATGTTCCTAAGGCCCTGAGTGATGTCTCTGCCCAAATTCTTAGCTCTCACCGTAGAACCACTGACGACTCCAAGAGTTTCTGTAATCATCATGCCAGGTATTGTTTCAGTATTGACCACAAGTATGCCTTGCACCATCTGTTCCATGTATCCGGCATCGGTTAACTATGCTTCAAGATTGGGGCGGAATAGTTGCATCCGAAACAGGAGCAGAAACGAGTCTAGTCGGAGGTTTTGATTTGCTTGCGACAAGACCTAGAATACCCACGAAACAAATGTTGCAGAAAATAATCTGACCCCAACTTCCAACCAAAGTGATTGTTTCCATTAATTCTGCAGTGGCCCCCCACTCCTCGCCCCCTCGACTAGTAGCGAACTCCGGCATCAATAATCCGCTTCTCGTGAATATCCACATCAAACCCATACCGCCTAGTAGATTCACTCCTATCCAAACTCCTACCAACTTGATTCCCAGATCCCTGTCACCTCTCCAAAGCACTGGTACACTGAACAGACCAATTATGGCAAGAATACCGCTGTGTGCCACTTGGAACTTCATGAACCCCTCCATCTCGTCAATGTATTCTATCATGTCATCCCAGAATTCATTGGTCTCGTTCCACTCGG
>DAON01000027.1:3508-7855 GCA_002501885.1 Euryarchaeota archaeon UBA220 | reverse complement strand
TGGACACAATGTGCTTGGCTGGACGGTTGAGCAAGAGGTCTACGAGACCATGATGACCAATGGCGAGAACAGTAAGTATCTGCCAGGGTATCCTATTCCAAAGATGCAGGCCACTATGGAGCTCGCCGATATTACCTCGGGATGCGAGATAATTGTACTCGCATTGCCAAGTGGCGTTATTCTTTCAGTAGTCGATGATTTGATCCCTCACCTCAGACCCTCGCATGTTCTAGTCGATTTGGCCAAAGGATTGGCCCCCTCTGAGGAAGGCGGTTCTGGGATGATTTCAGATGCTATCGAGAGGCGATTGCAAGATGCTGGAAAGTCCAACCCTGTTGTTGTGATGACCGGGCCAACCATTGCCCCTGAGGTTGCTAGAGGTGTGATGACTACTGCCTTGGTGGCATGTCATGACCGTAGTGTGGCAGATAGAATTGCAGAGCGTCTGTCCACTAGCAATTTGATTCTCAAGGCTGCTGATGACCCGATTGGTGCAGAACTTTGGGGGGCGTTCAAGAATACAGTAGCACTTGCATGTGGACTTGTAGATGGTCTGTATCCTGAAGGCGGTGATAACCTCAAGGCCGCTCTTGTTCTATCTGGATTTAGTGAGGGAATCATGCTGCTGGAGGCGATGGGTGCAGAGTCAGGTACGGCATTCGGCCCTGCTGGTATCGGTGACCTGTATGTGACTTCTACGAGTCCGCGTAGTAGGAATCGAACTCTAGGTGAGAAATTGGGCTCTGGGCTCTCTCTTGAGCAGTCTCAGGGAGAGATGCACATGGTAGCCGAGGGAGTTAGAGCTTGTAGGATGTTCAATAACAGGGCACGCAGGATGGGTCTGGAAGTTCCATTCATTTCTGCCTTAGAGGGTTTACTTGATGGTGAGGTGGCTGTGGAAGAAGCTGTGCGCGCCATGGTTGACTCATACCAAGGGTGATTTTGGCAAGGGTTGATTGCCTCTCTTCAATCTCAGAGGTTGAGCAAATGGCGTTTGAGGACCTCACTGAATTCGAATTGCGATTGTTGAAGTGGATTTCTGCATCCGACTTTGTGGAGGTTGCTTGGTCTACAAAGCGTGCTGCAGATGCGTTCAAGGTCGAAGAAAAAGAGGTCTACGAGGCGCTAGCTGCTCTGACTGCCAAGGTTCGCGACAATATCCACATCTACTATGACGAAGGTGCGATAAGAATCACTGCTGACGATTCCCCGCTAGCTTAGTGGCTAAGTCGGCTGGAAGAAAGATGCCCCACCAAGATGGCCTGTTCACATCGCTTTCTTCTGAGAAGAATGAGCGAGCATATATCGAAAGGAAGTCAATAATCAGCACTACAGCGAAGATAATGATCAGATAAGCAATTACCTTGTCATATTGTAGGAATCTTAGGTAGAGATTGATGTAATAACCAATCCCTCCAGCCCCAACGATTCCAATTACAGTGCCGTGTCTAACATTGTACTCAAACATGAAAATAGCTTGAGAAATGAGATGATTTGCTTGTTCTGGGATTACGACCCCAACTGCCGTTTCTAACTTAGATAGGCCCATGGAATTAGAGGCCTCTAGTGGTATGCTCGACATTCCCTCAATTGACTCATACTGGAGTTTACCGAGGTAGCCAACTGTGTAAATTGTCATAGCAAGTACACCAGAAAGTGGCCCAAATCCAACTAGAATTACGAAGAAGATAGCCCAAATTATGCTTGGTAGGCTTCTTGCTGCTGCGAGAATAAATCTTGCAAAGTATGATACTGATTTCGAATTTAGATTCCTTGCGGCCAGTATTCCGATTGGGAGCGATACTATAGTTCCCAGGACTGTCGAAACGAATGCAATCTTGATTGTCTCGACCATGCCTATCCAAGCTGTAGAGCAGGTAAAATCGAAAATTGGATATGCTGTACATACCGGATATGCTTGGGGCTCAATTACACTCCAATTGGGAGGCCAAAGGGATTCTCGGAAAAATATGATTAGATTCTCTCCGCTACCTGAGAGTCTTCCCCAATCGTCAACCAATCCGTCCATTACCCAGACCGCGCAGATGATTACAAGAATCAAGTAAAGTGAAGTCTTACTAAATCCAGTAATCATACTCTAACCTCAACGGCGGTAGTCTCGGAGAGGAAGGGATTCACTCTTCCATCATCAATAACAAGTAGTCGATCTGCCATTGACTTGGCCCTAGATACATCGTGCTCAACTACTATCAAAGCCGCGCCACTCGAGCGCACAAATCCGGTTACCTCAGACATTACACTCTCGAGTGTTTCCTCGTCCAATTCACTAAGGAATTCATCTGCCATTATGAGTTTAGGAGCCTGCGCTAAAGTCCTCGCTGTAGCGACCCTTCTCTGCTGGCCACCAGAAAGTCTCCTGATAGGCTCATCTGACTTATCGGCCAGTCCCATTCTCTCGATGGAATACTCGGTATGCTCAACCACTTCCTTAGAGGGCAATAGGGATAGAGAATTTGTGTGCCCCGCCCTTGCTCCAAGCATCACATTATGTCTAACACTTGCATGCTTGACTAGTCCTAATCTCTGAGGTATGTATCCGACGGACCCACGGGTAGGCTTGGATGGTAATGTAGCGTCACAGACTCTGATAGTTCCCGATATTGGCTTTACTAGTCCTGCAATAGTTCGTAGAAGTGTTGTCTTACCAACACCGGACGAACCTGTGATTGCTACAATTTCTCCAGAATAGATAGTCAGATCTGGGACTCTTACGAGAGGATTATTGTGATCGTATCCAATTACCACTCCGTCTAGACTGACTACGCAATCCATAGATGAATGCCCCTGGTCTTCACTCATGGGGCACCATTCTATCCAACTCATCAAGTAATGTCAAACTTGTCATCAAAATACGAAGTGATTCCGGGGATATTTCTAATCAAATCTGAATAGCTACCGAGATGTTGCTGGGAGGTCACTCTAACGATTCCAGGAGTGTTTAGGACATTGGCCAAAATCTCTGAACCGCAGGTATTTCGTGGTGATTCTTCATCAATTACATGTACTGAGATATCATAACATCCGGTATATGTCTGCCCCATAGTAGTATGATTCTCGACATACATCTCGAAATTCATAGACATCATCGCATTGAGTATAGCAGTTCTTGTCTGGACATCGAGCATTTCAGGATTGTACATCACTGGATGGCTTGGAGCCTGACCGAATGATGGAAGAGCAATGTACTGATCTCTTTCTAGACACCACTCTTCATTGTCCTCCTCCACATCGTTGCCACAGTAAGAGTCGACCGTGCTGTCCTTGGCGAAAGCAACATCTCCGGTGCCGTCTGAAAGGCACTTTACTGCTCCTGAATAGCCATAGTAAGGCGTTCCCGAGTCTGGAATTGAAGCATCCTCATTGAAGAAACTGTAAATCGTGTTCCTTAGGGATTCTACATCATCTGGGTCGCCCACAACTTCGGCATACCCATTTCCAATTAGATATCCCATAGGCAGTAGCATTCCGGCTGACTTGAGCCACCCGGTGTGACAAGATGTCTTGCCCTCAAGAAGAGCGAATGGGTCGGTGTTTGGATCATCGTCTAGGTGTGCAGCAGCCATCTCGCTGTCTGCCCTTACCCACGCGTGAGCATTGTAGTATGTCCTCTCATCGGATTTCTGATCAGCGGCCATAGCTGCTAGACCATACTCTTTCCAACCGACCCAAGCAGCTCCTCCATCCATGAATGCAATATCTGCATGTCCAAATCGGAGGGCCTCGATGATGGCCCCTTCGGAATCGACATTGTAGAGTTCAACATCTACGCCAAGTGCCTCTTCTAGGTAATCGGCCAGTAGTTGAGGATTCTCGTCTATGTTCTCATAGTCAGCCTTCACCTCATATGCAAGCCGGATTTTATCGACACTTGGAGAAACTGTCTCGTTAATCGTGTACTTATCACTATAGTATGCAGAGATTCCGGGAATGTTGGAAACTAGGGAAGAATAACTCGACATGTGATCCTCGGCATTCGTGGCGACTATACCAGGAGTGTTGAGTACATTTTCTAGGATCCCGCTTCCAACAACATCATTGCTCATTTGAACTAGTGCATCTGTAACTTCTGAAACAACTGTGGAATTGAGGAGTTGGGGATTGTACATCACTGGATGGCTTGGAGCCTTACCGAACGCTGGAAGAGCGACATACTGATCCATCTCTAGACACCACTCCTCGTTGTCTTCTTCCAAATCATTGTCACAGTAAGATTCGACCGTGCTGTCCTTGGCGAAAGCAACATCTCCGGTGCCGTCTGAAAGGCACTTTACTGCTCCTGAATAGCCATAGTAAGGCGTTCCAGAGTCTGGAATTGAAGCATCCTCA
>DAON01000027.1:0-3193 GCA_002501885.1 Euryarchaeota archaeon UBA220 | reverse complement strand
GAGTCTGGAATTGAAGCATCCTCATTGAAGAAACTGTAAATCGTGTTCCTGAGAGTTTCGATATCATTGGGATCGCCTATCACATTTGCATACCCATGCCCAATCATATAGCCCATAGGAAGTAGCATTCCCGCAGACTTTAGCCAGCCTGTGTGGCAAGATGTCTTGCCCTCGAGAAGTGCAAAAGGATCTGTGTATGGGTCGTCATCGAGGTGTGCAGCAGCCATCTCGCTGTCTGCCCTTACCCACGCGTGAGCATTGTAGTATGTCCTACCATCAGATTTCTCATCTGCGGCCATTGCATCCAAGCCATATTGCTGCCAACCGACCCAAGCAGCTCCGCCGTCCATAAGTGCAATGTCAGCATTTCCAAACCGGAGGGCTTCAATCATTGCTCCTTCCGAATCTACGCTGTAAAGGGAAACATCGTAATTCAATTTCTCAGACAGATAATCAGCAAGAGATTGAGGATTCTCGTCTATGTTCTCGTAATCAGACTTGACCTCGAAAGCAATAACTAATTCAGTTAAGGGCTCATTTTCTTTATCTTCTGAACCGATACAACCTGCTATAGTTGAGCAAAGTAGTATCGCAATTAGTAGGCTAGCATGTGTCTTATTTCCAATCAATTTAGGTCACCCTAAAAATCCGAAATTAGTTCTACTTATCAAGTTTAGGCTAACCTAAACTCTGATTGATGTCGGCGATAGAATCATCATGC
The DNA here is from genome assembly GCA_002501885.1 of Euryarchaeota archaeon UBA220. Taxonomy (GTDB): domain Archaea; phylum Thermoplasmatota; class Poseidoniia; order Poseidoniales; family Thalassarchaeaceae; genus Thalassarchaeum. The sequence goes on along the minus strand of DAON01000027.1, from coordinate 2,472 downwards.
TCGCTTGTGCTAGGGTATCCATGAAGGGGGCACAGGTGGTCGTTGCCCTCTCGCTCGTCTTAGTGATGATGATGAGTCTGGTTTGTCCATATGATAATTCAAGTATCGAACTTACAGACGAATCTTTGCGAATGGAGCAATTCGGTGGCGGAGGTTCTCTAGAGGATCAGTGTGGCTCGATAACATTCGAAGACATGTTCGAGTATACTAATGCGGAGTTCGTTTTCGATGTCAATCCAAATTGGCAGACCGCCGAAGTACGGGCAGTTGCTTGGATAAACGAATCTTTGGCAGATGACATTAGGACGACCATGGATGAGTTCATGGCTGAGATTGATCCGAATGACGGTGGCGATGGTTGGTTGTCGACCGATGAGCGTGAAATCTTCAGAGCGCTGGCCAGTGAATGCATAGAGCACACTCTTACCCGCATAGGAATTAGAGATGGTGACTATCACAGAGGTGGCGACGGAGTCAGTTGGAAGAATACAAGTTGGGAAGAGGACGGAGTCGAGATTCAAGAATTCAACATTGTTCCACCTAGACATTCAGAGATTAGAGAATGTACATCCGCTTTCGGGAATGAATGTGAAGAAATTCCGGTGATACCCGACGAAAATCGAGACTGTGATACCGACATTCCTTCTTCTGACGGAATTGATGAATGCCGTGTTCAGCTTTGGTTGAATGCCACAATGACCATCCCAGGAGTGGCTAATGGAAATCAATTCACTCTGGTCCTCAACGCTTCGAATATGACTCGTTCAAGTCTAGAATTCAACTTCCCAGTTACGCCTGATCTGCGCCTAGATATGTGGGAGGAATGCGAAGGCAGAGATGTAAGCTTCGAAGAAGAGTCTCCAATTCCTGCTCCGATTCGTGGAACTTGTTTGGGAGATGGTTCCTCGTCACATACTCTTGAGGAGTTATCTGATGGACGTTTGCGATTTACAATTCTACCAGATACTGAGATAGAAGATTGGCCATTAGGAGAGGATTTGTTCGCTGATTTCACCACCGCTCCGATACCTGTAGATGAACCTCCAGAATGGACCGTCGATGCTCCTGTTGACAGTGCATGGTTCCCGTCCCCAAGCGGAGGTCAGCACATATGGGCGGGTTGGGATGACATATCTTCTTGGTTTACAGACGAAGGCAGTGTGACTCAATTGGATATTCGCTGCAGTGGTGCAGATTCGCTGCAACTGAGCGAGGGTGCTGACCGTTCATTATGGGCCGAGATTCCCAGAGGAAGTCCCGGAGAAGTAACTTGTGAAGCGGTGGATTCTGCAGGGCAAAGTTCGGGTCAGAGAACCTGGAATCTTGGTGTTCCATTCTCTATTTCCACAACCCAAGCAACTTTGTCTGAACCTCATCCGATTTCCATCACACCTACTTCACAGTGGCCTGCGTTGCAACTAGACTTGGCTTTGATTCAAGATGGTCAGGCGTCGACGCCCACATCAATAACCTTCGAAGAAGAAGTTGTGGTAGATTTGGCGGCATCGAACATGGTGCCAGGCGAAGTTGATGTCTGGGTAAGAATACAAGGAAGTTCAAATGTGTACACAATGGAACATATCTATGATATTGATCTGACTAAGGAGAGTTCTCCGCCAATGCTGACTATCACCAATTCAGATTGGGATGGAGCGGAATGGTCAATGCAGGGCCAATACAGCGATCCTGATGGAGAAGAAGTCTCATTCAGCATGACAATCGCCGGTTCTAATACAGGGTCAGTCAGCTCTACAGGTAACTCTTGGTCCACTCCGGCCATCGACTTCCGACTGTGGAGTGAGGGAGAACATGTGGTGAGCGTTGAGGGATGTGATTCATCGGGCAAATGTTCCGAGGTTTTCCAGACTGTGAATAACTCACATCTGTTTGAAGTTGAAGAGGTAGTACCCCCGCCCTCTGAAGAAGAAGATGGTGGACTTCTCCCGGCTGCTGGTCTGCCAATGGTTCTAGTCGCTGTAGTCGCAGCCCTCATGTACGGAAGGCGTCGCGCCTGAGGCGTGAGTTTCGAAGGTAGAGTCTCTAGAGAATCCCATGAAGGTGGTCTCCTAATCGCGTTCGAAGGAAGAGCGCCTAGGTTAGGAGCGAGGCTGTGTGTTACTGGCGGACAAACATTGGGCAAGGTCGAGACTGTGCTAGGGCCAGCGGATGAGCCTCTTGTACACCTATATCCTCTAGCAAATGGAATCGAAGGTTCGAAGGTCATCGGTTCCCCTGTTGAAATCGCACCTAGACTCAGGCGAGATAGTAGAAAGCCAAGACGAATGGGAGAATATAGAGGAAGGAGGGAGGGATCGCAGAATTCCAGAAGTTCTACGGTGAAATCTGGTGATTGGATTTGTCCTAAGTGTAAAAATCATAATTTTGCGAACAAGAAAGTCTGCAATCGTTCAAATTGTGAACAGCCAAAGCCCAGAGGCGGCGGCGGAAGAGGAGATGGGCGTGGACATAAAT
>DAON01000013.1:12946-13689 GCA_002501885.1 Euryarchaeota archaeon UBA220 | reverse complement strand
ACCCATTGATTCGGATTAAATCCAGACATCATTGGATGCGGTTAGGTCTCCTTCGGTGTTGCCTGTATTTACGACTCCGCGTGGTTCAATGATCATAATCTTGCACTCTTTCTCGGCGTATGGCTTGTGTTCCACTCCCTTCGGAACGACATACATCTCTCCCTCTGTGAGTTCGACTGTCTTGTCCTCAAACTCAATCTTCATCTCACCCTCAATGACAATGAATGTTTCATCGGTATCGGCGTGATTGTGCCAAACAAAATCACCCTTGATTTTGACCAGCTTGAACTGGTAATCGTTCATCTCTGCAATGACCTTGGGGGACCAATGTTCAGAAAATTTCTCGAGTTTTTTCCTCAGATTGATCTTGCTCATTTCGCACCACCCAGTTCAGCAATTACTCCTGCTCCAATTAGCCACACCAGCAGTATAACAATCATTCCGACTGCTAGTGCGTTAAAGAATAATGAGTACAAAATTCGAATTGTGTTGTCCTCGGTTCTGTTGTAAGGGAACAGCTTGTTGACCTCCTCTTCTCCCCCCTTGATTCCAAACATGGGCCGGAACAGAGCTGCCCTTCTGGCAATCTCAAAGCAAATCATCACTCCTACGAAGACAATTGCTGTTCCAATAAACATCGATGGATAATAGCCCAACCCAATCAAAGCAAACAGAGCAATGGGGAGGAAAGTCAAGTGCATGTGGACAATGTAGGTAGGGTATACTGCCTCGTTGAGATATGC
>DAON01000013.1:12206-12552 GCA_002501885.1 Euryarchaeota archaeon UBA220 | reverse complement strand
AACCATGCATGGAAAGACTGGATCAGAGCAGCGATGGTCGGCTCTAGAGAGAATGCATCGTATCCCTTGTCCACCCAGCCCCCCTCGTAAATCTCAGGGGTTTCGAACATTTCTCCACTGATGAACCAAACAATGGCCAAGATAGGAGTCATGATCGTGACTGGGATTCGAATTTTATCAATTGCAGGAAAGTAATCCTCTTTGGCTGCAATCATCAGATATCCGAATAGGAAGTAAATCAGATAACGCGGAAATTCCCACCACATTCCCACTTCTCCGAATCCCCACGGTTTGAACAGAATGCCATTGAGGGCGAGTATTAGTGGCGGCAGTAGCAGGAGGCCTG
>DAON01000013.1:1592-11830 GCA_002501885.1 Euryarchaeota archaeon UBA220 | reverse complement strand
CGGGGTTGTTGCGTACATGTGAGAATAGAGGAGTCAGAATAACGGAGTAAATCAGTAGGTTGTAGATGAACCAAAGGTGACCATATGGCATCCCTTCAGATCCAGGGAATATCTCGAGTAGTTTAGCTGCTGTATCTAGGGGGTCGAAGATTCCGAAAAAAAGGATGTAAGTCCCAAACAAAAGAGGAATCCCGAGTCGGGAGAATCTCTCCTTGATGTAAACATCCCAAGTTCTTCTTCGAAATGCGAACGCAGTACCCATCCCTGAGATTACAAACAGGGCCGCCAATCTCCACTGATGCATAACTCCAATAATTATGAATAAAGAAAGATTGAACAATTCCATGCTGCTATCTTCGCCCTCAAGTTGACCAAGAGAAAATACTGCATAATGGAACCAAATGAGCAGACCAAACAGAATTACTCTCAACCAGTCAATATCATGACGACGAATCATTATGTCACCTTAGGCAGTTTCAGCCAGCCATCTCTTCATAGTGCAAGCTTGGCATACTTCCTTGCTTGTGATTTCTCCGCACTCAGAGCAGTTGCGAACCTCTAACTTTGGATCACGCTCTGTCTCGCGATGAAGCCTGCGAATCTCATCGAGCGAATGTAACAGACCGTGCCTTGCACCAGGAGTCAAAGACTCCATTTGCGCCACTATGCCTCTGCTCTGCTGGCGCATCGCTCCGGGTGCGTGTGGGCAGTCGCCATGATGGATTGGTAGGCCTTGACAGATTGCATGGGCATGAATTTCTTGTTCGGGGACCCATCTTAATGGCACAATCCTAGGTACAATTCCGTCTATCGGATTCTCAGTATGTGGAGCGAGTCTGACTGAGCGTTCAATCTCTCCTTTCTGAAAATTCATCAGAATTGATTGTGCCATATCATCTAGGTTGTGACCCAGTGCCATCACATCAGCACTAATCTTTTCTGCAAGAAAATTCAGGCTCTGTCTACGGAAAACACCACAAAAAGAGCAAGGCATCATCCCCTTGGCCTCATCGTGATTCTCACCCATCGCAGGTATTCTAGATACTACTTCATCCATCCTCTCGTATCCGATATCCTCGTAACTTAGTGTCTCAAACCTAACTCCAAGTTGCTCAGCGAGATCTCTTGCGCATTCAAGTGAGGGTGCTCGGTAGCCATCGATGCCTTCATCGACACAGCCGGCAATTAATTCGACATCGCGTCGGCGCCCGATAATATCGTGCAACATAGTCAACAGAACGGCTGAATCCTTTCCTCCTGAGACTGCTACAAGAATACGGAATGGGGAGCCGTCCTCATGCCTAGCATCCTTTGGAAGTTTGAGTTGTTGCCTCAACTCCTTGGATGTTCTTTTTCTGATTGAAGATGCTAGATGCTTCCCACACAAGTGCTGGCCACTATACTCCTGATGCACCACTGATGGGTGGTTGCAGCGACTGCAGGACTCGACCGAGATTGCAGGAGGCATGCAGCTCGCTACGAGTAACCGAGTTTCAAACCACCGAACCAACAATCGATGTTTTGCGGTGGGTTGATGGCCTGAATGTTCGTGCTAGTGACATGGAAGATGGTTTGCCTCTGCCAGGACATCCTGCTGAGACTGCTCCAAGAAATTCCTCTCTCCTAGAGCGGGTCTTCTTCGTAATCTCGGCGTTTGGTGTGTACTCATACTTCGATTTGCTGGACTTTCTTCCGTTCCCTGCAGCTTTGGTGGTTGCAATACTCTCCGTACCAGTTCTCGCCGAGTTAATGGTTAGAACCGCCGCAAGGATAGGGATTTTTCCCTAGTCGCTGCGCAATCGGCTCATTCCAGTCTCAAGGATTCCAGTGAGTCGTTGCCATGGCAGTACGAATCTCATACCTGCCACTACCAGAAGGAACAATCCGGCTGAAATTACCTTACCATAGGTCAACTGTAACTCCAGCGACTCGCGGACTTGGCCAGACCACTGAGAGCCTTCCAATAGGCCAACAAGAGAAATTAGGAAGTCATCGAACTCTATCGCTATGGCAGTGGTTAGCATTACTACAGCTGTGATTACTGTCATGTGGACAAGATGAGAGTTAACGACATTGTTGAACTGAGTAACATACTCTGGATTTCTCTTCGCATCCTCTGGTAACATGGCAGCATACTCAAGGTGACTGATTACTGCAAGGCCAGATTCCATGAATACGATGATTAGAATCGCTATCGAAATCAGAGTCAGAGAGAGGGGGGAGAATAGTCCACCATAGAGCGTTGCATCTCCAATCTGTGCGGGCAGCGGTTGCAGACCCACATCGACTGCTTCTGTGATTCCCTCAAAGGTTAGCAATGCGTGAATTCCAACTACCATCAGGAAGTATCCTACAGCCCAAGTAATCATACGCTTGGAAAGTCCCCAGATTCCCATTAGACCAGCTAGTATAGGAGCAAATACAATACCGAGGAAAACCAGTTCAAAAGCGAACATGAATGGATCCCATAGTTTGTCAATATGGTTCAGGTTCGGGTTCTCATTGCCGAACGGAAGATGAGGTCCGCCTACTACAACCTGATATATCCAGGATAATAGGAATGGCAGAATCATCCAAGCCACGAATCCCCATGTGACAATACGGTTTGCCCATAGTTGAATCCTCTCAGGTTTATGCAGAATGTATACCCAAAGAGCGGTGATTCCCATACAAAGTAGGACAGGAGCAACGAATGTTGCATCTCCAGAAAGTTCGTTCCCGGACATATCGACTAGACCATGGATGAAATCTGGCAGGAATAGATCAACAGAATCTGACTCGCTCCAATACTTGACTCCTCTAGTGTGCTCATAAGCTGGGCACCAATAGTTCGATTCGATACCGCCGGAGTCTTCGATGAATTGATCTGTGCACGATCCGAAAACCGAGTTCATTCTCTTCATTATCAACAACAGTGATGCCGTAGAAATCAGTTGCAATATCAATACCTGCCAGCGCCTACGAAGTTTGGGAATGTGCAGTGTCTTGGACTCGGGAACTGATTCCATTGCCATGTATTCACCCCTATACTGATCTGACCTGCAAAAGCGCTTGTGAGAGTTCCACATCCGGCATCCAATCGATTACCTTAGCACCGTAACCTGAGAGGGCAGTGAGTCTGTTCTGCCTCTCTAATTTGAGAACCTCATATGACATTCTAGGGATGCGACTAACTAGACGCTCAAGATCTATGCTGCTTGGAGATAGTACGACAACGGCGTGCCCCTTAGCCGCGAGGTTTCTGATTGCAGGCAGAGTGGTGCCATCGCCCTCTAGGCTGCTGATGATGAATACCGGTGAGCCTCTGCTCATTCTCGGCGACATAGCATTGGTTACCGCTTGCAGAGGCATCGAGCCTTTCGCTTCAACTGCAGCCAATTGGCTCAGGATCTTGTAGTTCTGCTTGTCACCAGTCTCAGCAGGAAGGAAATCCATCTTGTCCCCGTATGTTACCAAAGCTACTGAATCTCTACGTCTGATGAAGTAGTTAGAAACTGAAGCTGCTGCTACTGTTCCCATCTCTAGAGGGTTCTTGAGAACAGTTCCTATACGAGATACATCCCTCGTATCTAGGAAGATGAACACATCAGTAACTGCATCTCTAGTCTTCTCATTAACCATCAAATCTCCAGTCTTGGCGAATGCTTTCCAATTGATAGATCGGAAAGAGTCTCCCGGTAGATACTCGCGCAGCGAGTAAAACTCCATTCCTTGACCAGGGGTCTTGAGCGTGGTTGCACCGGTGTACATCTTTGGTACATCTGAACGCAGTAGTGCCTCTTCGATCTCTCTGACTTGTGGGAATACCGTTACATCAGTCCTGCTCTCAATCTGTGATTCATTCACGAAGAGGTTGAATGCATTCCTGTATCGAACTGAAACAGGACCTAATGTGTAGTGGCCGCGTAATGGGCAGCGGACCCTGTATCTCAATCTAGCAGTCTGACCTGGGCCGAGGTTCATCCTCATCTGATTGATGCCTTTTCGCATCTTCATCTCATGCGGGACATTGTCGAAAAGTTCCAGTTGCTGTGTCCTGCGATAAGAAGTATTGGAGATTGTCAACTCAACTACTACATCATCTCCCTTGTACACATTGATGTCATTAGTGGGAGTGCCGTTGATTGTTCGACTGATTTCAAGCTCAGAATGGCCGGAAACCCAACCATTGATTGCTAAGAAAGAGATGAATGTCAAGCCGACAATCATCAATTGGAAGTTAGATATCATCATACCAATGAGGATTAGGCTGATTCCACTAGTCACCATAAGAGATGCTTTACGAGTCCACATGTCTAGACCCCCTCTGCCTCGGAATCGGTTCGGCCCCATTCCTTTATTCTCTTGATTATCCCTACCAATTCATCAGGTTTGTATCTCCTATCCTCGAACAGGAAATTAATCAAAATTGGATCTTCAACCATACGCTGTAATTCTGACGCTGGCATTGCATCGAACTCCTCTCTAGATAGTGTATTCAGATTTCGAATTCGGGACAGTAGAACTTGTCTAATCTTCTCAGGTCGCTGATAGTACTCATACCTCCTAGCATCACCGAATCCATAGTAGATAATTCGGAACACATGGCGCCAGTCCTGAGGGTCCTCTTTCCTAATCAACACGGCTTCAAGGACAATGAAAAGGGTAAGGAAGAGTAGCAACATTGCCATCCAGTCGTTTGTGAAATAGATTAGCAGGTAGTATAGCAGATTGTAGGTATCACCGAAGAGAGTTGGTTGTTGGTGTCTACTCTCATCGAAAATGACAATCGCGTTGGAGCTTGCCTTTGTCGAGTTCGGGTCAACTAGTAAGGCCTCTGCGATTATGTCTAGAGCCCACTTGCGATTGTCATTATCAGGAATTGAGATGGACTGGGTTGAGCCGCCTCCTGCGGCGAAATTACCAAGAGAACTAGGATCGTAAAGAGAGTTAATCAGAATAGAGCCATCGGCAACGAAGTGAACTCTGCCACCACTTGCGTCGATGCATAGTCTATCCTCACAGTGTCTGACATATACGGCGAATGGGCCCTGCTCGTCCCCTTCAATTCCTAGGGACTCGAAACCGACGGTTAGGTTGCCATCGTCATTAGTGTCTAGATACGAATCTAGGGTCGATTTTCCGATAGCGTACCGGTTCTCTACTGGATTGTAAGAAGTTGCCTTCTCGAAGGCCGAGGGGGAGTTGGTCAGCAAATTGTATCCCTCTGAGAAGTCCCATCCATCTACTGAGTATCTGTGAGCGCATAAACCAGCATCTGCCTCAGTTACAAATGCGGAGATAGATGGGTCTAGCGGTTCGGGGTCTAGAATGTCGATTACACCATCATTATCCAGATCCTTCAGGCATGGGTGAATGGTAGCCAGAGAGCCTGAATTAGTAGTGAAGTTGAATGCGGAACCAGTGTTAATCCAGATATAATCGGCTCCTAGTTCTGCTGCGTACGAGCCTTCGTCGTATAGTCTGTGACCAGAATACTGGAGACCGAATTGGTCTGCAAGGTTGCTGGAGTATCCGAAGTCATCCATTAGTAGGACTGTTCCTCCTCTCTCAACAAAGGACTCAATGGCCAGAATCTCAGATGTTGTGTATCCATCGCCTTCGGAAAACTCGATGACATTCTCATCCCCAGTGAATCTTGGCAGAGAGATAGTGTCCCTCTCTACACCAGAGATAACGAATACTGCCTCCTCTGGATGATCAATCTCACTCAACAACAGAGGGCTCGAAACCAAAGCTGTTGTTTCGATTCCCATTGAACTGATATCTGACCTGAATGTACCCAAATCGTTCCAATCGTCTCCATATGCTGACTGGTGAGTCTGGCCGGGGACAACATAGGTCATGGCGATGGTTGAGACCAGAATCAGAAGTAAAGCCCAGAACGAGAATACCAGCGCACCACGCCTAGCACGGCGGCTCTTGATGAAAGTTGAGAAACTCTGGGATTCCGACATGCTGGGAGCCTCCGTTCCGTAGGAACGGTCAACGAGCCCAAACTTCGTCTTAAGACCATTATGTGGCCATGAACTGGGGTTGCATCAGACTCATCGGGCTAATTGGATGCTGGTTCCAACTCCCGAAACCTCCTCAACAGGTACTGAAATGAGTCCATCAACAGTCGGCCATGGGAGAAGTGTTGGGTCGATGTCAGGCTCTATAGTGACCATCAGTGATACGATTCCACCGGAATCGGAGTCCAATCTGAAGTCGGCTAGGTTACCCAATTTATCTCCTGACTCATCAAGAACATCCATACCGAGGATTTCTCGACCGAATGTTGTAGGCATAACTCTCACACCGATTCAATACCCGAAAGACCATCCGGGCTCCTACGCACCGACTCCAGGCCGCTGACTAGCATAGACTCCATGCGATCATAGTACTGCATCATCTCATCGGTGACTGTTGGCCTTACACGTTCAATTGCCTGCTCAAAGTGCTTCTTCGACACAGTCTTTCGATTGGCTCTCATCGCAATTAGAGCGGCTTCTCTGCAAACTGCTTCTATATCCGCTCCAGTATAGTTCGATAATTGAGATGCGAGGTCAGAGAGTTTGAACTTACCAAGCGGCATACTCTCCGTGTGAATCTTGAGGATCTCATGGACTGACTTCGCATCCGGTGGCGGTATGTGCAGAACTCTCTCAAATCGTCCACTGCGCAGAAGTGCAGGATCAATCATCTCAGGTCTGTTTGTAGCAGCGACAACAATCACGCCCTCCATACTCTCAACTCCATCCATACTGCTTAGCAACTGGTTAACGACTCGATTCATGACATCAGAGCCAGCACCATCAGTCGCTCTTCGCATGCCTGCGATACTCTCAAATTCGTCTAGGAAAACAATCGAAGGACTCGATTGCTTGGCCTTCTTGAAGACTTCACGAACTGCCTTCTCAGATTCTCCAACCCACTTGGAAATGAGTTCAGGTCCCTTGATAGTGATGAAGTTGGCCTTGGCCTCATTGGCAATCGCCTTGGCTATCAGAGTCTTACCGGTTCCAGGTGCTCCGAACAGTACAATTCCACGAGGAGGTTTGATTCCGAAGTGTTCGAAAACATCCGGCTTCGTGAGAGGCCACTCGATACTTTCCTTGAGTCTCTCCTTAACCTCGTCGAGGCCCCCAACTTGATCCCACGAGACTTCAGGCACCTCAAGGTAAATTTCACGCAGAGCACTTGGTTCGATTTCCTTGATTGCCTGTCTAAAGTCAGACATCCTGACTTCCATCTTCTCGAGAACTTCAGGAGGAATCTGTTCCTCATCGAGATCTATTTCTGGCAGGTATCTTCGCAGTGCCTTCATCGCCGATTCTCTAACCAGAGCAGATATATCGGCACCGACGAAGCCATACGAGTTATCCAGCAACCAGTCAATGTCGAAATCATCACTAATCGGCATACCGCGAGTATGGATATCGATGATTTCCTTACGGCCGTTCTTGTCTGGGACTCCAATCTCTAACTCTCTGTCAAAGCGTCCCGGTCTGCGTAGAGCAGGGTCAATTGCGTCTCTTCGATTGGTGGCTCCAATTACAACCACATTATCGCGGCCCTGCATTCCATCTAGAAGAGTGAGTAATTGAGCAACAACTCGGCGCTCGACTTCTCCAGAAACATCCTCTCTTTTCGGCGCTATGCTATCGAGCTCGTCGATAAAGATGATTGCAGGAGTATTAGCTGCAGCCTCGTCGAAGATTTCTCTAAGTTGTTTTTCACTCTCTCCGTAATACTTCGAGATAATTTCTGGACCATTAATGGAGGTAAAGTGGGCGTTGGTCTCTGAAGCAACTGCCTTCGCGATCAGAGTCTTTCCTGTACCGGGTGGACCGTGTAGCAGAACTCCTCTTGGAGGGTCAATTCCTAGGCGTCTGAATAGAATTGGGTGTTTGAGTGGAAGCTCAATCATCTCTCTGACTTTCTGAAGTTGTTCCCCTATTCCTCCAATGTCCTCATAGGAAATTGTCTGGACCTGGCCGGATTCCTCTTCATCTACAGCCTCCTCCTTAATCACAATCTCAGTATCTGGTAGAACCTGGACTATGCCCTTGGGACTAGTGGAGACTATTGCGAATGGAAGTGCTTCTGCGAAGAGTGTCATCCCCGGGATGAATATGCGATCTCCGGCGACGACAGGGCGCTTGTTCAAGCCGCGTCGAGCGAATCCCTCAATCCCAGGTCCGAATCTGACCTTCTGCTGCTTAGCCATCACGGGACTAAGCACGAGTCTCTGACAAGGTTGGGTCTCCACCTTGGTTATGGTGACTCGATCACCAAGGCTTACTCCGGCATTCTTACGGATTATTCCATCTATGCGGATTACGCCGAGATTTGCATCCTCAGGCCTGCAGCGCCAAACAATAGCCGCAGTTCTCTGCTCACCAGCGATTTCTACAATGTCGCCTGGCTTTAGATTCAATTCGTTGTCAAATGGTACGCGAGCGCGCCCGTGGCCTACATCACTTGGTATGGCTTTAGCCACCCTTAATGTGAGAGATTCATTCGTTTCATCAGACACTTCTACGCCCCCTAACGGATGTCCTTGTGCTCTCAGGCTAGTTAAACCTACCAATCTGGAGATGTCCCGGAGGTTGAAACGGTTATCAGAACGATGAGAGCGGATGAGTAGGATTCATTGCTAGATGGCCATTCGGCGGACCATGACACACGTTCTAGAGACCGGCTTCGAATACATGGAAGCAAACAACCCAAATGGATCGCCAAAGGTTCGCGGATACAATATTATCAATGGCAATCTGACTCTTTCCAGTGATGGTGCGACATACGAGAGTACCAACCCTGCATGGCTGGAAGATTGTCTAGGTGAATTTCCGCTATCTACCAAATCTGATGTTCACGAAGCGCTTGCCGCCGCCCGTGCAGCCTTCCCAGGTTGGTCTGCAACTCCTGCACCCACACGCGGGCAAGTAATAGGGAACATGGGGCGCTTGCTAATGGAGCATAAGGATGATCTCGTGCGACTCCAAGCACGCGAAATAGGAAAGACACTGAAAGAATGCGGTGGTGAGATTCAGGAAGCTATCGACACTTGCTTGTTCTTCCAGTCAGAAGGTCGGCGTTTGTATGGGCAAACTGTAAACTCAGAGTTGCCCGATAAGGAGCTCTTCACCTATCGCAGACCTTTGGGGGTTTGTGGTATCATCAATGCTTGCAACTTCCCCTCTGCGGTTCCTTTCTGGAAGATGATTCCAGCCATAATGTGTGGCAATACATGCGTGTGGAAGTCTCCGCAGGACTCTCCTTTGCTTTCATTCGCTCTAGCACGCGTTATGCATGAGGCAGGACTGCCTGACGGCGTCATAAATCTGATCCACGGCAAGGGTAGCGGAGCTGGACAGGATCTAGTTGATTCAGCCGATCTTGGTATGGTCGACAAAATCTCATTTACTGGCAGTACTTCTGTTGGAAAGATGATTGGTGAAACCTGTGGTCGAAATCTGGTGAGTGCCTCACTCGAGTTGGGCGGTAAGAACCCACTAGTCATTATGCCTTCAGCCAACATGGAAAACGCAGTCGAGGGAGCATACTGGGCAGGTTTTGGAACTGCCGGACAGCGCTGTACGAGTCTCGGTAACCTGATTGTCCACGAGGACATATACGACGAATTCTTAGAGCGATTCATGGAGAAGGTAAAGTCGACAGTAGTAGGAGACTCAATGCGGCACGATGGAGTTCTGTATGGCTCAATGCTGTCGGAGAAGTATGCTGTTGACTTCCTCAAGGGAATCGATATGTGCGAGGCCAGCGGAGCAACGAAGATCTGGGGCGAGGGGCGTATAACGAATAACAACAAACCTGACAATTTCCATGGAGATGCCAGCGAGGGTGTCTACATGTGGCCACATGTCTATTCTGATGTAACTGAAGATATGGAATGCTTCCATGAGGAGATTTTTGGCCCTGTCGTTACCATAGTCAAGGCTCGTGACTTCGACCATGCTCTACACCTAGCCAATGCTTCACCATATGGACTCTCATCGGCGATTTACACTAATGACAGGTTAGAGGCTTACCGCTACAAGACTGGAATCAAGGCCGGAATGACTGGAATTAACAACTCAACCACAGGGGCTGAGGCTCATCTTCCATTCGGTGGCGTCAAGGGAAGTGGTAACGGAACTCGCGAGTCTGGAATCTGGGTCATTGAGGCTTACTCATATTGGCACGCAGTAAACGACGAGCTATCTGGCAAGTTACAACTTGCTCAGATGGAT
>DAON01000013.1:997-1287 GCA_002501885.1 Euryarchaeota archaeon UBA220 | reverse complement strand
GTTACAACTTGCTCAGATGGATGTCGATGAAATTGAGATGGAAGAGGCCGATGCTGACTACGCAGGATTGGCTTAGATTAGCATCTCACCACACTCTGGGCAAGGTAGCCCTGGTAGCCATGCTCCGGGCATATGACCGCAGTTGTAGCAGATTGAGGATTCGATATCTCCGACCATGAACTTCGAATGGGTCGGTGTGCCTTCAACCTTACACCTGCACCTGAGTCCCATAGGGACTCATGCAATCCCTTATGAAAGTAGAACGATGCCGTTGAGCATCGGGGATGCGG
>DAON01000013.1:486-666 GCA_002501885.1 Euryarchaeota archaeon UBA220 | reverse complement strand
GACTGAGGGCATCAAACTCCCGCTGCCGATGAAGAAGGGTTTCGCTGCCACCGACAGGGTAGATGCTTGGTGGAAGGGACCTACTGCCATGGTGGCATATCTAGGATTCATGGTAGTCTATGCTACATGGCGTGGAATGATGGAGTCGGACTTCTGGTACTTTGAAGAATTTGGCAGAAG
>DAON01000013.1:0-153 GCA_002501885.1 Euryarchaeota archaeon UBA220 | reverse complement strand
GCTGGCCACCAAACTATGGCAATTGAGAGTCAAGGTAGCCATGTTCTGAGTCCTTTGTTCAGTCCGCTAATCATACCTGGCGAAGGTACGATGGGTTCACTTGTCCCCATGTGGTTGGCTTGGATGTCACCAGCAATGTTCATCCTAATTTTC
>DAON01000009.1 GCA_002501885.1 Euryarchaeota archaeon UBA220 | reverse complement strand
GTGATTACTCCAGGGGCCAAGCAGGCTCTCCTCTACTCCTTCTTGATGACAACCATGCCTGGGGATGAGGCAATTCTGCTAGCTCCCGCTTGGGCTTCCTATGAGCCCATGCTCAAACTGATTGGTGCGGTTCCAGTTAATGTGCCAGTACATCGAGATAACTTCCATCCAGATATGGATGCGATTAGAGGAGCGATAACCGATAAGACTCGAATGATTCTCATCAACTCACCATGCAACCCCACTGGTGCTGTGTTCACTCCTGAAGAGTTGCAGGAGATTGTCGACATAGCAGTGGAGCACGACCTATGGATCGTCTCAGACGAGATCTATGCGAGGTTGGTCTGGATGGATTACCCTCATGTCTCTCCTTACGCACTGCCGGGGGGCGAAGACAGGACACTCATCGTCAATGGTTGGTCTAAGTCATGGGCTATGACTGGTATGCGACTTGGGTTCCTAACCGGGCCCTCAGATGCAATGAAATCCGGAGTCAAGAGTCAGGCCAACTCTGCCTCTCATGTGCCTACTTTCTTGATGAGAGCAGCTGCAGTCGCTCTAGATTGCGATGACTCTGTTGAGATGTTCAACAGTGAGTATGTCAAGCGCCGTGAGATAATGACAGATGGTCTATCTGAGATTCCTGGTCTGAGGGTTGTCGAGCCTGAGGGTGCGTTCTATGTATTCGTCGATGTCACAGGGACAGGGATGACTGATATCGAGTTCGCAGATGGAGCTTTGGAAGCCGGAGTTCAACTCATTCCGGCATCACTGATTACTGGTGGTGATGGTTTCGTGCGCATATCATATGCTGCTGACGAAGAGGCCATTCACGAGGGTTTGCGTAGGCTGAAGGCTTGGCTACTTGATTAGTCACCTTGAAATCGGCAAATCAACGAGGTCACCATATGAGCGGCACCGAAGCACGTGGTGGTCATGTTGTCCTCGACTACATCGGATACACTCCTCCCGTCGAAGGAGATGGTGATTGGATGCTGCAATTACTGAGGAGCAGTGTTCAGAGGGCTGGTGTTAGAGAAGTCCACTCCCATGTGGAACAATTCGATGGAACTGAGAGTCCGCCAGGGTTCGCTGCTGTTGTGCTAATCGATGAGAGTCATGTCAGCGCACACTGCTACTCTGAGAGTGGTCTACTAGCAATTGATATCTTCACCTGCGGAGATAGTGATCCTGTTGCACTCGCAGATGATATTCATCGTGAGGTGGCTGAAGCCGTACCCGGAATCGAGTTGACGGGAAGAAAAATGCTTGACAGATTCTGAGGTGTATTTTTGTCTGTTCGTGACTTTATCGAGAATAACTATCGCCACTTCAATTCTGGAGTGCTCGCTGACTGTGCATCATCTCTGCGCTCTTTCCTGGAAAAAGACGGTCGACTAATGGTGACTCTTGCCGGTGCGATGTCGACTGCTGAGATTGGTAGGACATTGGCACCTGCGATTAAGGCTCAAAGAGTACATGCAATTTGTTGTACTGGGGCTAATCTAGAGGAGGATTTGTTTGGATTGTTAGCCCGCTCGAGTTACGAGAGCATAGATGACTGGAGGGAATTGACTGCTCAGGATGAGACGGGTCTACTTGAGCGCGGAATGAATCGTGTCACCGATGTAGCCATTCCTGAGAATGAGGCAATTAGAGCGGTCGAGGGGCCACTGATGGCTCTATGGGAAGATGCAGAAGCTGCTGGAGACAGTAGATTCCCTCACGAGTTTCTTTACGACTTGCTGTTGCATGGTGATTTGAAGTTTGATGGTGATCCTGAGCATTCCTGGCTGATGGCTGCAGCCGATGCAAACCTGCCAATCTTCACCCCCGGCTGGGAGGACAGTACACTAGGGAATATTCTCGCTGCTAGAGTACTCGACTGTTCGCTGAAAGGCCCGAGTATTGTCAAGGGAGGACTGGAGGCTATGCAGGCACTTGCGGATTGGTATAGGGAGGATGATTCGCCCACAGGTATGTTACAGGTCGGAGGAGGAATTGCGGGCGACTTTGCAATCTCTGTGGTTCCGATGTTGAGACAGGATGCCAAGGTGGATGTGTCGCTATGGGCTTGGTTCGCACAGATTTCTGAGTCTAGGCCCTCGTATGGAGGATACTCAGGAGCGCCCCCTAATGAGAAGATAAGTTGGGGGAAGATTTCAGAAGATACACCTCGATTTGTTATCGAGTCTGATGCAACTATCGTATTGCCACTATTATTGGCGGCTCTAGAATAGGCTAGCGTAATTATCACACTGCTCGCTGATTCTAATCAGTTGGTTGTACTTGGCAGTGCGGTCACTCCTCGCTGGAGCACCTGTCTTGATTTGGCCTGCATTGGTCCCTACTGCTAGATCTGAAATCATATGATCAGCGGTCTCTCCAGATCGGTGGCTGATGATGGTGGAAAAACCTGCAGAGCGAGCCATCTCGATTACTCGCATCGTTTCGCTCACTGTACCAATCTGATTGAGCTTGATGAGAATTGCATTGCTGGCACCCTCTGCTATTCCCTTCGATAGTCTGGTTGGATTGGTCACATACAAATCGTCACCTACCACTTGCACCCTGTGGCCTTCCCGGGTAGTGAACTCTGACCAGGCCCCCCAGTCATCCTCTCCAAAGGCATCCTCAAGAGAGACAATCGGATAGTTGTCAAGCCAAGACGAGTATAATTGACCGAGTTCAGAACCTGACAGAACTCCTCCGTCGATATGGTAGCCATCGTCGTGACAGAACTCCTGAGCTGCGCAGTCTAGTGCGATTGAGACTTGTTCTCCGGGAGTGTATCCTGCCCCACTGATAGCACTTAGCACAAGTCTGAGCCCGTCCTCATTGCGAGGAAGATTTGGAGCAAACCCTCCTTCGTCCCCTATTCCTCCAAGTAGTCCTTCTTCCTTGAGTACCGACTTGAGTGAATGGTAGATTTCTACACCCGCACGCAGTGCATCGGAGAATGAATTGAATCCGTGTGGTACTACCATGAACTCCTGAATATCTACATTTGAAGCTGCATGAGCACCACCATTGAGAATATTCATTTGTGGCACAGGGATGCTGCTTTGTCCATCGCCTGCTATATGTTCCCAGAGTGCTCTGGGTGAGGCTGCTCTTAGACAAGCCATGGAAACTCCTAGCATTGCATTGGCGCCCAGTCTAGCCTTATTCTCTGTTCCATCAAGTGAGATGAGTACAGCATCGATGCTTTCCTGATCTGTAACATCCATTCCAATCAATGCATCGCGAATCTCGCCGTTTACATTTGCAACTGCAGAAGTGACCCCTTTACCTACCCACAGATCACCGCCATCTCGTAGTTCAATCGCCTCGTAACTGCCAGTACTGGCACCCGACGGAACCGCTGCGCGTCCCTGCAATTGTCCATCTACATAGCAATCGACTTCTACTGTAGGATTTCCTCGAGAGTCTAGAATGGCTCGGGCGGAGAGGTCGCTGATAGCGCCACTCATTGATTCGGCGACCTGTCTTCTGCCTCTCAAGGTTGCGATGGTGATAAATCAAGAGTTGAGCCAATTCAACCAACACGCAACGCGGCTCTGAACCTCTGGTACTTCCATCTCAGAGCGGCAGTTGTGCTCCCAGCAAAGTTGCTCCTCGGTGGGAGAGATCGAGAATAATTCGGCACGGAACAATACACCATCATGCTCGCTGCATTTCTCGCGGTTATCATCCACAAAGCAGTGAAGAAGGTGCTTGGGGAAGTGTTGCATCTTGCCATTGGAGGGAGAGCACAACATAGCACTCTTCTCTAGGAATAGAAGTGAGTCTCCCGTAGTTGCATCAACCTCATGCCCGAGTATCTTGGTAGCGGTCAATAGTGATGCGACATCGACATTGTACCACTGTGTCTGAGTTGATGGAATGTCGAGCTCTGAGACATCGTCTAGGTATTCCTGCACACGGAGTTGACTCGTCGTCTCCTCGCCCGACATCGTATACGGATTTACGCCGTCCCATTTGAACGCAACTTTCGTGTTGTGTAGAAATATACTACAGATTCCGGAAAAATCTGTGAGTCGGTTTTCACACATCTAGCACTCAAACTACAAATAAGGGTCTATTTTCGGCGCAATTCATGGTTGAAGTAGACAGTCTTGACAGAGCTATTCTAGGAGTATTGCGTGACTCAGCGAGAGCGCCTTTCGTCGATATTGCAAAGCAGGTTGGTGTGACCGAACGAACGGTCAGAACACGCATGCGCAGGATGGAGGACGAAGGGGTCGTCCGAGGTTATACAATCAGAGAGGCGGGTATCGGACTTACCGCTTTGGTACGACTAAAGATTGGGCCTGGAACTGAGATTGGGACACTTGCCGGGGAGTTCTCAGCATGGTCGGGTGTCGAGTGTGTTTACGAGGTCAGTGGGGATGCAGATCTGGTGGCTGTCGTCCATGTCGATGACACGGTGGCACTACGCGGACTGCTTGATGAGATGTGGCTGGCGGCGCCAGGAGAGATTAGCTCGACTCAAACTGAGTTGGTACTCGAGCAATACTGATTACGGTTTTCGCATCAGATACCTGTGGTAGGACATAGAACCGCTCACGAAGCCCTCGTAGACTGGAGTTCCTTTCAGTCCCGCAAAGGTCTCGAAACTCCTCCTTACAGACTTGGGCACATTGTCCTCAATTGCTTTCATCTTCTGCTCGTTGATTTCATCTAGGGCCGTGATTACTTCCTGTACGACATCGGCCGACTCGACTATCTCAAAGCCCTTCGATTCAAACAGGCCGGGTAGCGATTCCATAGTATCGGCATCTCGTAGGTCTGTCCAGCAGAACATCCCTCCCGG
>DAON01000076.1:4680-26510 GCA_002501885.1 Euryarchaeota archaeon UBA220 | reverse complement strand
TGGTGCTCGTGCCGGGATTTGAACCCGGGTCGCCGCCTCGAAAGGGCGGCATGATGGACCGAACTACACCACACAAGCGGTAGGCTGGCGACTGGCGTCCCCCCCATAACAATTCGTCAAACTGAGTTGTTTGAGGCATCCACTGATTCAGATAATCCAGACCACCATTTGGCCAGAGGTATAAACAGTGCTAGACAGGCTGCACTGCCAATTAGCCACGCCATTGGATCTTGCATCAGTGAGAGGAATTCATCCCCCCAAATTCCCAAAACTAGTCCTGCAAGTCCGAATCTTAATCCTCTTCCAAATAATCCTGCGATGATGAATAGACGCAAGTCCATTCGGCCCGCCCCTGCGGCCCAAGCTAGTGCTTTGTATGGAATAGGAGAGACTGCTGCAACGAAGATTCCTGCTGAGCCGTAGCGGATTGTAAGATTCTCAAGTCTGTTAACAGTGTTCTCATTGGCAAATCTCTCGAGCAGTGGCCTCCCAGCATATGCTCCTATACCATATCCTCCAATTGCTCCAATGACACTTGAGATAGTAGCCACTAGCACGATTGCCAGTATCTCCATTGAGCTGTCTGCGCCCAAGACCATGGGCAGTACTAGTAAGTCAGGGGGAGCCGGTTGGAACGCTGCTTCGGTGGACGAGACAATGGCTAGACCAAGGAGGCCAAATCCATCAGCCCAGTCGATTATGGAATCCGTGATGTCCTCGAGCACGCCCTCGGCTCATCTCTATTCGGGATATACATTACTTTTCCACGGCAGCCTAGGAAGTCGTAGACGACCCTATATCACTGTTAGCGGGCGCGAGAGTATGGCTTCTGGCGAGGTACTGGACACCGCGGCTCTTCTGGCATGGCCAGTAGAGAGGATGAGTGGGTCTCTTGTTGTCCCAGGGCAGAGGGCAGAATTGGTCCGTATATCTCCAGATAGGGAGTTGGCTTTGGACGCGGCTAATCTAATCTGGGAACTCCCTAGTGATGATGCATTAGATAGGGCCAGAGATCTGGCCATAACTACTGGAGATATGGCGGGCCTATCGGCAGTTGATTTCGAGCTTCTGGCCCTAGCTATAGAAATGGGTGCCACACTGGTCACAGACGATTACAGACTACAGAACATTTGCGAATTAGGCGGGGTCGCGTGGTCGTCGGTCACCACCGAGGGAATTCGCTCGATGTGGTCATGGGAGTTGAGGTGCTCTGGCTGTGGGTTGATTGTAAACACACCTGACACACCATCGCCAGACAGGAATCTCGGGAATTGTAGAGAATGTGGTTCTGAGCTTGCACTAAGGCGCAGGAGATGATTACTTTTCTTCGGCGGCGACTTCTTCTGTGATTCCGCCTCTGTCCAAATCTTGCTCTGCGTTTGAAGGATTTGCAACCTCACTTACTGCCTTCTGATATTCTCCCTTAGCCAATCCTAGGGCCCTAGCAAGGTCAGGTATACGCTTGGACCCAAATAGAAGTACGAATACACCAACTAAGATTGCGATTTCCGTGCTGCCTATGGCCATGTTATCGGCTCTAGGCGAGGGTTTCATCGTTCAAATGCTTCGGCTGAGAAATGTCTCATCCACCCGAAACAGGAGGGAGTAGAGCAACTTCGGAAGAATCTGCCAAGGGAGTGTCTAGTGGTGCTCCGATCTGGCCATCAATTGCCACTCTGAGGCCCGAATTGAGATGTCCGGTCAAATCGAATCTCTCGATGAGTTGCTGGGCAGTAGTGCCCATCTCCAAGGCCACCTCAATCTCTCTTTGCCCCATACTCTCGGCCAGAGGCCCAAATAGTAGCATCTTGACTTTTACAGCCTTGCCCTGTTCGGCCATGGTATTCGCAGTCAATCCTCGGCCATAAACCTCTGACTCGTAGAAACTATACCTCTAATGCTCCGCGTCGAAGTATGGTCGGTGTTAGGGCTGTGGTGTTCGATTGTGATGGAGTCCTCACAGACAATGGCTCGTCGTGGCAGAACATTCACGATTATTTCGGCACGGAGAATCTCGTAATGCTTGAGAAATTTCTCAATGGAGAAATCACTGATGATGAATTCATGGCCGATGATATCAGACTATGGACAGAAGTCCAACCACGTATTCATCGCGATGATATCATGCGCTGCTACTCTGGAATCGGTCTGATGAAAGGTGCGCGAGATGTTGTTGAGGAATTGAGTCGTAGAGGCATATTCGTTGCAATAGTATCTGCAGGAGTTGACATCTTCGTTGGCGTCATCGCCAATATGCTCAGCGTTGATGACTGGGCTGCTAACGGTTTTGACTGGGATGATGAGGGGTGGTTGAATGGGCCTTCTCCAACTAGAGTTTACTCACATGACAAAGGAATCATGGTAGAGAAGTTGTCAAGAATCAAGGAGTTGGAACCTGAAAGTATCATCTCTGTAGGAGATTCTAGTACCGATCTATCAATGATGATTCCCGGTTCTAAGTTCATCGGATTCAATCCCGCCAGACAGAGAGCAAGTGATGCGTTTGAAGATGCAGGAGTCCCGGTAGTGAATAGCAAGGATTTGAGAGATATTTGGGAGCATATCTTCGAAGGTGAATCGTTTATTCATTCAGGCGAAGGGAATTGACGCTGTGGCATGGGTGTGCAGATTGACCACGGTCAAGATGCATGGCTTTGGTTGGAATCCAAGCATGCGCTGGTAGTCGGTCTGATCTTGCCAAGTTGAACTGTGGACCATTGTCACTCCTTTGTGGTTGCCAACATAGTGTCCGTGTACATGACCTGTCACGAAGATGTCTGGTACATGCGAAATTACGAGCCTGTCCTCTGGCTCAGGAGAGAGGGGAGTCTTTCCACCCCATGAGGGTGCTAGGTGCCTACGCTCCAGCATTGCCCTCATAGCCAGTTCTGGTGAGGCATAAGTAACCGACCGAAGAGTTGCAACGAAATCATCGATACTCTTGCCGTGATACGACAATACTCTGACTCCATTTAAACTGAAATCACAAGGGTTGCCGACGAAAACCGCATCGGAATAATCTTGCTGAACTTCAGGATCTAGGGCGGGTTGAGGTTCGGCTGGACGCACTGCATCGTGGTTGCCAGGTAGAATAATCAGGTCCACCCAATCGGGTAGGCTCTCGAGTAACCGGGCTAGTTCTCCGTACTGCTGGAATAAGTCGGTAATGGCAAGATGGCGTTCCTGCCCTGGATAGATACCAACGCCATCAACTCCGTCTCCATTGATTACGAAGTACTTGATTGTCTTAGCAAGTGGGTCGGTCTTGAACCACTCCACCATCTTCTCCCACTGAGGGGCCAAGAAGGTCTTGCTACCAACATGGACATCCGATAGGAAGGCTGCTGAAACTGCCTCATCAGCACTTGCAGCGGCCTTCGTGTGCCTCCCCATCGGAGGCATATGGATATCGCTTACAATGAATAGAGGGTTGCCTTCACCGATTATGAAGTATCCACTTACTCCAACTACATCGTCATCCATCAATCCATCAATTGCAGGGTGGAGAGGGGAGGCACCCGAGGGAGTCCTCAGTGAACATCTGATTTGCATAGTCTCATCCTCAAGTATGAAATTGAGATTACCGGATCCTCTTGCCCACCTTGTCTCACATACCAGTCCGACTAGAGTGATTTCGTACTCATTACTGGAATGTCTTTGACGATTTCTCCATGCCTCTGTATTGCTAATGGGTCTGCGTGGCAGACAATGAGAAGTCATCATCATCTGACGAATCTGTCTGAGTCTGTCGGAAAAACAGGACTGCATGTCTCCCATCTTGCCCTCCGTGGTCGAGTTTCCTGTGATGTCGAAGTGAACTTCGATTTGAGAGTCGACATCTCTTGCGAGCATAGGGAAGTCATCTAAGCTGTAATGCTCTAACCCATGCCTCCTTATCGGGGGGCTCAAAGTTGAATTTGATACAGGTGCGATAACTCTCCCAATTACTGAACCGCTTTCGGGATCTGCCAGTGTGGTCTGCTGTGGAGGAGAGGAGGAGGTCTTCTCTGAATCCGGCTGCTTTGGGACCAATGAGAGCATCTGATCTACGGTCTGCTCGTTGAGCAAAGTGACATTTGAGCGTTGAGCTGCCTCAATCAGAGGGGAAATTTCACTCAGGTTTTCTATTTTCGCTTGCGCTTCTTTTCCGAGTACTAGCAAGCCTGCTGCCGCCAACTTACGCTGTCGCTCAGCCCAGCTCTCGCCGACCATGTCCAGCCGAAGTGCTGAGGACGCTCATGATGCTATCGCCAAAAACAGGTCTGAGAAGAGAGTCAGTCTTCCCAATCTGTGAGTGATGCTAGATCTACTGAAGATATCTCCTCGGCTACAGTCTTCTTGTCTTCTTTCCAAGATAGGCTGCCCTCCCACTCTTCTTCTGAGGGGTCCAATTCCGAAGTATCTGTTGCTGCATTCTGACTTTGATCTTCCTCATCCGTACTAGAGATTCTATCCATCGCCTCGAGTCCCAGTCGCAGAGCAAAGGCTGCGAAGGATCTCTTGTTGTCTAGTCGGTCGTTTTCTCCGAAGTCCATCCTCCTTACTAGGAAGTAATCCTCTGTTACAACTGCAACATGCACTCTTCCGATTTCTTTACCCTCTGTTGCCCCTCCTGGGCCAGCAATCCCAGTAATCGAAATAGCAACATCTGAGTTAGACTGGTATCTTGCGCCGCGGGCCATCTGAACCGCAACTTCGTGAGAAACTGCTCCGGATTCTCCTTCTTCAAAGGCAGTCTTCTCAACTCCCAGTTCTCTCATCTTGGATTCATTGGAATATACTACCCATCCTTGCTTGAACCACTCAGTTGCTCCTGAAATATCTGTAATCAATGAAGCGAGTAAACCACCCGTGCATGACTCGGCCGTGGAGACGGTGAAACCGCGCTTACGCAATCGACGAGCAAACCGAGATGCAAGTCCGGCAGTCTCTTCTACCACATTCTACCGGCCATAGCCGACATTCTTGAGAGTTTCACTCGTTGAATAGTAGCGAGTAATGGTGGGCCCGACCGGAATTGAACCGGTGATCTTCGCTTTGTAAGAGCGACGTCATAACCCCTAGACCACGGGCCCCAAGGGGTCGGAGAGGCGTTGTGTTCAAATCCCCTCCGGCTAGATGGAGTGCCAAGGGAGTGGCATGGAGGAGATATCTGACCTGCTGGAAAGGCTTAGAGAATCGGGAGTCCCTATTGACGATAGTATCGCGAATGCAATGCAATCGGTCAATATCGAGGATTTCACTGATTTTGATATCAATACATTCCTGATGGACAGGCCAATTCCATTCTTATCTACTGAAAATGGCACTACAAAAACCATCTCTGCCCCTCATATGATAGTAACTCTATTGCATCACCTTGAGATTCTTGATGGGTGTCATGTGCTTGTATTGGGTTCCAAAGGTGGCTACATCGCAGCTCTTCTGGATAGCATGTTAGGTCCGGAGGGGGCAGTCACAGTAGTTGAGCCGCATACTGAAGTCAGAAGACACACAAGTGAGCGTCTAGATTTGTTTGAGTCAATGGGAGAAGTACGAGTGCTGCCTATCAATTTCCTTGAATCGGTAGGAGATGAGTTTCGGCCAGTTGACAGAGTTCTAATCACCGGTGCCATCAGAGAATTGCCTCCTGATGTCAAGAGTCTCGTTGGAGAAGGAGGGTTTGTTCTAGGCCCATTTGGCGGTCCAGTCCATCAGAGACTACTGAAGAGAGAGATTCAGTCTGAAGAATGGTTCGACACCGATTTAGGAGGGGTAGTCTTTGGACCCATGGATCTTGAGGAAGCGGAGAGATCGCCACTCGATCCTCAAAATCTAGCAGAGCATCTGGAGGATATTTTGGGTCTTGTTTCTGAGATAATTGAAATTGAGGATGAAACAGTAAGTAGGATAGAGGGGCTAATCATTTCTCTGCGGGAGTTGCCACTCGGCCTCCCAGAGTTAGATGAAGAATCTACCGAGGATGAAATCATGGAGCATCCTGTAATCGAGTTATTGTTGATGGAAATGGACTGGTTGGAGCCTATGTGGCCTATCTTCGGAGAGTTTCTCTCGGTAGAAATCGCCTCCCCGGGCTCGCCCGGAGAAGATGAGTTTGGAATGTCTGGCGGACACGAAGACCTAGTTCCCTGATTACTCTATGGCGGGTTGCTTGAGTCTATCCAAAGGGACTGAGATAGGCGGTAAATGGTCAGAGAGTAAGTGTCTAGATGTCTTTGGCCCGAAGAGATTACCAGATAGTGCGGCTTCGACCACCTCTTCTTTCTCTAGACTCTCTCT
Organism: Euryarchaeota archaeon UBA220; assembly: GCA_002501885.1. Lineage (GTDB taxonomy): Archaea > Thermoplasmatota > Poseidoniia > Poseidoniales > Thalassarchaeaceae > Thalassarchaeum. Next base: position 20,231 of record DAON01000076.1, on the reverse strand, counting down.
ACCAGAATTTGGCCATACTGACAGAGTTATCTTATCGTCGTCGAGATAGTCCACAAGTACACAAGGTAGGCACATCAGATCGAGTCTTTTAGCCACACTAGTCCTATGGTGGCCGTCTAGAATTGTCCCTGTCTTCCTATCGACCAGTAATGGTTTGGTGTAAGCTCTCCATCTCAGAGTCATCTTCTCAAGATTATCCACCCTATGCTCCACTACTTCCTCATGAGGAAGTAAGGCCTCAACGGGAACCAACTCGACCTTCATGGGCCCTCGAACCGTTCATCGAAGATATGTCTAACGCCCGAAGGAATCATGACCATGACGCCAACGGCCAGTCATGGGAGTGCCATCGGATTATGCCAGCGAAGGCGATATGCAGGTACTTCGTGGGCTGCGTTCTAAGGGCAAGGCTTGGATAGTCGGAGGATGGGTTAGAGAGTCACTTTCTGGCCAACCCGAGACTGACATGGACATTGCAACCACTTTACTCCCGAATGAGGTCAAGCAACTGTTTCCACTATCGCTGATGTATGGCGCAGAATACGGCACCGTTGTAGTCAGACTCGAAGGACAAGAAAAAAACTGGGAAGTTACAACCCTGCGTAGCGAGGGCGGCTATGGAGACGGTAGGAGGCCCGACAATGTGGAGTTTGGAGACAATATCAAGCAAGATCTTTCTCGTAGAGACTTTACCATCAACGCCATGGCATATGATTCTAATTGGGAACCAATTGACCCATTTGGAGGAGTTGCCGATTTAGAGAATGGTATTTTGAGATCTGTCGGAGATGCCGGCGAGAGATTGAGTGAAGACGGACTCAGAGTGATGCGGGCATACCGCTTCCTGGCGTCGGAGAAAGTAAAATCGATGGATTCGGAGCTGAGAGATGCCGTCAGAGAAAATATCAGTATGCTTTCCCAGGTTTCTAAAGAAAGGATTGGTTATGAGTTGATGAGAACTCTAGCATCCCCTAATGCCTCTGTTGCCTTGTCATTTATGCATAATGACGGAGTTATCGGGGAAATTCTTCCAGAACTGCAAGTAGATTCTAATCGATTGTTATGCAACGATTATGTGGTCAACTTAGCAATAATGTGTGGCGGCGATAGTAGAAGCGGTGGCAACTTATCTGGAATGCTCAGAGAATCTCTGAAGCTGTCAAAGGATGATCTCCGTGAGATTTCTTTTCTTCACGATTCCAGGGATGCCCCCCTTCCCTCAAAAATTTCTGAGATGAGAGTATTCAGGGCAGCCCTTCCAGAGTTGCGACAAAATAGATTCATCCTTTATTCCGAGGGACTTGGCCGGGATGTCGACTTACTGAAGAGATCATTATCAGAGCTTGCTCCACTGCGATCTGGAAACTCGCCCATTGTTGATGGGAATACTCTTTCACGATTTACCGGACTTGAACCGGGTCCCAGGATGGGGAGGCTGAAGGGCATGCTCCATAGAATCCAAGTAGAAAACGACCTGATTGACAAAGATGAGGTATTGGACCTACTAGAGGAATTGGATTGGAAGAATTCCGATCACACAGGCTGGCCTTCGCTGAGTTGGCCCTAGGGCAATTCGTTGAGCATTTCGATGTATTCTTGCATGTCTAGGTATTGGTCCTCATCGAATTCTGTCAGAGGCTCTACAATCATACACCATCCATCTGCGTAGGCATCATCGTTAATCAAATCGGGATTATCCTCAACTTCTCCATTCAGCTCTAGGATTTTACAAGGAAATGGCGAATTGATTAGCAGAGTCTCGATTTCTCCATCAAAACTTGTAGTGAGAGTCATCAACAAATCCTCTGTACCAACCTCGTCTCCACTTCCCATCATGGTTGGTTCATCATCATCATCAGTGTTTGTCTCAGGCTCCTTGTCTGAATCAAACTCGCTGTCATCCTCAGGTCTAGTCAGAACCACTCTGACAATTTCTCCATACTCTGCAGGAACGAACTCGCTGATTCCGATCTTCACGGATTCGGCCTTATCGTCCAATGCTTGGACCCAAATATGGTCCAGAGTGTACTTGCGGTCATGAGCTATGCTGTACTCGATGTAGTCCCCGTCTGCCATTGATACCGAACCGCGCGTCTACAGTTCCAATTTGAACTATTCGATGCCAGAGAGTATCACTTGCAGCCACGAGGGATTAACTATGGAGTCCTACTCTCAAATGCCGGGGGAAGAGAGTTGGACTTCAAAGAGACCGAGGAACAGGCGATGATTCGCGATATGGTTCGTGATTTTGCCGAGAGTGTACTGGAACCTACTTGTCTAGAGAGGGATCGCAATCAGAAGGCCCCACTCGCGGAGTGGAATTTATTCTGTGAACAGACCGGGTTGCAAGGAATTACCATACCTGAGGAATATGGAGGAAATCCGGTAGATGATGTCTCAGAGGCAATAATTGTTGAAGAGTTGGCTCGTGTTGATCCGTCCTTCTCGGTAATGTATTGCGTTCATGTGGGTCTATGTTCGAAGACAATTGCATTGCACGGAAATGAAGAGCAGCGGCGCCTGTACTTGTCTAGGCTAGCAGGTAATGAAATCGGAGCATATTCTCTTTCTGAGGCCGGTGCAGGCACAGATGCAGCTGCATTAGGTTGCAAGGCGAAACTGAGTGAAGATGGAACTCACTATGTCCTAAATGGCGAGAAGATGTGGGTTACTAATGGAGATAGTGCAGACATCTATGTTTTGTTTGCAAAAGATGTGGATCACCCGGAGTTCGGAGAAAAAAGGCACGGAGGCACTACTGCATTCATTGTCGAGAAGAGTTTCGAAGGTTTCTCAGTCGGAAAGAAGGAAGACAAACTAGGCATTCGTTCGAGCGACACATGCTCCCTATTGTTGGAAGACTGCAAAGTCCCGGTAGAGAATGTTCTCAGAATTCCTGGCGAGGGATTTCCTATTGCGATGAATGCTTTGGATAATTCTAGGATTGGAATTGCAGCGCAAGCCCTCGGAATCGCTCAGGGGGCTTACGAATCGGCCCTAGGATACGCTCATGAGAGGGAAGCTTTCGGCAAGCCGATAGCATACCACCAAAGTGTTGGCAACTACCTTGCTGACATGGCCACCAGAACTGAGGCGGCAAGACTGATGGTCTACAAGGCAGCATGGGCGAAACAGAGGCACTACGAGGATAATGCCCCTCGCCACACCATGGAGGCCAGTATGGCTAAGTTATTTGCGGGCGATACCGCAATGTGGGTGGCTGAGAGAGCCGTACAAGTTCTTGGTGGGTATGGGTACACTACTGACTTCCCAGTCGAACGCTTCTTCAGGGACGCGAAGATTACTCAGATTTACGAAGGTACACAAGAGGTGCAAAGGATCGTTATCAATCGCTCCATTGCCCCGGAGTGATGGAATGGTGGACTATCCAATAGCCGAGATTCGTTCTCGATTTCCCGGTTTAGATCGAATTGTGAATGGTAATCGTGCTATCTTCTTTGATGGGCCCGGCGGTAGTCAATCACCTGAATCGGTTGGACGGGCCGTCAAGCACTACTTATTGCATCAGAATGCCAATGTCGGCATGTCCTTCGCAACATCAAGAGAGACTGATGTCCTAATCGAGGAGACTATGCGAGCATGCGCAGACTTAGTTGGCTGTGAGGACTATCGTGAGATTGTATTTGGGCAGAACATGACTAGCCTAACGATTCAACTCGCTAGCGCTCTGAGTCGCACTTGGGGACCGGGCGACGAAATTGTGGTTACTCGTTCGGACCACGATGCGAATGTCAGACCCTGGGTTCTTGCAGCGAAATGGTCGGGTGCGTCAATTAGATGGATAGATATCGACCCTAATGACTGTACATATAGGGCCGAAACAATCGACTCCAGCATTGGCGAAAGCACAGTATTGGTTGCAATTGGTGCGGCATCAAACTTCTCTGGAACAATCAATGATGTCAAAGGAATTTGTGAAAAGGCGCATAATGTCGGAGCAGAGGTGTTCGTAGATGCAGTGCATTACGCCCCACATGGCCTGATAGATGTGAAGAATTTGGATTGTGACTATCTTGCTTGCTCGTCATACAAGTTCTTTGGAACTCATCAGGGAATCCTATGGGGCAGGTACGACAGGTTGGCTGAACTTCCAGTAGCCAAATTAAGAGTCTCTAGCGAGGAGGTTCCTTTCAGATGGATGACGGGCACACAGGGGCACGAATCTATGGCCGGAACTCTAGCTGCAATTGAACACCTTGAATGGCTAGGAATATTTCTTACGGGCAAGGAAATCTCTCGAAGAGAGGCCCTAAGAGTTGCATTCACTGCAATTGAAGATTATGAGAGTGAATTGTGCTGGAAGATGATTTCTGGCCTCAAGGAAATAGGAGTCAAAATTTGGGGCATCACCGACTCTTCGAAGAAGCGTCACAGGGCTCCAACCGTCTCGTTTACCCACCATTCTATGTCTGCTGAAGAGATAGGCTCAGCTCTTGCAGAGAATGGAATATTTGCTTGGGCAGGGAATTTTTACGCGTTGGAGCTTTCTGAGTCCTTAGGGCTTGAGCCGGAGGGCGCACTCAGAGTCGGATTGCTCCATTACAACACCGCCGAAGAAGTAGATAGGTTCCTAGAAGTGCTATCTGAGATTCTAGATTAGTCACTCCACCCAGCGATACTCTCTCTGGCCCTCTAGATTCCCTTCTCCACCGATCCCAACAAGTGCAAACTCGCCATCCGGACTGACCACAGATCTCTTTCTTGAGCCTCTGTGCAGAGCCTCATAGACTGTCTTATTGATTGGATGGCGATTGGATAATCTCTCAAATAGATGGAATCGAGATGTAATCTCTCGCCATTCATCCTGGATTACTCCCTCGAATACCTTGGCCTTGGCGCCGGAACCGTAACCACACAGGCCTACTCTCTCACCGGACATATCGATATTATCGATATAGTCAGATTCCATGGCGGACATCAATGCTAGGAAGATAGACCCAGTGTACTGATTTCCAATCAAACTGGATGCCCTAGTAGTCTTCTCGATTCTCTGGTCTACGAATGTCTTGAATTCCTCAGTCTTAGAGATGAGTCTGCGATATCTGTCATTGGATTTCTCAAACTCTTCGATTCCCTCTGGCGTGTCGGGGAAATCTTCGGGCATAGGCTCTGGCCCAATCTCTTCGACAATCTCGGCCCACATTGGAAGGTGTCTTCTGTCATGCCTGAATACATCGGGAAACATTCTCTTACCTTGGAATGCATAAGGAAGGTGTACGATTATTCTGCTCCACTGATTTGTAAGAATCTCATCCGCTTCGGGGTCATACCTTCCCTCTCTGATAGCCTTCTCTCTGAAGTTGATGAAAGCCTGCTTGACGGATTCTGAGTAGCATCTGTTGGAGAATTGGCCATCGAATACGGGGGTGTCCTTGTGGATCTTTAGTTTGGGACTTTCAAACATCACATCGTCCTTCTTGGAAGAGCTTGGTATATGCTTGAGAATACGCTCAGCGAGGCCTTCCTTTACCTTCTCGCCGCTCTCTCTGGCTAAATCGAGTACATTTTCGACAATTGTCCTAGTATCTACTTCCCTTCTTGGCTTGAAGAAGTCATGGACTGGCATGGTCGAGACTCCCCAGATATCAGGAATCACCAGAAGTCGTGGATTGTGACGAATCAGAATGGCGCCCCCTCCAGCGCCCTGAGTGTACTCTCCAGTTGAGCCGATGTCATACTTGGCATTGTCAGCGAATACTACAATTCCAATTCTGTCCTTCTCTTCTCCGCCACGAGCAACCCAATCGAGAGTATTGTGCATGGCGTCCACAGCACCGATGCATGCGAATGTCAAATCAACAACATCGCAGTTTCGGAAGCAATCCTTGCCATGAATAGGAGAATATCTCTGTTCTAGCATGTCCATGATGTAGGTGGCTGTTGGTTTGGAGCCGTCAAGTGCTGATTCTGTCCCAAGATAGATTCTACCGATTGTTGCCGGATCAATACCGTTTCTATCAATCAGTCTTCGTACTGCATTGGCCCCCATCGTGGCGGTATCTTCGTGAACATCTGGAATCGCCATTGCTGCAAGTCCTAGGCCTCGATTCAACTTTCCAAAGTCTGCACCTCGCAATTTGGCAAAGTCTTCCATATCAAAGTATAACCTAGGGAAATGGATGGAAATGTCGTCAATGCCTACGTCTGGCATAGTAAAACCTCGGGCCTCGCCGGTAGGGGACGGGTTATGAGTCCTCTCCCTGTGAAGATATCTTGGATATCCAGTAGTAAGCGCATCACTGCGAGCCAGTGAGTTCTTCTATTGCGGAAACTAAGTCCGCTTTGGTGGCAAAATGTTGTACTAGCGGCTCCATGACATCTGCTAATGCATCTGCTACTGCCATTTTCGCATCGAGAGGATGAATTGAACCGTCCGATACCGCTGAAATGAAAGAATCCAAATCTTCCCAACTCGATTGTTTTCCGTACTTTGGATCTGGAGTCACTGTAATCGAGCCTTGTCTGGGCATGATAATTAGGCGGGCTATCTCAAACACAGGAGAATTAGGATTACCGACTTCAAGGAAAGCTCCGCGCATTTTCTTTCTTAGTGAGTCTCTATCGTCATCCAGCAGAATTGCATTACCGGGATCAGACTTCGACATCTTATGGTCGAAAGATTCCATCCTGCCCCCTGGGCCTTTTAGTCCTGACATCATTGGAGTGTGGATGCAAGTCGCCTTGGTCCAATCATACTTGTCTGCAACCTCTCTCATGTACATGTGAGCCTTGCGTTGGTCCATTCCGCCGAATGCGATGTCTACTTGCAACTCAAAGATATCAGCCGCTTGTAGAGCAGGGTAGTAGAAAGCTGCTAGATCGTGATCAGAGGAGTCTTCGTCGCGCCCCATGATACTGAAGGTTCGTCTGACTCTAGATAGGCTCATGTTCTTGGAACATCTCAAAACCCTCTCCCAATATTTTCCTGAATCCATTATCTCTGATGCCCTTAGGAATCTCAACTCCCCTGGGCCGTCCCCCTCAGGAGGATTGCCGAGAAGTCCTCTGAATGTCTCAGCAAGATAATCAGCTGCAATCTTGATTTTATCCATATCGCGGCCGAACTTATCGTTCACCCAAGCGTGCCAGTCAGCCAAGAGGATTATCACATTGACGCCCTCGTCAAGCATATCACGAATTGTGTCAGCCAACAGAACATATGCCACATGTGCCTTGCCGCTGGGCTCGAGTCCGATGTATGCGACTAACTGACCATCTCCAGAGTGGGTTGTCCCGGTAGAAATGGCAGAGGCAACATGCTCAACACCAATTACTTCTTCACAGCCGGCGAACATCCTGTCGATGCGTGCCCGGTCATCAGAGTTCAGTGACGCCATTGGGTCATTCTGTTCCATACTAACCTCAATCAAGCAATTTCGCTAACTTCTCGGCCCTACCGGCAGCCTTGGTATTGTCTCCCTGCTCAAGGGCTTCCTCAATCTCAGTAATCATAGATTCTGCCTGAGAAACTAGGTCTTCTGATATGTTTTCAGACATTGACATGAAATGGCGGGCCGCCGAAATCCCCGATTTAGCCTTACTAGCCTTCTTGGCCCATTCCTTTGCCTTGTCTCCTCTCTGCTTGGAATTGTACCCAGTAGCTGCATCTAGAAATGTTGTCCATCTTTTCCTGTCTTCCATTGCGGCCTTAACTGCTTCAGGGTCCTCAAAATTTGGTGGAACATTGGTGACATCAACAATGAGTGCGCCTTTCTCGTTGTAGTTTGCCTCGATTGAAGTCATCACTCCATGAGATCCGATGAATGAATTATCTCCATTGTCATTGACTTGGTCGAAATATTCGCTGGCTAGTGCCGATAGTCCTCCATTCTCCGAAACCTGCTTCACTAGTCCTCTCTTGACATCGAATCTCTCCATGGCTCGGCGCTGGCTCGTCACTTCTTGAATGCTGTTGCCATTCAAGGCCCGGGGTTCGTCGAACTGGCTAAACAGAAGTTGCCCGTCCGAGGCACATGGACCTCTGTGCGCCAAGGGTATTGTCGGTCCTTCTGGTATCTCTGATGCTGGCGCCGCATGTACAAGCAGAATCGGCAGTTGTACTTGACAAAGTAATCAGTTTAGCCGAAGAGGATCTCGGTATCGAAGGGGCTGTTATCGATCCATCGGGAGAGAAGGTTATCGTCTATGGGGCCGATACATACCTCGAACTGCTTGACTCATCAAATCCAAGCGAAAGAATTGAGTTAGTTTGGAACGATGATATCGACTTGCATGCGGGCGATTTCCACCCTGGTGGCCAGACTGCTCTCATTGTCGGCGACAATGGAGAGGTTCTGAGATATGCCATCAGTGACCACTCGATTACTGATGCCGGAGGAGACCTCGACTTCGGGAATGTTGACTTATTCTCTGTGGCTTGGAATCCTGGTGGTTCTTGGGCCTATATTGGTGGCCAAGAAGGTTGGTTGTGGAGGATGAGGGCTGCAGCGGATGGAGGTGCAGAAGTCCACCCAATTGCGGGACGCGGGAGTAGTGATATCACAGCGATTGACTGCCATACTGCCCATATGTTATGTGTAGTTACTAGCATTGTAGATGGAATTGGAGTGATTGACAGGGATCATGAAATCCACTGGATTGGAGGAACTGGTTATCCTTGGCAGGATGTGTATTGCCCTCCTGTTGATGCTGGGAGATGTGTAGCGATTTCTGATGATCGTAATATTGGGACTATCCTGTTGAATTCCGATATACCATGGTGGTCAGACTTGGGGATTAGTCAGATCACCGAGATTGAGGGGACATTCACTGGAGTTTCGGGGCAGTGGGGAGATAGATCGATTATTGCGGCGGCTCCATTCTCAATGTTCGAGCACGATCTAAGCGATAATGCAACATTTCCATGGTTAGAGAACTCTGATGTTGAGGATTTCGATGCGAACATAGCGGGGCAGAGGATTGTATCTTCATGGGCGACGGATAGAGACAGTGGATGGATTCTGACTGACAGAGGGACTTTGATTCAATTCCACCCTCCCTCTGAAACTGTTCCTGGCGGTATTCTAGGCGCATGGATTCTGATTGCAATCCCAGTTGCTACCCTGTTGGTGATTCTTAGTGTGGTATTGAGTTTCTCTCCGAGGTTACAAAACTGGTTCACACAGAGATTTGGTACAGCAGATGAGAAGAGGATTGCTAAACGCGAGTCGCGTAAAAAGAGGGGGCGCTAGTTGGCAACGTTCATTTGCGCTGCGCGGTCGCGATAGGTCAGACATGGCATACGAGGCATTGGACTTCTACGATATCGATGCCCTCCTCACCGAGGAGGAGAAAATGGTCCGCGACATGGTTAGAGATTGGGTGGATAAGGAAGTCATCCCAAACATAGAGGATGCGTGTCGCGATGGAATATTTCCGGATAAGTGGAGAGTTGACCTCGGAGAAATGGGCATTCTAGGCGCCCCTCTGAAGGGTTACGGGTGCCCCGGTCTGTCATATATCGCATATGGCCTCATTTGCCAAGAATTGGAACGTGGAGACAGTGGTGTGAGATCATTTGCCAGTGTTCAGGGCTCTCTGGCAATGTACCCAATCTGGGACTTTGGAAGTGAGGAGCAGAAGAATCACTACCTACCAAGAATGGCGAGTGGCGAGTTAATCGGTTGCTTTGGTTTGACTGAGCCGGATTACGGTTCAAATCCCGGCGATATGATTACTCGTGCCGAAGACAAGGGCGATTACTACTTGCTAAATGGGGCCAAAATGTGGATTACCAATGGAACAATTGCCGATTTAGCCGTTGTATGGGCAAAGTTGGATGGTGTAATTCGCGGATTTATCGTCGAGAAGGATGATCCTGGTTTTTCAGCTCCTGAGATGACCGGTAAGCACTCTCTGAAGGCTAGCGTTACCAGTGAATTAGTGTTCCAAGACTGTATGATTCCCAAGGACAGGATTCTGCCTGGAGTAAAGGGCCTAAAGGGCCCATTCAGTTGCCTCAATAATGCTCGATATGGGATTTCATGGGGAGCTGTGGGTGCTGCGCAGTCTTGTTTCAATTCAACCAAAGAATATGCATTGAGTAGGATTCAATTTGGCCACCCAATAGCTTCGTTCCAGCTAATACAGAATAAATTGTCTTGGATGCTCAGGGAGATTACGAAAGCTCAACTCCTAGCATACCACTTAGGAAAGAAGAAGGACGATGGAACTTGGATTCCGGAACATATCTCTCTTGCAAAGATGAACAATGTCGATATCGCATTGGAAATAGCTAGAATGTCTAGAGATATTCACGGCGCCAACGGAATTCTGGATGAGTACCCAATAATGAGGCACATGGCCAATCTGGAGTCAGTGAAGACTTACGAAGGAACACACGATATTCATAACTTGATTCTGGGAAGGCACATTACGGGCATCCAATCTTTCACTAGAGAGCCCTAGGAATCGTCATACTTGGATTTCCTAAAATTGATAGCCGGAATGGCGCTCGGAGTGATGATAACATGGCAATAGGTGTCCTACTCAAGCAAGTTCCCGATACAACCGCCAAGATTGGAGTTTCTGGAGGCAGAGTCGATGAGTCTGCAGTCAGTAAGTGGTCAATGAGCCCATACGATGAGTATGCTCTTGAGAGTGCTCTAAAACTAAAGGAGAGTGGAGGAGGAGATGTTGTCGCAATTACCTGTGGCCCGGCTCGCGCTGGAAAGATGCTAACTGATGCAGCCGCTGTAGGCGCCGATACGCTGATGCATGTACAAATTGACAGCCATGATTCTATTGATAGTACTCAGATTCAGTCCATCTTGGCAGCCGCTCTAGAAAGGGCAGGATGTAATGTTGTATTCTGTGGAAAACAGGCTGCTGATACGAATGGGGGCTCAACTGGTCCCGGAGTGGCTATGCTAATGGGGGCAAGTTGTGTTTCTCATGTATCTGAGGTGTCTGCTGATGCAGGAGGTTATCTAGCACTGCGTGCCAGTTCAGGTGGTGACGAAAGAGTGCATGTTTCAGCCCCTTGCGTATTTGCTTTCGATAAGGGCTCAGAGGAGCTTCGAAGACCCAATGTAAGGGGAATAATGATGGCAAAGAAGAAGGTCATTGAGACTGTTTCTCCGGAAGATCTTGGTGTTTCAATGGGCGAATCTAGAGTAACTGTGGTCAGCCATTCCCCTCCTCCGGAGAAGCCACCTGGACAGAAGTTCGAGGGAGCTGATTCAGTAGCCACGGTTGTGAGTAAACTGAGAGATGAGGCCAACGTAATTTAGGTGATTTAAATGGATGTAACAGTAATAGCTGATTCAACTGATGATGGACTAACACCAGTTACCGCCCAACTTGTAGGTGCGGCTACTTCAATCGGAGGAAATCCCACCGTTCTTTGCCCTGGCGGAGTAGGAGCATCAGAGGCTGCATCAATCTCCGGCGTCTCCAAGGTCATCTCTGTAGAAGGAGACTGTTTCGGAACCTATGAAGGAGGGGCTTGGGCTACCGCTCTAGACTCACAGGCTACAGGAGATTTGGTACTAGCTGCTGCATCGCCTAGAGGTAGAGATATTGCTGCCTCATTAGCCGCTCTAAGGAAGATTCCAATAATCCAAGATGCCACTGGATTAGAAGTAGGACTAGTTGTCTCCAGACCAATCTACTCAGGTAAGGCAATGGAGACTTCGAATGTCGAAGGTCCTTGCGTTATTACTCTTCGAGCCAATGCATTCGATGCTGCACCCGATGGAGGGACTTCAGAAGTAAGTACTGTCAACCAGAGTGCAGATGTAGGATTAGCCGTCAAGGAGGCTATCGCCAAAGCTAGCGAGAGATTAGATGTCACTGAGGCAGATATCATCATCTCAGGAGGAAGGGGTATGGGAGAGCCATCGAACTTCTCTCACCTAAACGAGGTCGCAGACATGATTGGAGCCGCCGTTGGTGCAAGTAGGGCCGCGGTCGATACTTGGGAAGAAATACCTCATAGCATGCAGGTTGGACAAACCGGAAAGACAGTTACTCCGAGCCTGTATATCGCAGTCGGAATCAGTGGGGCCATTCAGCACCTAGCTGGAATGAAGACAAGTAAGTACATCGTTGCAATCAACAAGGATCCTGATGCTCCTATCTTTGGAGTTGCTGATTACGGAATAGTTGCTACTTGGGAAGATGCATTGCCCGCACTCAAAACAGAGTTGGCAAAGCTGTAGTCATTTCACATGAACTGTTACTGATGATTTAGTCGCTGAGCCTTTATCGTCCGTGACTGTCAGATAGAATACATGTACGCCTTTCGATAGTCTGACTCTGATTCTATCGTTACTGCCGATTACCCTCTGCCTCTCATCCTCCCAAGCCCAAGTTACTATATCGCCATCCGGATCATAAGAGTCGCTGCCATCGAGTAGTACCTCGGCCTTACCTTCATCGTCTGATACGGCGGTGATATCTTCACCTGCATCAGCTACAGGCGGCAGATTGATTGCTCTAGCTGAAGCGGACAGTTCCTCCAAGATATCAGACTCGGCTTCAACTTCTATTGCATATTCTTCGCTTTCCTCATTGAGATCTTTGAGAATTCTTTCTGATTCGAGACTAAATTCTGGCCTGGACATGACTTTCGCCTCCTCTTCAGGAGAAAGTGCACCGGAGAGGTCTTCTCTTTCTTCGAGTAGATGGTGCGAGAAATGGTCTTCCGAAGGAGGAGTATCGGGGTCAATTATGACAATTGGTGCGGGATTACTTCTCTGTTTTCTGTCATCTCCTATGAGGGCCACTCTTCCCTCGAGAAGCAATACCCAGTCGACTATTCCTGGATGCTCAAACTGCCATAATACAGATCCATCATTTGAGACTCTGAAAATATCAAACCATGAGGCGACTAGAAGGTCCTCTTCCCAATTTTTAATGTCGGATACTTGATATTCAAATTGACAGATTACCTCTAACTCGCTACTACCAATTTCCATTCTCAACAATGATCCGTCAAAGCATCCGGCCACTAATCCATAGTCCGTGGGTAACATGCTGGTAACTCTGGAAAATACTTCAGTAGTGTTGAGTAGCCCTCTTTCAGGATGCCAGCACTCAATTCTGTTCTCAGGTCGATCGTCAACTACTACTCCCAATGAGTTCCTAGCAACCATAAGAACATCGTCGCTTCGGAACTCCATACAAGAAACGGTTTCAACATCGTCGGCAGCAGCTTTGGACTCGTGAATAATCTCCAGTGAAGCATTGAGAATGAGTATACTGCCATCCTCAGAAGCGACAGCACATAAGCCGCCCTCGGAACAGTTGATTGCCACTGGAGAATTACAAGAAATTGAACCTAGTAGAACGCCTTGTGCTGAAATTAGTAGTAGCATATTTGATGAGTCGGCAACAAGTACTCCATTGGGATGGGAGAAAATCATCTCGCATCCGGATTCAATATCATACTTCCAGAGAAGTTCGGTGTGAAAAGCTCTGATGCCACCAGTACTGGTTGCTACAATGATGTTTTCTTGGGATTCCACTAGTCCGACTATTTTTTCTCCCAGTTCATCTGTACTTATGATTACGCCATCGGAACCGTAAACTTGTAGAGAACCGGAGTCGAATCCCACTGCAAAATTACCATCTTCTAATTCACAGCAGTGCCTTACGACCTCATTAACCGAGGTCTCCGCTAGTGGGGGGATCGTGGCCCTCATGACTCCTGATTGATCGATGTGACTTCATTCTGCCGCGTCCACGACCATTAGGTCTTGACAGCATCGTTTCGAGCACTCTCGACTCTTGAGAGGTATTCATCAGTAATACCCCCGGTAACATAGATTCCATTGAAGCATGAACAGTCGAAATTGGCGGGACCGAGTTTGCCTTCTCTAAGGCAGGCCTTGACTAAATCGTCCAGTTCCTGATAGATTAGCCAATCAGCGCCAATGGCCTCAGCGATATCGTCGATAGTTCGGTCATGAGCAACATATTCGGCACGAGCAGGCATGTCTATTCCGTAGACATTAGGATGTATTATTGGAGGTGCAGAAGAGGCAAAGAAAACCTGCTTAGCGCCAGCTTCCTTGGCCATTTCTATGATTCTTCTCGAGGTATTTCCTCGCACTATGCTATCATCTACAATCATCACAGTCTTGCCCTCAAACTCCCAGTCGATTGTGTTGAGTTTCTTCTTGACTGAGTCTTTCCTCATCGATTGTCCGGGCATTATGAATGTCCTGCCTATGTAGCGGTTCTTTACGAAGCCCTCGCGATAATCCACCCCTAGTGACCTGGCCATTTCCATGGCAGCAATTCTGCCACTGTCGGGAACAGGAATAACAGCATCAATTCCATGGTCAGGGCGCTCCTTCAGAACTCTCCTAGCAAGTGCAGCGCCCATCCGTAGACGTGCCCCGTGAACTGAGATTCCATCTATAGTAGAATCAGGACGGGCGAAGTAGACATGTTCGAAGATACAAGGAGTGTGGCTCGGTTCTGAGTGGCACTGCTTGGCGGAGAATGAGCCGTCAACTCTCGCGATTACGGCCTCCCCTGGTGCGATGTCTCGCTCTGGGGTGAAACCAAGAGCCGAGCACGCCACGCTTTCGGAGGCAAAGATTCTCTCAGTGAAGCCTTCATTCTCACATAGGCCCATGAAAAGAGGCCTGATCCCATGCGGATCTCTGAAAGCGATAAGTCCCCATCCAGTAATCATCGCAATCACACTGTAACTCCCCTCGACTCTCAGATGGGTCCTCTCTACTGCTCGGAATATGTCGTCCTCAGATAGAGCCTCGAGACCACCGGGTCTGCCATTTACCGACCTTTGTATCTCAGCTGCAAACAGATTCAACAGAGCCTCAGAATCCGAACTAGTGTTGATTCTCCTGTGATCATATTCAAGCAGTCCGTTGATGATGTCGTTCGTGTTGTTTAGATTCCCGTTGTGGGCCAAACTGACTCCAAAAGGAGTGTTAGTGTAGAATGGTTGGGCCTCAGCAACTGAACTCGAACCTGCTGTAGGATAGCGAACATGCCCCATCCCCATTTGTCCGTGTAGTTTGGTCATGTGCTTGGCTCGGAAAACATCCCTGACAAGTCCGTTAGCACGTCTATGGTAAATATTAGTCGAATCACTAGTGACTATTCCTGCAGCGTCTTGCCCACGGTGCTGAAGAACAAGCATTCCATCGTATATGCTGCTCGCTACTTGTGTGTGTGGGTGTCCTAAGATACCGATGATACCGCACATCGGATAACGCATCGCGCTGGCGGTGAAGGACTTAGCACTTTCCGGGTCACTTTGAGCCCATAGAACGAGAACGCTTGTTCCATCTGTATTTTCGAATCTTGGCTGTAGCACCGTAACCACAGTGGGCACAAACGCTCTTTGTCTTGTGATATGAGTGTCTTCCACAGCGTCTGCACCTTATGTGTGTGGACTTCTGTCTCTTTCCCATACTGGGTGTTCCCTTTGACATAACTACCACCTAGGACAGCGCGGCGACCGAAGGGGGTGTTATGAGAGTTGCCCAATGAGGGTGCATTACTCAGAGCCTGATTCGACTTCTGAAAGTGCAATCAAGGGGTCATCAGGG
>DAON01000076.1:0-4295 GCA_002501885.1 Euryarchaeota archaeon UBA220 | reverse complement strand
GGATATAGCAAGTCAAGAATTGATAATGCACCATTTACAAGATTGTTTCGAATGGCCAACACATCCATAGACTCTCCCAAAGAAATCGATGCAAGATATGTCGAAATGAAGATTGTCATTGTGACAGCAGTTAGTGGAATCGCAGGGCGATGGTACGGGTTTAGTGTTCCAATTAAGGCGAGGACGATAAGCAGTGAAGTGAAGGCGACAGAGCCCAAGAAGGCATTTACGATTATCTCTGCCTCAGAATTCATCCGATGCCTCCAAATGTCTACTAATTACGCTCTGAACATATTTTCTCTCTTTCTCTGTTAGAGGTGTTGACTCGGGTTCAACGGGAGTTTTGCTCTCGGTATACTTGACAGATAGAGCAAACACTGCAATTGCCAAAATAGCTCCTAAAATTGAGCCAAGCCAAGATAAGATCTCAATCAGAGTCAAATCACGCAGAGTTTCTAGAATAAGGTACCAAGCAGCGATTATGCCCGCCCAACCCGCCAGGAGTGGCAGGGTCCTTGCATTCGAGTAAATTGGGGCCCCCAAGAGTACTAGATTGATTCCAATTGCTGCACAAATAATCCAGGGCATTATGTCAGTTGTAGTCTCCACAAGAAGTGATTCGGGCTCAGCGGGTTCCGAATGCAGCAATATTAGCGCAAGGCCAAGTAAGGCGACCGGAGTTCCGGCTGGATGTCTCTTGAATGCAGGCCCGGTCCTATGCATGGCAAATCCTATGCCTAAGAGACAGAATCCGACCCAGACCTGTGCAGCGGCTAGTGACACAACCGTTGGCAGCGAATGGTATTACATCGTATTTGTGACTCTTGGCTTGGATATTTCGCGCCGCAGTACGCTAGATAGAGTTCATAAATGGGTCATCGGTGGCCGCGATGTCGCAGGACGCGAGGTGAACCGATGGTCAAGATGCCTAGGACAGTGAAGCGCTACAGTCCATCGGCTGGTAAGCATACCGAACACACTGTCGAGAGAGTCAAGAAGCGACGCGCTAGTGAACTGAAGTGGGGTCAGAGAAGATTTCGCAAAGTAACATCAGGTTACCGTGGATTCCCTAGACCCAAGCCATCAGGAGAGAAGCCGACAAAGAGAGTCAACCTGATTTACCGATGTACAGAGACTGGTAAAGCACACTCCCCTGCAGGGAAGAGAGCTAGGAAGTTCGAACTAGTAGACAAGTGAGGTAGAGAAGATGAGTGGTAGATTTCTAAGAGTCACCTGCCGTGACTGCGGTCATGAAGCCATCGTCTTTGACAGGGCGTCAACCTCGATCTCATGCGCCATCTGTGGCGCAACTCTGGCGAGTCCTGCCGGAGGTAGGGCAGACCTATCTGGAAGCACAATCATTGACGTCCTCGAGTGAGGGGATGTCATATGGCGGAATCCGAACTTTGGCCGGAAGAAGGCGAGTTGCTCATCTGCGTAGTCAGTAGTGTAAAGGAGAACGGTGCATACCTCAATCTCGAGGGGTACGAGGGCAGAACTGGTTTCGTATTCATCGGAGAGGTCGCATCTGGCTGGGTCAAGAACATCAGTGCACATCTGAGAGAGGGGCAGAGAGTTGTTGCCAAGGCCATCCAAGTAAGGAAGGACAAACAAAGAATTGAGTTGTCAATCAAATCTGTTTCAGAGGAGCGTCGAAGAGACACTCTCCAAGCTTGGAAGAATCGTCAAAGAGCGGGTCAAATGATGCGTGTCGCAGCTGAGAGAATCGGCTGGGACGAGGTAAAGGCGGCCGAGATATGTGATGAAATGAGGGAGATATTCGGAACACTGTATGGCGCCCTAGAAGAGTGCGCCATGAGTGATACAGCGTTGAATGATGCGGGTTTCACAGGCGATTGGATTTCAGTAGTTACCGAGTTGGCAGTGGAGAACATCGTCCCCCCATTCGTCGAAATCAGGGGAGAGTTTGACATTCAAGTCTGGGGCCCAGAAGGTGTAAATGCAATTCGTGATGCTTTGATGGCAGCAGAATCCTGCGGCAAAAATCTGGAAGAGGTCACAATAACTTGTCATTATGATGGGGCACCTCACTACAGGGTCGATATCAGGGCTCCTGACTATCAGGCCGCCGAGTCTGTCTGGGAGGCTGCACAGAAAGCCGCCTCAGATAGTATGTCCTCGGTAGAAGGTTCGATAGTTGCCGAACGTGTCTAAGATGGCTCTGGCGAGCATAGACTTCATTGACCCTTGCGAGTGCAAGTAACTCGATAGTATGGTCAGAACTAGGTTGCAACGGTGTATATCATGCGGCGAATATGGCCTAGGAGCTAGGTGCGAGAAATGTGGTTCTGCAATGGCCGCGGTATCGCCGATGAAATATTCTCCAGAAGATCCACAGGGAGCTAGGAGGCGTAAGCGAATGGATGTCGGTAGTGATGAATGGTTGGAATCACTACCTACAACGAGAAATGAGGAGAGTGAGGAGGAATGAGTAGGGCTAAGATTCACTGGCTTGTTGGAAATAGCCTGCCCGAACACGCGGCGATGCTTGAGGCGGTTCCGGGAGTGGGTAATGTAGGCAAACTGGTCGTAGACTCGTTGGTGGAAAAGCACCCATCTAGGACTCTAGCATGGATTCTACACCCAGACTTTCCTCCTCATGCAACATTGGATGATAATTCACTACTGGCTCCTCCAAGAATCCGAATAGACTCTGTTTTACTTCCCGATGGTAGGACAGTGATAGCAGTCGGCGGAAATCTGCAGCCGATGACTGCTGCGGGGCAGCATGAGGTATCCGAAGCGATATTGCAACTCGCTTCTGAATCGAACACTCCTCAATTACTGGTTCTCGCAGGTCTTGCAGCAGGTGCCGAAGATAGACAGATACATGTTATCTGTGCTGATGCTAATGTCAGAAAAAATCTCGAAGAAGGAGATATACCCGTAAGTAGAGAACACCCCGAAGCAGGAATGATTGGGATCGCAGGACTACTAATTTCACTCTCTCCTATGTATTCGGTCAGTACCATTGGATTGGTGGCAGAAACAATGGGGGCCAGTGCAGATGTCGTGGCAGCTGATAGATTGTCAAATTGGATAGAAGCGGCATTTGAATTACCACTTGATTTGAGTCTTGATTCTACAGAGAAGATTGCAGCGAGAATCCTCGGCGAGATGAATGCTGGAGGAGATTTGGAAGAGACCTTGTCTATGACCGAAGGAGAAACGGGCGACTTCTATGTCTAGCCACTATCCGCCAGAAGAAACTACAATCAACTCGAGGTTAATGTCTGATTCGATTATCGAAGTATGAGGTACAATAGTATCTTCATGCACGGCTAGTACAGTTGAGGCAGGGATTGACAATCTCTCTAGAACCTCAGAGATGCTGATCGGCATATCTGACTCCAGAGTTAGCGAATCGTCATCGTGCTCCACCTGTATTATCACGACCCTTTCACATCGGGTCAGCCTTATGTTTGATTCGCAGGTGGCTGGAGCGCTGCCGAGATCGCATAGCCCGGTATTGCGGTGGATTCGAAATCCACTGTCCATTGGACGCGGGGGTTCAAATCCCTCTCTCGGCGCCACTAGTATGCTGGAACCTCTGTCGAGTCTCGTAAGACAACTAGACGACCTCCTGGCCCCATTCTGACTTGTGGTTGGCCATTGAATTCTCCAATCTCGCCGTTGAGAATTGCAATCTCGTCTCCTCTAGTCACTCCTGCTGCAGCAAGAGGTATGAACTGTCTAAATGCAACTACTCCTGCTGATCCCGTTTGATCTATGAGCGTAATTGACCACCTAGACACTCCTTCTCCATCCGGGAACGCGTTGATGGACCATACTCTCCCAACGACATTGGCTTTAGTCTCGATATCAACAATTGATTCATCGTCTGAATCTTCGGCCATATTGACAGAAGACTTCTCGTCGAGATCTAGAACTATTTCTCCCTTCCATATAGAAGCCATGGCATTCTCAATGCGCACTCTACTTCCGCTCGTTATTGAGCGAGTCACCTGCTTAGGCGCGCCGTAGCGTGATGGTTGTACCTTAGCACGGTCATATCCATCTTGTAAAGTAAATGTGAGTTCTACTGAGCCATCTTCGGAGAGATTTGGTCCTCGTAAACCTGAGACTTCGCCGACTACATTGACTCGGGTGACGATCTCTCCCAGCGGAGTGATAGGCCAACTGTGTCCGAAGCGGTCCAACTTTCGCTCAAGTGGCAACTCAAGATTGTGGCCACTGCCCTCGCAAACACCTCGCAAATCGCAGTAAGTACAGCGAGCTCTTGGATTGGGGTCAATCGGCGTCTTAGATGGTAC
>DAON01000084.1 GCA_002501885.1 Euryarchaeota archaeon UBA220 | reverse complement strand
TCGCTCCATACTTCGATTCCACAGGAGTCTTCGTATAGCCATCTCTCGACTACAGAATACTGTTCTGCCAGATATAGTTCGAAGAATGCAGCAGTGCACATTACAGAGAGATCCATGTATGCTGCATCAGCTCCAGTCAGATCCACATTCTCAAGAATTAGTGCCTCATCCATGTTGTTGTAGTAGCCGGAGTTGTTCTCGTCGTTGCCGCCATAGTCCATACCTGCCCAATAGTAGTTGGTCGGGTTACTGTCAGCCTCGTACCAAGAAACATTCTCTGTGGCTGCAGTTGAGTTTGTCTCGATGTGCCATGAGGATGCTCCTGTGCCGTACATACCGGTGTATGAGGCACTGGAGAAAGCGCAATTCGGGCAGTTAGATGTATCTTCATTGCCCTCGAAATCGTTTGAGTAAACCACGGTGTCGGTCCCGCCTAATACTTCCTTAACTTCCAAGTCAACATCAATTGACCCGCTTAGTGGGTTCAGTCCGGTGTTCTTCACTGTCACATTTACCCAGCGAGTTCCTTCGCCGATTTCAGCTTCGCCAGTAGAAGGATTGTATGCCGCTGGTGCGATTGTTACTCCTGTGATCCCAACATCCTCGTTATCTAAAGTCAGGACAGAGAGGAAGTCTCCAGCACCTGCCCAGCCTTGAGTATCGAGCCACATTGCATTGTTGGCGAATCGGTAGGAGTAGTCCTTCTGTCCGATGATAATCTCGTATGCGCTGTTTTCTCCGCCTGCCAGTTGCCCAGGGATTGCCATAGTTGGTCTGCGTCCTACATCGAACGAGAGTGATGACAAGTAGCCGGGCCCATTCGGATTGGCTAGGACGATTTCCACCGAATTGATTTCTCTCAGATTGTCCAGTAACAGGTAGGTCTGATTCTGCGCGGAAGAGTCCTGGACCCTTGTCAGTGTCAACTCGGTTGGTACGAAGAAGTCGACCTCGCCATCTTGATTTACATCGACGATTGTGATGTCTGCGCCTAGATAGTCTCCCAAGTAGACATAATTCTGAGTATTCCAGCTAGTTCCTGACTTAGTGGCGTACGAGATGTTTCCAGTGATTCCATCTACAGCGGCAATCATGTCGATTTCGCCGTCGTCATTGGTATCGGCAATATCCATCCCGTATAGGGGGTAGTTATGCTCAGCGTCGAGTTTGAATTCGTGGATTCCCTGAGCCGTTGCGTCAAGTGGATTAGGGTATGTCTTGGTCAGGCAGTCAAATTCCAATACTGTCATATTGTCATAGTGTCCAACCGAAGTTCCAACTCCGGTATTGTAAGGTGGAGTTCTGAGAAGCCAGAGATCTAAGTCCTCACAATCACCAAGGCTGCCGCCTGGTAAACCGCTACCTTGTACGGTCTCGCCCCAATGACCTAGACGGATTTCCATGTACATCCCATTGGTTAGAGGAACTGGTATTGATTGCTGGTTGGTCAGCAGTGACGGATCAGTGCCTCTGTATACCTGTATGTACTGATTTGTTGCAGTTGCATCCATGGTAATCAGAATAATATCGTCGTTGTCATCTTCGTCGATATCACCTACCTCCATGCCTATGTGATATGGATTGGACACAGTAATCTCGGTGTCATCCCACTGATTCACGCGCTTTGTGCAGTCTCCCCACATCGTAGTCAGGTTTCCTGGTCGTACGAAACTCTCTCCAACGAATCTGATATTCTCTTGGTAGTACACCAGATCATTTACATCGTCTCCGTCAATATCAGCAACTTCGACATCAACAGAGTTTGCTGTATCTACGAAACCAGCTCGCATAGAGTCGTTATTTGAGATGAATACATCCTGTCTGTCCGCGAAGTTGCCTGAGCCGTCATTATACAGAACAGAGATGAAATGTCCCATCTCGCTTACTGCAACGATATCATTGTGGCCATCACAATTCAAATCGCCGACAGAAAGGTGTGAAGGATCCCTCTGAACAGCGTATTGGGTGATATGCGAGGCACTAACTGCGGGCACTAGAGATACCATCAGTGAAGATAGCATCAACACGACTAGCATCAGGGCTGTGCGGGCCTCTTTGTTTCGGTTTCGGGCAGACTCAGACGTATGCAACATGCTCCGTCCGAGCTTCGGCCACCACTTATGCCTTCGCCCCCGATGAGTTCAGCAACCCCTTTGGGGTTGAGTAGTAATTAAGTCGTTGACTACAACTTCTCAAGTGGACTGCATCCAACTAGGATTAGGAGAGTATTCTGTCTCGGCCCCGCCATGGATTCTCTCTAGTCTACCCATCAACCAAAGTCTATCGAGTAATATTCCCAACTCCGCTGCATCACGGTTTAGGCGCTCTCCCAATGCCATCTCGAATGAGCTTAGAGGCAGAGATGTGTGACCATGTTCCCTAACCACTAATGTGAGAAGTAATTGAATCCATGCCTCTGCAAGTGGATCACCTGACATTGTATCCGAAAGTGGTTCGACTTCCTCCTCCAATTCATCTAGAATCTCACAGATTGCAGACATGTCTGGATTACTGCTCTTTCTCCCTCCGAGTTCGTTCATACTGGTCTCAAGATCGAACTCTCCGATTGTTCTGATTACTGCAGGGATTCTGGAAGGGTCGGGAGTGGGCCCTGGTAGTACTGCTTCGCCACCGGATGGGGACATGTAATCAGAACCCATGTCGCCTACTGCTGATTCAAGTTCTTCCTCGTCAGGGTCAGCCATTCTGGCAGCCAACGGTTGTAAAACTCCAACATCGCCAGAAAGTCCGATTTGCTGTCTCAAATCTTCGACCCATCGGGCCTCGCCCTCAAGTAAAACATCAACATCATACTCAGCCAAACGGAACCTGAATCTGACAGTACCGCGCATCTCCATCTCAGAACCTCCTTACTCCTGCGCTGTATTGACGGCTTTCATGCTTCGGCCAAATTCCTCAATACCGCAGGCAGAATTCCGCCATTACGGTAGTACTCAACTTCGACGGGAGTATCAAGTCTGACCACTGCATCAAACTGTAATTTCCTACCGTCAATCTTTGTTGCAGTGACTGAGATTGAGGACATTGGCTCGAGTTCTGCACTAGCTGGGATATCGAATGATTCTGTGCCATCCAATCCTAGACTAACCGCACTATCTCCTTCTGCGAAGGTCAGAGGTAAGACTCCCATTCCAACCAGATTCGACCTGTGAATTCTCTCAAATGAAGTAGCAATTACTGCTTTCACACCCAATAGCAGTGTGCCCTTTGCAGCCCAGTCTCTGCTACTGCCTGTTCCGTACTGTGATCCTGCAAGGACAATCAAGGGAGTCTGGTCGGCCTGATAGCGAGTGCTGGCCTCGTAGATTGATGTCACTTCACCTGTTGGGAAGTGTGTAGTGAATCCGCCCTCTGTCCCTGGTGCAATCTCATTCCTCATTCGAATGTTGGCGAAGGTTCCTCTGACCATCACCTCGTGGTTTCCTCTACGACTTCCAAACGAGTTGAAGTCTCTGGGCTCAACTCCTCTAGAAATGAGATACTGTCCGGCAGGCCCATGATGAGGGAATGCACCGGCTGGACTGATATGATCTGTAGTTACGGAGTCGCCGACCTTAACCAAAACTCTCGCATTCTTGATTGGCTCTATTGACTCTGGCTGACGGCCGATTCCTTGTAGGAATGAGGGCAGCCGGACATAGGTTGATTCCTCATCCCACTCAAAAAGCGAACCGGTCTTGCTTGGAATAGCATCCCAACGCGGCTCGCTAAGTACATCTGAGTAGCGTTCGATGAACATCTCAGGGCCTATTGCACTTTGCACCGTGGAGTGAATCTCGTCATCACTGGGCCATACATCTGCTAGCATAACAGGACTACCGTCCGAAGAGTAGCCCAGAGGCTCAGAGGAGAAATCAATGTCGAGATTTCCTGCTAGTGCGTATGCAACAACTAGAGGAGGACTGGCCAGATAATTGGCCTTGATTTTCTGGTGAATTCTACCCTCGAAGTTTCGGTTTCCTGAAAGTACACTTCCCACTACTAAGTCGGCCTCATCTATGGCAGATTCAATCTCAGAGTCGAGTGGTCCTGAGTTACCGATACAGGTTGTGCATCCATATCCAACAACACTGAATCCAAGAGCATCTAGATCCTCGGTCAGTCCAGCAGCATCGAAGTACTCCGTGACCACTCTGCTTCCTGGTGCCAAGCTTGGCTTTACCCATGGTTTGATTGAGAGGCCTAGCTCTCTGGCCTTTCGAGCTAACAGTCCTGCAGCGACCATTACATTGGGATTACTAGTATTAGTGCAACTGGTAATTGCTGCAATTACGATGTCCCCGTGATTCAATTCACACTCGCGCCCCTCAACTGCCGCACTGTCGTCGTTGCGGGATGCATCCACTCCGTGTCCCTGATGGCCAATCGGTGCGTTGAGGCTTTTTCTCCAGTGGGATTTCATTGCCGATAAATCCACTCGGTCTTGAGGCCTCTTGGGCCCAGCAAGTGATGGCTCTACACTAGAAAGATCTAGAGAAAGAGAGGAGGTGAATTGAGGAGCAGGTGTGGCATTAGTATGGAACATCCCTTGCGCTTCTAGGTATCTCTTGACATTCTCCACATGGGCTGGATTGCGGCCAGAAAGAAGCATGTAATCTAGAGTCATCTGATCTACAGGGAAGAAGCCGCATGTAGCCCCATATTCTGGCGCCATATTTGCTATGGTGGCCCTGTCGGGGAGGCCGAGGTTGGCTAGACCAGATCCGTGGAATTCTACAAACTTGCCAACACAGCCGTGCTCTCGGAGCATCTCAACGACTCTTAGTGTCATGTCTGTGGCCGTTACGCCCGGACTTAGCGAGCCCTTTAGCTCGAAACCAACCACCTCCGGAAGTAGCATGTAGATTGGTTGGCCTAGCATTACAGCCTCGGCTTCAATCCCTCCAACGCCCCAACCCAGTACTCCCAAACCATTGATCATCGTGGTGTGTGAGTCTGTACCAACCAAGGTATCAGGGATCCAAATCCCTTCTTCCTCGCGTGCGACAGATGCAATCCACTCTAGATTGACCTGGTGGACGATTCCTCTCCCAGGAGGAACGGCTCGGAAGTTGTCCAAACTCTGCTGCCCCCACTTGAGAAACTCATAGCGCTCTAGGTTGCGCTTGTACTCCATCTCCAGATTGCGCTCTCTAGCATCAGGGAAGAGTCCAGAGACATCGACCTGAACTGAATGATCCACTACTAGGTCGACTGGGACTTGTGGGTTTACTCTCTCGGGATCTCCGCCCATCTCTACCATGGCATCCCTAAGGGCTGCGATATCTACTACAGCTGGTACGCCGGTGAAATCCTGCAGAATCACCCTGCTTGGGCTAAATGGAATCTCTGAAGGAGACATCTCAGGACTCCATGAAGCGATACGGACTACATCTTCCTCAGTTACTAGGAAGCCGTCACACTTGCGTAGGGCAGATTCTAGAAGAATTCGAATTGAGACTGGTAATTTTGCTATGTTACAGATGCCGGCCTTATCCAGTGCTCCAATGTTTGCGAAACGGGAATTTGAGCCATCTGAAGTTTCGAACTCTGATAGAGCATCGAAGGGCATCTCTTCGCTCAAGCCATCACCTATGGTGATGCGGTAATGATTCAATCCATGAAGTTGACTCAACGAAGTCTATTCTAGTCGTTCACAGTAACGCGAACTAAACGAACCTCGTCAATGGGGCGATCGTTGTTGTCAGTAGGAACTTCGCTGATTGCCGTAATATGGTCGAGTCCACTAACTACCATTCCGAATACAGTGTGTACACCATCCAAGTGACTTGGGGTGCTGTCTTCGGGTACGATGTAGAATTGGCTGCTACCAGTGTTAGGTGCTGAGGTTTTGGCCATGGCCAATGCCCCAGGGATATGGAGATGTCCGTTGTCTGCCTCGTCAGGTAGAGTCCATCTCGATTGATCGCAGGTTTCTGGAGAGTATCTATTATTCGAGCTGTCAAACTGCTTCCCATCACAGTATCCAAACCACTTGCCAGTATATCCTCCTGAACCATCTCTATTCTCGAAGTCTCCTCCTTGAATCATGAATCCATCAATGATACGATGGAAAATTGTGAAGTCGTATCTAGACTCCTCTGCTAAAATAATGAAGTTCTCGACATGTAAGGGGGCATCATCCTCATACAACTCGATCTCAACCAATGCAGTTGTTCTCTCTGTGGATCCGGCAGGCATGTAAGAAAATTCCAGAGTTACGACTGAGTTCTCAGTGTCATCAAGCCAATC
>DAON01000067.1 GCA_002501885.1 Euryarchaeota archaeon UBA220 | reverse complement strand
CATGCCAGTTCTTGAGCACCTTATCGAAACAAATGGTCTACACCGCCTAGCCTTCATGGGAGAAGGTGGCGAACCAGTCGGTTAGTCCCATACACCTTCAAATGTACAAGACTCGTTACACGTATCAGTGATTATACCAGTGTCTAGGAATCCCCAAGCCATCGAATAGGCTTCTGGAAGTGGCACAACTTGTCCGTGAGCATTTCCATGATAGTCAGTAGACCCTGCTTGATTTCCTATTGGAACTGGAGGAAATTGCCCATCAAAGTATACAACACCTGATCCTGTAATTTGATTTGCTACCACATCGACTCCCCATGGTTTCCAAGCAGATGAATCAAGATTAGTTATCCCTGCAGTTCTTACTGCTCTGTCACAACTCAAACTACTTACTTGGTAATCATTCATAGAAGTGATATAAGCCATCTCAAAAGGTTGTATCATTCCTTCAATACCGCTCTGGTGATATGGTAAGAAAGTCTCTGCATCTGTCGAATCCCATATTGATTGAAGCAAGGCAATTAAAATCCCTCTATTATTTCTAGATGGATAAGCTACATCTTCAGTGAATAGGATCTCAAAGGTAGTATAATGTGTGGATCTTTCAATTTGATGAGTGAATGAAGATCCCCCAACCCAAAGTACGCCTCGATCTACTTCAGGAACCATACTCATGAGCGCAGGTCCTCTTAATCCTCCAAATGAAACCCCCCAATAGTCAATATCTGAGGAGTCTACAAGATTAGTCCCATTATGTTTTAATTCATCAATATCTGAACAAATTCCCGTGAATGTACGAATCATTGCTAAGTTATTGATTATAGATTGCATGTGCCTTTCTTGTTGGTGCTGGAAGTATTCGACATTGATTAATGAGAATGTGAGTGCCTCAAAATCTCCATCTGAACTCCACCCCTTCCAATCTGTTCCTATCATTACTTTTCCATACATATTAGCAAACACATGATTCCCCCTAACCATGCCATCGCCATCTCCCATAAACCCGTGTCCAAGTATTGTCAATTCACCTGATCGATTCTCATCTGCAAGAATTTTCGGAATTAGTATTGTAAAAACAATCTCTCTATTTTCAACGAATTCTGGAGAACCAGAATCATCCCTTCGCATTTCTGAAGGAGCAAAAGCAGACTCCATATATTGTGGAGTTGTTACTGTCCCTCTAATAAGGCGGAAAGTAGTATTTTCTTCACCCCAATCGTCGATTACTTCTGTGACATTACATCCGATGCCTTCGCTTCCTAATCTCTCTGATGCATCATCCCTCATCTCTACTAAATCTTGTATCATCGATTCAGTAGATGCTGTATGGAAGTACCAAGCTGCCTGCAGATTAGATCTTTCCACACCCACTCCTGTAAGAGCATTGAAGAGTTCTTCGTAATCGACTCTTTGCTCTTCTATCTGGTTTGAATCTGTAGTCAAATTATCTCTGAGTGCAACAAATGCATCAGAACCCTGTATTGTATTTCCGCTATCATCTACCATGTTGCGATAAGCTACTCCATATGAGGTATCATGGTCAAGTCCTTTGATTGTCCTAACATATACAAAAGTGGCCTCATCATCTTGACTCCTGGCATCAATTTCAACCCAATGGGGTTGTATTTCTCCATTATCTAAATTTATCAAAATAGTTTCATGCTCAGGGTTCAGAGAATCTCCAATATTGTATTGATCAGCCATTTCTGACACATTCGGAGTTGAATCAAATGCTGTGAAGATCTGAGTAGAGGGGCTATACCCATCTAGTCTATTTATCATATGAAATTCATCAGTAGGTGTAGATCCTGAATCAGGAATTGCTTCTCCTGGTATGTGTAATCTGTAGCCTGTATTCGAACTTTCGTCATCTAATAGGAAAGTAGGTGCTGGGAAGGGCAGCATACAATGATGTGGATTAACATCATCACAGAACTCTGACTGTGAACTTAGAATTATTTCCGGTTCATCGATTTCCTCATCTTCTTCGTAAATACATGATTGATCAGGATTAGTAGCGTCCGAATTATAATTCTCCGCATTTTCATCCATACAGCCTTCAATTGATTCAAGTTCTGGTTCAGATTCTCCTGTACAGCCAGATAACAGCATTGAAATCACAATCAATGCAATGCATATATTGTTCAGTCTATCATCCATAATCTGATTGGAATTGGATTTATTCTATAATATTAGTGTGGTAAATTACACCTAGTGTTTAATGAGTCACTAATTACTTGTAACAATAACTTTTGCAGGTCTTAGAACTCTATCATGTAGTAAATAACCGGATTCAACTTCTTCTAAAACGAGTCCGGATTCTTGACCATCTTGTACTGGAACAGTAGCAATTGCTTCCATTTGTGTTGGGTCAAATACCTTACCAGTAGTCTGTAGAATAGTGACGCCTTCGGATTCAAGGGCCTTCTTCAGAGAATCAAGAGTCATCTTTACGCCATTTGCTATTGCCTCATTGTCACTATTTTCATTTGCTATTGCTTTCTCCAAGGAATCGATTGCCGGTATAATTCGAGAGGCCAATCCGGCGGCTCCGAATCGTATTGCTTCGGCTCTATCCCTCAGTCCTCTTTGCCTAGCGTTAGCAGTCTCAGCTTGAGAGTACTGTAATTCCTTCTCAAGTTCAGCGACCTTTGCCTCAAGTATAGCCATGTCATCTTCGAGTTCTTCTTTCTCTCCGACATCTTCCGACTCATCATCAGGCATGGTCTAGCGGTTTTGTCGACCATTCAAGAATCCAATGGTCCTGAAGGTTCCTTCAAACACTATTCAAGATAGAAATATTCTCCGCTAGCCTTCTGTTCACGATCTTTGCGACTACCTGGCTTGTTAATTCTAGGTCGATGTGATTCGTGATCTCTACGAAAAGTAACTTCAACATCTTTTAGGAATTTATTCATTCCTTTTCTGGCAGACATAGGCCCTTCTGCA
>DAON01000044.1 GCA_002501885.1 Euryarchaeota archaeon UBA220 | reverse complement strand
GATTTGCCATTATACACAACCGCAACTAGAATTGACAGCCTGTTTGAGTGGATGTTCACTAGCCAATGGGAGGCCGCAAAAATATTCCTAATAATCACGATTATTGGATTCGCGATTCGCTCAGAAAGACTCTTTGATATCGGTTCTTCAGGAGCTGCAATTTTCATCTTTAGCGCTATTGCACTTGGAGAGAGATCAATCGAAGAATCATTCTTCGGCGGCGTTGTAACGGCTGATATGTTGTACTTCAAACTCCTTCTAATCGGCTGTCTAATGCTCTTCTCTCTGAAATTTAACGCTAAGGGACTTCTTCCCGAGGTACCGGTCAGACCCGAGAACCCATCAGGAGGTGCAACTAGTGAGTGAACCGGTGTTAAAGGTGGATGGACTCAGAAAGGAGTTTGGTGGACTGGTTGCTGTCAATGATGTCTCCTTTGAGATTGGAGAGGGCGAGTTTGTTGGTCTAATAGGACCAAACGGATGCGGGAAATCGACAACCTTCAACTGCATAAGCGGCTTACTCAATCAGACTAGAGGAACCGTCAAAATGTTCGGGAATGATGTCTCCAACCTACGCCCAGATCAGATTCAGAATCTAGGAATGACAAGAACCTTCCAGCATACTAGACTCTGGCGTCAGATGACTGTTATTGAGAACCTACTCGTCCCACCAAGAGGGCAGTTTGGCTCAAACCTCTCAGATCGAATTAGAGCACTACTAGCCCCTGGATCAAATCCCGAAGAAGAGGAGAGGTTGGAGAAAGCACATGCGGTTTTGGACCAGCTGGAGGTTCCACACATGGCCCACAATCTGACAAGCGAATTATCTGGCGGTCAGAGCAAATTGGTGGATATCGGACGCTCAATGATGGGTGATCCAAAACTCCTACTACTCGACGAACCAGTCGCAGGTGTGGCCGGCCCATTAGCAATGAAAATATTCAACAATCTAAGGAATATTGTTGATGAGACTGGAATTTCTGTTCTAATCATCGAGCATAACATGGACTTCATTCTCAGACAAGGAGTTGACAGAATCATCGTGATGAATGAGGGCGAGGTCCTGATGCAAGGCACACCAGATGAGGTCAGAGGTAATAGAGAAGTTATCGAGGCCTATCTCGGGGCTTCTGGAGAGCCACTGGAGGAAGAAGAATGAACAAGGCCCCAATTATCATCTTCGTAGTTTCAACTCTAATGTTGTTAGGCGCAGTAATTTCTTTCGGGGTTGGCGCAAATCAGGCCTCTTCCGGTTTGGATGTAGAGGGCAATGCAATTTTTGTGGGAGAGCAGGGTACGGTAGAAATTGAATCATATTCATCATATTCAGTATATGTGAACTCAGACTATTCATGTTCTGAAACCACGGTTAGTGTCTATGATGAAGAGTGGGAATATTTCTGGGAAGATTGTGATCCAATAATGAATGAGCCCGGATGGAATATGATTGGATGGTTTTCACCAGATGTTTGCTGCCAACTCAATGTTGATGCAAATCATGAGATAGCCATAATCGATGACATTGTTTTTCTTAAAGCAGGAGGGGGCTCAATCATTATTTCTGGTGGTTTATGTTGTTTGGGAATAATTGGCGTTATTGTTGGGATTATAGTACTAGTAACCAGTAAACCAAACGAAGTTCAGGTGCAGAGAGTGGATGAGGCACAAATACCACCAGTCATCGAAAAAACAGATAATATTCAGGAACAGCCCGAATGGTGGAGTGATGAACAATGAGCAGAGTTTTGGATATCAAAGACCTCGAAGGAGGATACGGCTCAGTTCAAATCCTACATGGAATTGACATGTATGTTGATGAAGGTGAATTCGTTACCATTATTGGACCAAATGGCTGTGGCAAATCTACACTCATAAAGACCATTTTTGGCATAGCTACCTACTATTCAGGAGGTGTACAATATCGTGGTACTGAGGTTTCAGGCTGGAGAACAGATCAACTCGTAAACCATGGAATTGCTTATGTCCCCCAAGTAGACAATGTGTTCCCTTCCCTTTCTGTCATGGAGAATCTGCAGATGGGGGGAAACTCTCTCGATACAGCAACTCTGAATGATAGAATCGATAGATCTCTGGAGATGTTCCCTGATTTGCGCGACAGAGTCCACGATGTTGCAGCTTCTCTGTCTGGAGGGGAGCGCCAAATGTTGGCGATTTCGCGAGCATTAATTTCCGACCCGTCATTCCTCCTACTGGACGAACCAACTGCTGCACTTTCTCCACTTTATCAGCAACAGATTATCGAAAGAATTGACTCTCTGCGTGAGCAGGGAATTACGGTACTCATTGTAGAGCAGAATGCTCGTCTTTCACTATCTCGATCTGACCGAGGATACATCGTAGCCAATGGCAAGATTGTCCACTCTGGAGACGCTCAGCACATACTGACCGACCCTGAAATCGGCGAGTATTTCCTTGGTTCTCACTAAGGTACTCTAGTCAAACTCTAGCCCCAGCAATTCGAAGTCAACAAGGGGACACCGAGTCATCATTGCATGGTCCATGACTCTGATATGAATTTCCGCAACAACATGGACCGTTGCCTCAAATAGATGGCCAGCGTGAACATTATTCTCATCATCAGACCAACAGCAGTGAATATGCGTGAATGCCTCTCCCTGCTGGGTTCGAGCGATATTGCCCGATAGACTAACCAATTCTGAGGGAGGTTTGAGCGGCCGCCTTTGGTAAACACCCTCCTCATTCATGTAGCCATATGAATTGTCACGAGTTCTACCAATTCCGCTTGTTATAGCAGCCGCATCGAAACCAAGGTCATCTGCCAATTTTTTTAGTGCAGTGTGAATTTCTTCTCCGGGGTCAAGCCTCACGAGGATATCACTCCCTGAGCGCGTGTGCTCCATGAGTAGGCGATTGTGCATCGGTGCTTGAATAAATCCCAAGACCGATTTCCACCATTTCGGCGAAACTTACTCAATACTGCAGTGGAAGTATCCGACACTTCATTCGGGCACTGGTAGCAGATGTCTTGTGCAGTGGAAGCACAGGGGTTGGATTTAGCATCCGCACTATTCATAGACCTCGAGAAGGAGGGCGGATGCCCGACGGTGATATCTGTGACAATGGCAGCACATGACTCCTCTGCGAGATGGAGAACCTTCCTCACCGAGGCCAAGGAAGATGACATCCTCCTAATCCTCTCCAAGCAGTCTGAACCCTATCTTGACATACCATTCCATGAGTTACAGGCATTTGACCCCGAGTTCGCTGATGATGTACTTCAACACCCTCGTCAGATTCTCGACAGAGGATCTCAGACTCTAGTGGAGATTTGCAGAGAGAGGGGAGAAGATATCGACGCGACACTACGCGTCGGAGAGTTACCTAGAGACAGTAGGAGAAACCTTCGTGATATTGGTAATTTGGATGTCGATCGTCTACGCTCAGTAGAGGTAATAATCACCAAGATCTCCGATATCAAGCCAAGAATCCACATTGCAATTTTCAATTGTGAGGCCTGTGGAAATACAATTGAAATTAAACAGAAGAATGAGAGGGAATTAGTAGAACCGCTCCGCTGTCCAACAGATTCAGGATGTGGCGGTACTCGTAACTCAAAGGACAACCCAACGCGATTTAACCTCGTCATCAATGCAACTAGAATGGTCAACAACCAATGGATTGAGATTCAAGAGTTGCCAGAGAATGTTCCCAGTGGGGCGCAGCCAACTCGAGGGACAGTTCTGGTTGAGGGAGACCAAGTTAACAAGCATCTTCCCGGAGAGAGAATTGTCGCCAATGTGATGCCTGTTGTACGTAGCGAAGTCAAGAGGAATCGTAAGACTCCTATGTTCGATATCATCCACAACCTAGTCAGTTCTGAGCATGAGAGTACTCCGTTCAATGAGATCAAAATCACCGACGATGATAAGGAGAAAATTCTTGAGATTTCTAGAAGAGAAGATTTGCTTGGACTGATGCAAAATTCAATCGCACCCTCAATCTTCTCTACGGGGGTTATGCATTATGTCAAGCGATCACTATCTCTGCAATTGTTCGGTGGGGTTTCACGAATTAATCAGGACAAAACCAGAACCAGGGGGGATATCCATATTCTTCTGATGGGTGACCCGGGCGTTGCTAAGTCACAAGTTTTGAACTACATGTCCAAGATTTCTCCTAGAGGCAAACTCGCATCTGGTGGAGGAGTATCCGGTGCAGGGCTTACTGCGGCTGCTGTTAGAGATGCTTTTGGAGATGGTAGATTTGCATTGGAGGCTGGAGTACTACCGTTGTCTGACAGGGGTTTGGCAGCCATTGACGAATTTGACAAGATTAGTGAAGAGGATCGTAAGGTCATGCACCCGGCAATGGAACAGCAAGAGATTTATGTTGCCAAAGGAGGAATTACTGCAACACTACCCTCACGCTGCTCTATTCTAGCAGCGGCCAACCCGAAAGATGGCAGATTCTCGAAACGAGGCCCAAATCAGAGTGTTATGCGCTCATACAGCGAGACAGGACTACCTGCTCCCCTAGCTTCGAGATTCGATATTATTTGGATGATGAGAGATGAAGTAAAGGTCGAGGACGATGAGAGAATAGCTAGGTACATCTTAGACACCAAAACTCAAGGCGTCAGTGAGACTGAGATTGAGGAAGCAATCAGTATAGATCCGTCTGAGGAAATTAAGGACGAGGTCTATGCATATACTGTAGATGGTACTGAGCACCTATCGTTAGAATTCCTACGCAAGTACATTGCTTATGCCAAGCGTAACCATCACCCCAATCTGAACGCCGATGCAAGAGCGAAAATACTCGATTACTATACCAACGAACGACAGTCTTTCGGCAGAGAAGATCAGATGGGCGATTCCGAAGTGATTCCGATTACCGCCCGCGCTCTTGAGGCCTTAATTCGGCTTACTGAGGCTCATGCTAGGATGCATCTCAGAGATACTGCCACAGGAGAGGACGCAAAAGTCGCATTAGCGGTATTCAGGCATTGGAGAGAGGAATCGAATATAGAGGACGATTCGGAGCTATACTCAGGTGTTTCCGCTTCAGCGCGTTCGAATAATACTACAATTCGAAATATAGTGAGGGAAATCTGCAGTTCTGGAGACGGCTCTGCAAACATCACAGAAATCTACAACGCCGCCTCGGCCAGAAAGATTACAGAGACCGCTGTGGATGATGTACTCCAACGCATGCTCGTCACTGGCGAGTTGTTCAGTCCTCGCAATAATATCTATCAGTTCGCCCGTTGAGTCTATTGAACAGCCCCCCTTCGCGCTAGCATGGAACCACGGGGTGACATCACCAAGCCCAGTGAACTCGACCCCGTTGCCTTGGGTTTCATGTGTGGATTGGAAATTCATCAGCAGTTGGATACAGGTAAGCTGCACTCAAGGATGCCCAGTGAGTTATTCGACTACAGTATCGATGAAATACCAGCAAACTGGACTCGTTCGAGTCGCAGATTGAGGGCCTCTCAGGGTGAATCTGGTCAGATTGATGTCGCTGCCCGATTCGAGCAGCGGAGAAACCGCTCTTTTGTATACATTCAATCACCAAATGCTGGACTCATCGAGTTAGACGAGGCACCGCCTCTGGAGCACGACGACGAAGCCATCGACATCGTTCTGACAATGTCTGGAATGATGGGAGCGAAGCCAGTTTCTGCTCTACAAGCGATGAGGAAGACGGTGGTAGATGGCTCCAACACTAGTGGCTTCCAAAGAACAACCTTGGTGGCAACCGATGGCGTGATTCAGACCAATGAGGGTAGGGTCGGAGTCGATGTGATATGCCTCGAGGAAGACTCGGCGAGAAAACTCGACACCAAACCATCTTCTTCGGGCGAGGTAGTCTACTTCACCCTAGACAGACTCGGTATGCCTCTAGTCGAAATCGCCACAGCACCTGACATCAAGTCTCCTGAGCATGCCCGAGAAACTGCTCTTGCATTGGGGACCCTTCTGAGAGACACACGCAAAGTAAGGAGGGGACTGGGCTCTATTCGACAGGATCTCAATGTTAGTATCGCGTGTGGCGACCGTGTCGAAATCAAGGGATGTCAAGACTTGGATTGGATTCCTAAAATCATCAGTCTTGAGATGTCCAGACAACTTCACATGTATCGTTTGGCAAGTGACTTACGAAGCGAGGCGGGTTTGCCCCCTCTACCTGCCAATAGGTCAAACGATGAGTTACCTGTGGAGAACAGAGTCGCTGCAGCTGCAGCCGCAAGACTCCCGTTGGATACAAATGACATGACAGAAATATTCGCAGACTGCGAATCAGAGATGGTTCGCAGGTCACTAAGTTCTGGCTCCAAGGTATTAGCAGTGCCACTCTCAGGTTTCGCTGGAAGACTAGGCTCGAAACAAGCCGATAGCGAAGGTGCACAACTACCTCGCCTCGGTAGAGAATTAGCCAGTGCCGCGAAGATGGCCGGAGTAGCTGGCATCTTCCACTCGGATGAACTTCCAGCATACGGAATTTCTTCATCTGAAGTTGAAACTGTAAGTGAAACACTTTCCTTATCTCAAGAAGACGCATTCGTTCTATGCGTAGCGCCGGAATGGCAGGCAGAATTGGCCTTGGAGTCCGTAGTCATGCGTGCTAGACTAGCCTATCACCGCATTCCACGCGAAGTTCGCAATGTTGTCATCAGAAAGGGTCAGCCAGAAGACGGCACTACTACCGCGATGAGGCCTCTACCAGGAGGAGCTAGGATGTACCCTGAGACGGACATCCCTGTAATTGAAATCACCGAGGAACATTGGAAAGACATCAACGAGAAACTACCTCTGACCGCTGAAGAGAGAAGAGACAGACTTCAGAACACAGGCGTCTCTGACAATCAAATAGATGCAATTCTAGGGTCTGAAATGGATGACATCTTGATGATGGGAATAGAAGGTGACACTTCTGGTTGTCCACCTTTGCCTGCTAAGGCGTGGGCATCTGCAATCTTAGACAATCTCCGCTCTGAGGTTGCAGACGGAAGTGCCAGAAGTGAGACAGAGGTACCATGGCAGGTGTTGACGCTAGCGATTCATGCCCGTGAGGCTGGAGTAGTGACAAGAGAAGGAATCGTCCCCATGGCCCGAATAACTTGGCTTGAGGGACCACCAGTTGATACCGACTTCGATTACAGATTGGAATGGTTCTCAACCAAGGCCGATGAGAACGGATTCTCTCCTGCAGATACAGGAGCAGTCGAGTCAGCCGTTGACGAAGTATTGGCTGAGAATGTAGACATGATTCGTGACAGAGGTATGGGTGCGATGGGGCCGTTGATGGGTGCTGTTATGGGTAAGTTAGGAGGGGCAGCCGATGGCAAGGTTGTGAGTGATATTTTGAAAGAAAAGATCAGTAACATGGTTGAAGAATAATATTCAATTTCTAATGGATTATCAACTAACTTCTTAGACCCAATTAAATGTCGAAAATTCCCATGTCGAATGAACTTAAGCCCATATCGGTAATTGCAGTGATTGCATTAATTCTACTCGCTCCTTCAATACGCGATGCTTTGAGAGAAGAGGCAGCAACCTATGTCAGTGATAGCGAATCTTCCCACGATGGTCTTCCAGAATCTTGGAATAATTCGCAAGTAATGTGTGTAATGTTCCCTTCAGACACTCCTCATCCCAAATTCAATAGTGGAGTTACAATGATTGAGTCAGATGGATCAACCTATGGAGCAAATTCTGAATTCAATGGAACAGGAGTATGTGTCGGTGGCTTTACTGGGTTCACCGAGGGAATGACATTTTTCCTCAATTCAACCAATGCTACCAATGGCGATCTTGATGTGAGCTACGATGTCACCGAATGGGGCCCCTATGTTCATACAATTGGTGGTCTAAATGCAAATGAGTTGACAGGTAATTTCAGTGGCGCATATTGGGAATTACTGCACAATGGCGAAATATCGATGGTTGGAATTGGCGATTTAATCATGTCAGAAGGCGATGTTCTTCTTTGGAGAATCGCTACATGGTGAGAATGTATATTCAGCAACCATCAAATGCGGCTGAACATCCAGAGGAACAGGGTTGAGCCATGTACGACTTCCACAACATCGCATTGACACCAACTCAAAGCCTATTGCTGAACATCGCAATACTGTCGGTAATCGTTTTCGCAGTACTCCGAAGTGAGCGAAGATTAGACGATTCAAACCCACTACTAATGCTCGGTATTTTGGCTATATTCGGTATTTCGGGCCGTATTCTACTAGATCCTCTCCCTAACTTCCAGCCCGTTACTGTAATTGTGATTCTGGCTGGAGTTTACTATGGTGCTCCTCGAGCGATTGCCCTCGCTGGTGTAATAGCATTAACAACCAACTTTGTTGTACTCGGTCACGGCCCCTGGACATTGTTCCAAGTTTTGGGTTGGGGCTTAGTCGGCGCTTCAGGCGCCTATTTCTCCGATTACATACTCAAAGAAGGCCAATTAATGCTTAACAGATTGGCCGCTCTGGCAATAATCTCCGCTTTCGTTTTCAATTGGATAGTCTCATTGAGTATTCTTCTCAAAACCGATGCCTCAATGCTGGCCCCCTATCTAATCAACGGTTTACTATTCGATTTGTACCATGCAGCTGGAAACCTAATCTTCGTCGCTTGGCTGGCAACCCCTCTGAGTGAAATCATGACCAAGCACCTCGATACTTCTTCCTCTAAGGCGGTGAGCGAACCTGTCTCGAGCACCCTCTGAACTAACAATGGTCCTAGTGACCAGAGCGGATCTCAATTTGTCAAGAGGCAAGTTGGCCGCTCAATGCGGACATGCCGTGGCCGAATGCATCCTCAAGGCTAAGCGCGACGACCCTAGGATGCTGAAGAGATACACAGGGGCAGGTGCTAGGAAGATTGTCTGTGAGGCACCCGATCTAGATTCACTCAAACGACTCTATGGAGATGCAAGAATGTGCGGCCTAGTATGTTACATGGTCACAGATGCAGGCCATACAGAGATCCCTGCAGGGACAAATACGGTTCTTGGGATAGGTCCCGGACCCCGTTCCGAAATCGACCCACTGACAAGCGATTTGCCGCTAGTGAAGTGAATAAATGAAGAAAGCCCACCGTGAGCGAATGCTCTAGGTGGGCGGTTTTAACGGCTGGACTGGGAGGCTTTTGCCCCCCAGTCCGCCTTACGTAAATCTGTCAATCTAGTTTCCTAGAATGATTAGGCCATCTCGGCGATCTTAACCGAAGCCAAAGCTCCGATACCGACCATCAAACCGTCAAGGACCCAGTGGCTAGCCATAGCAGCTATATCTCCACCGTCACCCATTAGGTTAGATGCCATACCCATCGTGTTACCGACCATGGTTCCCATAGCCATCACCACGAAGGCAGTAACCCATGCATCACAGCGTGAGTACACTGTCCAAAGCAGTGCACCACCAGCTATCATGCCAAGAGCAGGCCACATGTCAAACGCCCACATGTCTGGGGCGGTAACTGCGGACGACTCGCCTTGGGTCAGCAAGACCGTTGCGAGCACTGCTCCGATAACCTGAGCTACCAGGCGGCTTCCGTTGTCCATCCAACTGTCCTGATCACTGAGGTCACCTGTCATTATGTGTCCCCAGGTAATCGCGGGCAGTATGTGGGCTCCACC
>DAON01000085.1:823-2880 GCA_002501885.1 Euryarchaeota archaeon UBA220 | reverse complement strand
CAAAATATGCATAATTAACTCCATACACCGTGTCCAAAGGATGGGATTCTTATTCAATGCCACTAGCCTAAGAATATCATGGAGATGCGGAGCGACGGTAAGTTAGAACTCGACGAGGTTGCACTCATGGAAAGGCTAAGCGATCATCCTACGGGAAGTACCTTTTCTAATCTCAACAGTCGTTTGCAAATTCTAGATGATTTGTTTTCAGAGATTGGCTACAGTTTTAACCTGATCAAGAAATACTGGGGGGCCAAGGAACTGGTGATTATGGCTTTTTGCGTCTCTGGTTTTATTCTAGGCACCTGGGACCTCGGAATTGGTGAAATTTCGAGTGGCGGAGACTACGATCGTTGGGGCATAATGGGAGATGAAAGCGGATTCCTCCATATGAAAGATTTAGCTCTGATTGTGTCACTACTTTCCTTGATTTGTTGGTTTGGTTTCGTAGTTATGCTCTGGAATAGTTACCCAATAATGAGGGAAAATATGCTTTACCTTTTGATTGGAATGGGCTTCATAATGTTCGGTTTCATAAGGGCACATGCAGAGAACCCGGATTTCCCTTCGGAAGCAGGGTTAGGAAGTTGGACTTGGGTAGTAATTGCAAATCTGATAATGCTTTTCCTGTCCACTTTCGTTGTTAGGCGAGCTGTTGTGGAGACACGGGACATACATGTCCAAAGAAAGCATGCACACCCGGATCCAAGGGTCGTTGATCGAGCGTGGAAAGACCATAGCTTATTCGCATGGAGCAGCGCTATCGCAACATGGATTGTCTTCTTGAATGTCAGTTTCTGGAGTAGCACTCACTCAATTGCACCTAGTCCTGGAGATTTAGACTTCAGTCTCTCGCTTGTCCTGATTCATGTCTTCACGGGAATAATTGCTACATTTCTCTTGTTGACTATAGTCTGGTTTCCCGAGTTCATGCTTGGTGCAACAGAAGTCAGAATTCAGTCATCTAGAGCGCGAGAGGTCTCAGGAGAAGAAGCACGTACAAAGATGGTCGAGCAGGGGAAGTGTCCCGTGTGCAATCAGAACACCAGCGCTACTATGGACGAGGTAGGGGATATCATGATCCCCTGTGAGATTGAAGGATGTGGAGGAAAGGGGATAGTGGGTTCGAAGTGTAAAGAATGTGACAGTAAGATACCAACTAGATTAGTATGCGTCAATTGCGGATCGAACACACCCGTCGGGGGTCACTTTGGAAGGGTTGAGGCTTGGTAAAGGAATACTCTTCATTAATCCGTTCCGGTGATGACGAGGAGTCAGCTCAATCATCGGGAGAAGATGCGATCTCGTCGTTGATTGCGGTTAGTATGTCGTTGATTGTAATTCTTGCATCCTCAATTACAATAGTCTACCTATGGAAGGGAGAAGATGGTTTCGTAATTGAAAGGCCGTCATCGGCACTACTGTCTTGGCAGATGGAATACATGGACCTTATTGGAGCGAACAATGAGTCACTAGCTGAACTAAATGGAGAGGGAGTGGTTGTTTGCGTGGTGGATTCAGGTGTCGATCTAGGCCATCCCGATTTAAGAGGAGTTGAGTTGAGGGGCTGGAGAGACTCAATCAATGGAATTGAAGAGCCATATGATGACGAGGGCCATGGTACTGCCATGACGGGAATAATCGTCTCCGATGGAGGTTTGGACGGGGTCGCAAAGGGAGTGGATTTACTAGTTGCAAAGGCGATAGATGATGAGGGACTGGGGACTGATGGAACTGTCTCTGACTCTGTTGACTGGTGCGTACAACAAGGTGCAGATATCATCTCTCTAAGCTTGGGCGGAAGTCAGAGTTTCGGTTCTGACTTCTTCACCACAGATGAATTGGAACAATCAGTTAACGATGCTCTTGATAGCGGAGTATTTGTGGTTTCTTCTGCCGGTAATGATGGAGAGGATGACGATGGGGATGTAGGCTCTCCTGGTTCGGTTGAGGACGTTATTTGCGTCGGTGGAATTACGCGTTCTGGAAGTATCTGGTCAGGTAGCTCCGAAGGGGATAATGATGGCAGACTTTGGCCAAACCCGATTCTACCTAGA
>DAON01000085.1:0-494 GCA_002501885.1 Euryarchaeota archaeon UBA220 | reverse complement strand
CTACCTAGAAGCGATCCGGATAAAAAGCCGGAGATTGTAGGGCCGGGACACGAAGTACCTGTCCTAATGGCTTCGGGAGTGAGCAACTCTGAATGGTGGGGGTGGTCCAGCGGAACATCGGCAGCAACTGCCTGGGTAAGTGGTTCTCTCGCACTTTTGTTGCAGGAGAATCCGGATCTCCAGAGAGAGAATTCTACTGGTAGGCAGGCAATAGAAGGAGTGAAGGATGCTATTGCTCAATCTTCACAGAAGAAGGAAGGGCAGGAGGGCCATGATGATCACTATGGGTATGGCCACCTTAGGATTGATTTGATAATCTCCTTTTTTGATGACTGACTCTAGTATTTTTTGAGTAAGGCGACGAGGGTTCCTCCCGTCAAGTCAGTAAAACCTACCAAATGCTCCTCGTTGACCTCACTCACTAGCTCAATCCACCGGTTAAATGATCGAACCTTCATCTGAGCGGGTGTGAGTTCGACTCCGGAAACAATTTC
>DAON01000038.1 GCA_002501885.1 Euryarchaeota archaeon UBA220 | reverse complement strand
GCCATCTTCGATGGCCATGATGTTGCGATTGGAATCTTTCGCAGAATTCTACAGAGTCAAGGTTGCGAGGTTATTCACCTAGGTCATGATCGTGGTGCTGATGAAGTTGCCAGAGCGGCTATTCAGGAAGATGCTCATGCTGTTGCGATCACTTCGTATCAGGGAGGAGCAGTTGAGATGTTTACTCATACAAGGGAAATTCTCGACGGCTCTGGTTTCGGTCATGTCTTCCTTTTCGGAGGAGGAGGAGGGACAATCCTTCCTCACGAGATTGAGCATCTTGATGAAAGTGAGATTGCTCGGATATACTCACCAGATGACGGTCGTGAACTCGGCCTAGTTGGAATGGTTCAGGACGCCATGGAAAGGGCATCTGAAGCAGACTTGCTAGATTCTTCTCGCTTTGATTCTCTAGCCGGCCCTGTTACAGCTGATGACCATGGATCGGTCTCGAAATTACTGACACTAGCAGAGAATGGTGACGAGGGTGATTTCTCAGCCACTTTAGAGCGAGTTCGCTCGCGACCTGAGGATGAGGTTTGTCCGGTGGTAGGGCTGACTGGAACCGGAGGAGCAGGTAAGTCCAGCCTGACTGATGAAATTATGTTGAGAGTTCAGCGAGATAATCCAGGGATGAAGATCGCTCTGCTTGCAACTGATCCTACTCGAAAGAGGACTGGAGGAGCGCTTCTGGGCGATAGGATCAGGATGAATTCGCTTTCTGATGAGAATCTGTTCATGCGATCATTCGCTAGCAGAGAAAGCGGGCGAGAAATTGCTGACTGTGTAGACAGGGCAGTTCGGGTTTGTCAGGCAGTTGGTTTCGATATGGTGTTCGTCGAGACTAGTGGTATCGGTCAAGGCGATGATGCGATTACTGAGGTTGCTGATGTCTCGATGTATGTGACGACTCGCGAGTACGGAGCGCCAAGCCAACTAGAGAAGTTGGAGATGCTTGATGCGGCTGATCTCATTGTTCTCAACAAGTTCGATCGTAGGGGCTCAGAGGAGGCACTATCAGAAATTCGTAAGCAGTTCAAACGAAATCGGGAGTTGTGGGATGCAGATGATTCAACTCTGCCTGTGATTCCAACAATTGCGAGTCAGTTCGCTGATGCCGGGGTTGACATGCTATGGGAGAGGTTGTCGGGTATTCTTCGTGACAAACTTGGAGCAGATTTTTCTGCGACTCCAGCCAGAGTTGGCAAGGATGGTCTTCCACATCGCTCAAACCCTATTCCTTCGGAGAGACAAGGCTATTTGGCAGAAGTCGCATCTGCCGTTCGCAATTACCATGAGAGAACCGATGAGGCTGTTAGACAAGTCAGACTTGTTCAGCAACTAGAGGCTTCGGCCGAACAAATGCGCTCAAGCGGCAAGGATACGGCTGCAGATGATCTGGCCGAAGAGGCTGTGAATATCAGGGCAGGAGTGCCTGGAGAGGCTTGGCAGGCTCTAGAGGAATTCGATGCAAGAGCAATTGCCTACAGATCCGGAGAGGCTAGTTACACGGTCAGAGGAAAGGAGATTCCTGTTGAGACGACTAGAACTACACTATCGGGCTTGAATCTGCCCCGAGTTGCACTGCCAGATACAGAGGATTGGGGAGACAGGCTAGAATGGATTCGAAGAGAAAATGCGCCTGGATTATTTCCTTACACAGGAGGCGTATTCCCATTCAAACGGGCAGACGAGCTCCCAGTCAGGATGTTTGCTGGCGAGGGAAGTGCTGAGCGCACTAACAAGCGCTATCACTTCCTTTCCAAGGACCAGCCGTTCAACCGACTATCGGTCGCTTTTGATTCACCCAGCCTTTACGGTCACGACCCAGTAGAAAGGCTCGACATATTCGGGAAGGTATGTGAATCAGGAGTTTCAATCAGTACTGTCGATGAGATGGAGAAACTGTTCGAAGGTTTCGATTTGTG
This sequence comes from Euryarchaeota archaeon UBA220, assembly GCA_002501885.1. Taxonomy (GTDB): domain Archaea; phylum Thermoplasmatota; class Poseidoniia; order Poseidoniales; family Thalassarchaeaceae; genus Thalassarchaeum. The sequence continues at coordinate 1,749 of DAON01000038.1, read as the reverse complement.
CGCACCTAATACATCAGTATCTAAGACAATAAATGGCAACTACTGGTGGCATCTTGCTGCTTTCTTTACGGTAGCAATACGTCAGCAAGTCGCCAAGTTCGTGGAAGAGAATGGAAGAGAACCAACCGGAGATGAGCATGCGGAAATCAAAGCTAGGACGCTCAGCACTGTGCGCGGTACTGTACAAGCAGATCAACTGAAGGAAGCTATGGGTCAAAACACTCTGGTATTCAATCTCGATACCGCTCTGAGAATGATGGGAGATGTAGCTGAGTTCTATGTCGATAATGACGTTCGTAACCACTACTTTGTCTCAATCTCAGGCTATCATATTGACGAGGCAGGAGCCAATCCAATCAGTCAAGCTGCTCTAACTCTATCAAACGGTTTGACCTATGTTGAGCTGTTCAAGGCGCGTGGCCTCAATGCTGACAAATTCCTGCGTAACTTCAGTTGGTTCTTCTCAAACGGAATGGATCCAGAATACGGTGTGATTGGTCGTGTAAGTAGAAGAATCTGGGCCATCGCTATGCGAGACCTATATGGTGTCGGAGACCGGGGCCAGAAACTCAAGTACCACATTCAGGGAAGTGGACGAAGCCTGCACTCTCAGGAGTTTACTTGGAATGATTACCGGACAACCTTGCAGGCCCTTTACGCTCTCGCTGACAATGCAAACTCACTACATACAAACAGTCGGGATGAGGCTTTTGGAACGCCCACAGAAGATACTGTGCGGGATGCTGTTGCAATCCAACTGATTTTGTCTAAGGAGTATGGTTGGCTTCAGAACGAGAACCCATTACAGGGATCATTCTTCGCCGAATGGTTGACCGACAGTGTGGAGGAGAGAGTTCTGAGGATCTTCGAAGAGATGCATGCTAGAGGTGGTGTACTAGGCTCATTAGAGGTCAACTACCAGCGTAACCGTATCCAAGATGAGTCGATGGTGTATGAGCAACGCAAGCACTCAGGAGAGTTGCCTATAGTGGGCGTAAATACCTACATTGACGAAGGCTCTGCAGTAATGTCGTCTGACGACTTTGATGTCGATGTGACCCGCTCAGATGAATCTGAGCGCCATATGGTAATCGATCGTAACATGGCTTTCAAAAAGGCTCATTCTGCTGAGGCTGAGGCTGGTCTTGCTAGACTGAAGCAGGTCGCTCGCGAAGGTGGAAACCTGTTTGAGGTAATGATGGACATAGTGGATCATTGCACCGTTGGACAAGTCACACAGGCCCTGTTCGAGACTGGCGGAAAGTTCCGCCGAAACATGTGATGAGGCTGTTGAATGTCAGTAGCACTCGTCACTGGTGCATCCAGCGGCATTGGGCTAGAGATAGCCAAGATTTTAGCAACCAAAGTAGATCGTCTGATAATTACTGGAAGGCGTGGAAATCTGCTCAATTCTCTAGCTGAGGAATTGCGTGATTCTACTGAAGTTGAAGTTATCACGGCAGATCTCTCAATTCCTGCAGAGGTCGATAGGCTAATCCAATTGAATGAAAATGTGGACATACTGGTCAACAATGCTGGATACGGATTATACGGTAAAATGACAGAACAAGATTCTGATGAATTGTTAGGAATTGTAGATGTCAATATCAGGGCATTAACTGCCTTGGGGCACCATTATTCTGCCAAGATGAAAAGTCAAGGAAGTGGGAAGATACTGAATGTAGCCTCAATTGCTGCTTTCCAGCCCGGGCCTGGCATGGCTGTCTATTGTGCTAGCAAGTCGTATGT
>DAON01000083.1 GCA_002501885.1 Euryarchaeota archaeon UBA220 | reverse complement strand
GACACCAAGGCAATGGCACCAAGTGGCTTGAGACTGGGTGTGCCCGAGTTAACAAGACTAGGAATGGGTGTAGATGAGATGCAAGATGTCGCTGGCTTCTTCGCTAGAGTGCTAATTGCTGGGAATGACCCTTCTAAAGTAAAGCAGGATGTACGCGAATTCAAGTCAGATTATCTCGAAGTCGGCTACTGCTTTGATCCCGGTCCGGCCTATCCCGGGCTCTAGCCAATTCTGCCTCAGGCTTATTCTGCCGAACCTACTCGCAAGCCCATGCGCCGGCATCGCTTGACAGCATTCATGCTCTGCATGTTGATGCTAACCTCGGGATGTTTGGGGCTTTTTGGAAACGACACCGAGCAGCCAGAAGAAGTTGATTGCCAGACTCAACCAACTCATCCGGATTGTTTTGTCGTTGTCATTACTGAGGAAGACTGTACAGTTCAACAGATATTCACTGGCGACTCTTGCAGACTTATGCAGGCACCTTCACAACTCTCCTATGGTGAAGACTCAATCACACTAGTTGTAGGTATAGAAATGCAGGCACTCACTCCTTCATTCCAGGGGGACGGCCCTCAGAACTGGTTCATCAATCCTAGACTCCCGGACGGACTAGAATTGGACGACTCCGGAGTAATCTCGGGAATCCCTCTCGAAGAGGCAGAGTCAATGCGCCACACCATCATAGGAACCAATGCAATGGGTTCGGCTGCTACTACTCTAGATATCGTGGTCCAAGCGCCAGTGCCAGAGTCAATTCAATACCTCAGCGATACTCTAGCATGTACTTTGAATTCTCATTGTGGAATGGATCCTCCTTTGGTAATCGGAGGTTCAGCGCAGGTCTGGACTGTCGAACCTCCTCTGCCCGGGGATCTGGAAATCTTAGAGGACGGCTCTATTTCAGGAATAGCCAGAAATTTAGGTCACTCAAATCACACTATCTCGGCTTCAAATACAGGCGGATTTGCTGAGACCACGCTGAGAATTGTGACTCTCCACGAAGAGCCCCAATCTCTGTCTTATCCGGGTCACCCATTCTATTGGACTATTGGCGAATATGAGCAGGCGATTCCATCTTACGAAGGAGGCCAAGTGACTCACTGGTCAATCGAGCCTCCGGCTCCCCCAGGGGTCACTCTACACCAAGAGGACGGCTCACTTCGTGGCACTCCTGATTCAGTACATCCACTCAGAGAATACATCATTACTGCCCACAATTCTGGAGGCTCCTTATCGACCACTATTCTGATTGATGTCAGAGATCTAGCAGTGGAGAATCTAAGGTATGACCCCTATATCTTCGATCTCAGACAAGGCGAAGACATTGGACAAATCAATCCAACATGGCAAGGAGGGGATCCTGATACTTGGGAGATTCACCCTTCTCTTCCAAATGGCTTCCAGATTGACACCTATACTGGCGCAATAACTGGTACTGCTACATTGTTACAGACATGGTCAACTCACACAGTCTGGGCAAACAATTCAGGAGGTTTCGCTTCAACCACACTCCAGTTCAGAGTTACCAGCCTACCTCCCGATGCAATCTCTTGGCCTAACAATCAATTTGCTCTCCGTTCAAATCAGAGTATATTCATCCCAGTAACAAACAACGGGCCTGATATTGATACTTGGGAGATTCACCCAGACCTCCCTGCTGGACTCTCGCTACAGGCAGGAGATATCTCTGGTACGCCAATTGAGAGAACTGATTGGATACAATACACAGTGTGGGCAAACAACTCAGGAGGATCAGCTGGACTGATGCTATGGATTGCGGTTCACGACTTGAGAGCCGACCAATCTGACTTACTGCGCGGTATGGGCGAAACCAATTGGGGAGGATGGCCATCTCCGATACTGCCGATAGGAGAGTGGGCTTTCCCAATCGGCTTCACACAGGAAGGTTATGGCTCTACAATCCCAGTAATCTCGGCCACTCATGTCGGTCGTGGCAAGATGCTAGGTTACGGGCATGAAAGTTGGGTAGATGGCGCCGGAGAGGCGGAGACTGAGTTTTCTCTCCGAGCTGTCGAGTGGGTATGTGGAGAGAATGCAGATGTAGGACTCGCCTATGGTGCCGGATTTGACGACTTTGAGGACGAGTTACAAGCAGAAGGCCATACTGTACACCTTTCAGTAACTCCTGCTGACCTTTCAGGGTTAGACTGTTTGCTAGATGAGTTCTGGAACGGACACGATGACCAAGACAATCAGAACTTGGTTGATTTTATGCTAGAGGGGGGCGGACTCATAATGGGCGGACACGCTTGGTATTGGTCTTACTCCAATTCCGATGTAGCACACAACTATCCAGGCAATAAGATTGCCAAAACATCTGGGCTTTTCGTCTCGCATGCATGGGGTTACAACAATGTCGATTTATCCAACATCCCTCATGAACTAGCCCGCCCTCATGCAGCCATTGAGGCAATCAGGGCAGACAGGATTGACAACCAGACTCTATCGACGGCTGATGCTGCCGTAGCCGATGAAACACTGTCTGTTTGCACCGGTGTGGTGACTCTCGA
>DAON01000087.1 GCA_002501885.1 Euryarchaeota archaeon UBA220 | reverse complement strand
GGCAATAATTCAGATCAAACGGTAGCGAATGAGTCACATTGAAGTTTGCGAGCCCTATCCAGATTCATGACACAATGGGAGTATAGAATTGTAGAAAATTCAGATGCAGCGTATAGCCAGATTGCTAAAATGTTGAATGATTTAGGCAGTCAGGGTTGGGAATTAGTTTCAGTGAGGGGCAAAAAGCCGGGAAAACTCAAGGTATTCTACTTCAAGAGACCTCTTTGAAACCCCATTGATTCAGTCAACTGCGACTGGTAGAACTCTTGTCGTGCGGTAGCCCTGCAGGACCTTCATGTAGCGCATGGCAGCGAACTCGGCATCCAGTTCTGAGTCTCCGGTCTCTATCCTCAATTTCCGAACAGACAGTAACTTTGCAGGAGTCACCACACCAAGGATATTGTCAATTCCGATGAGTCTGAGAACTTGCGGGGAAAGTTGTAGGTTGCCTCTGCCAATCAAGAAACCCTGGCCCCCCATTGGAGAGAGAAGAAGTGTTGTTGGTCCATCGTGTTCGGATAGTAGCTCAAGCAAGTCGGATTCGCTCAAGTCGGTTCCAACTTGCTCTTTTCCGGTCGTAGCATCAATTCCAAGAGTAGTGGGCTCGAATCCGTTCATCTCTCCAATTTTTCGCAAGGTTCCTCCCGAGCCCCAGATTATCATTCGGTCATCAGTAACTAGAATCTCACGGATGTGATCAGCCAAGCCCTCAGTGGTGTCTTCTTCCCCGCTAACCTCTACCCTTTGCTTGGAGCCTTGCATCCACCTAGGACTGGATGGAGTCATAGCCTCAGCATAGAGTCTCACGACCCACTTGCCCTGTCTGTACAGATCCTCATCAAGGTCGAGTACTTCGGTACTAGCCAGAAGTAAATCACCAATTAGCCAAGATGAGAGTGCTTCGGCAGCCGCCTTTGGAGAGGCAGCAAAGCATCCAGAGTGCATCTTGACTCCTGTCGGCACCCCGATTACAGGAGTTTCAGAGGATTCTGCTGTTTCCAATGCTGCCACCACATCGCGAGTAGTTCCATCACCTCCAGCGTAGACCAGTAGATCAATTTCTGAGTCAAGTAGTGCATTCACTGCGTCTTGTGTATCAGCGGCAGAAGTACCTCCACTACTGGAGTGAACAGTATTGATTGAGCCAATCTCTGATTCCGGGAGCCAATCAGTTCCCATTCGTCCCTCACTAGTCACCCAAGATATCTCATCAAAGCTGGCCCTGTGGATGGATGAGAAATGTTCTAGCATGGCTTTCATTCTAGGGCCTGAGCGATCTTCAGCACCCATAGAGCGAGCGAGTTTGGCCTGACCATCAGAACCCTTCAGACCGAGTCGTCCACCCAAGCCCGCGTCTGGATTGACTAGTAGCCCAAGTCGCACCATGAGTAGTCCAGCGGGCCTGTGTTCTTATCGCTTCATGCTTGCGCGTCAGTGGCATGAGGGTCGTAGTCGCACTAGGTGGGAACGCTCTGCTAAGGAGAGGAGAGCCACTCACTGCCCAGAATCAGCGGGCCAATGTCGCGATTGCGGCGAAGGCCCTCGCTCCGCTGGCCACCGAGTACCAACTGGTCATCTCACACGGAAATGGACCTCAGGTAGGGTTGCTTTCTCTACAGTCGGCAGCATACGAAGAAGTCGAAGAATACCCACTTGATATCCTAGGCGCCCAGACAGAGGGAATGATTGGCTACATGATCGAGCAGGAACTAGGAAATCTGCTTCCGATGGAAGAGCCTTTAGCTGCGATTCTGACTATGGTCGAGGTCGACCCAGAAGATCCTGCGTTTGATAATCCGACTAAGCCAATCGGCCCTGTGTACAGCGAAGATGAGGCAAAACAACTAGCTTCTGAAAGGGGCTGGAGTATCGCTCCTGATGGTGAAAATTGGCGAAGAGTAGTTGCCTCACCAGAGCCGCAAAGAATTTTCGAGATGAGACCTATTCACTGGTTACTCAAGCATGGTTGCACGGTAATCTGTGCAGGTGGAGGAGGGATTCCAACAATCTACCGTGAAGATGGTACACTAGAAGGAGTAGAGGTGGTTATCGACAAAGATAGGGCGAGTGCTTTGTTGGCGTTCGAACTAGATGCAACTCTTCTCATCCTCGCTACCGATGCAGATGGAGTGTACCTTGACTGGGGGACAGAAGAGGCTCAAAAGATAGACACGATTACTCCAGAAGAGGCGAGTAAGTACGAATTTGAAGAGGGATCCATGGGGCCTAAAGTGGAGGCTGCCTGTGACTTTGTACAAAGGTCAGGAGGCAGGGCAGTAATCGGGGCTTTGTCCGATATGCAGGGCATGGTGGATGGAACTGCAGGAACCCAATTCGTTCTCGAGTGATTCAGGCCTACGGCCTGTACTTCGGGATTGGCTTCATATCCGATGCGCATCGCCAACGCGCTGAGGAGAGTGCGATGAGCATGATTTCTGTCGATGTTGGTGCTGATGAAGCACATGAGTATGCATCTGGCATTACTGCTGGTGAAGTCATTCTGAATGTTCACGGTAAGAAGTCGGGGGCTGTCGCTGCTCTAGTGGATGGTGTTGAGCGTGATTTCTCTCATGTTCTCGATTCGAACTGCTCGGTACAGCCGATTGCTGGTGACTCTGATGAAGGGCTGTACATCCTACGCCACTCTTGCGCTCACTTACTCGCTCAAGCGGTCACCGAATTGTTTCCTAATGCTAAGCCGACCATTGGACCGCCGATTGACAATGGCTTCTACTATGACTTCCAAATGGATCCAATTGGTGACGAGGAACTCAAGGCCATTGAGAAGAAGATGGTCGAGCATGTCCGAGCTAACCATGCCATGGTTCGGGAGGAGCACAACAACGAATCACTCCGTGAGATGTTTGCTTCAAACCAATTCAAACTTGAGATTATGGACGACAACATCGGCCATGATGTCGGGTCTTCTGCCTACCGTCAAGGTGACTTTGTTGATCTGTGCCGTGGACCACATGTCCCAAGCACCTCTCATCTGCGCTGGTTCAAGCTAAACAGTACCAGTCAGGCCTACTGGAGAGCAGACAGCAAGCGAGAATCGTTAGTCAGAATCTACGGTATGTGCTATGCGAGCAAAGATGCCCTGAAGGAGAGGGTGCGTCAAATCGAGGAAGCTGGCAAGCGCGATCATAAGAAAATTGGTAAGGAAATGGAGCTCTACATGATTGACGAGTTGATTGGTAGAGGTCTACCGGTTTGGCTACCCAACGGCGAGATTCTCAAGTCAGAAATCGAACGATTTGCAATAGAGACAGAAGAGGCTTACGGATACGAGCGCGTCACTACTCCAGTCTTGGGTAAGAAACAATTGTTCGAGGCTAGTGGTCACTTGCCGCACTATGCTGACTCAATGTATCCGCCCATGGAAATGGACGATGGTTCCTACTACCTGAAAGCGATGAACTGCCCGATGCACCACCTGGTCTACCGTAACAAGAAGCGTTCCTACCGTGACCTACCTGTTCGTATCGCAGAATATGGCACAGTCTACCGCAACGAACTATCAGGAACCCTAGCTGGACTATTGCGCGTAAGGATGCTTTCGATGAATGATGCTCACATTTACTGTACACTCGATCAGGTTGCTCAGGAGTTTGCAGATAACATACGAATGGTACAGGACTACTACTCTACATTCGGGTTCAATGATTATCACTTCAGACTCTCACTTTGGGACCCTGAGAAGACTGAGAAGTACATCGACCAGCCTGAAAACTGGGAGATTACTCAGAACCACCTCCGAGAGATAATGGACAGTCTGGGAGTCCCTTATGTTGAGGCAATTGACGAGGCAGCTTTCTACGGCCCCAAGGTTGACATCCAGTTTACCACTCTACTCGGAAGAGAAGAATCAATGTCCACAATCCAGTTGGACTTCGCTGCTAAGGAGCGTTTCGGCCTTACCTACAAGGACGAGACTGGTGCCGAGAATGGTGAAGTCTTCGTAATCCATCGCGCCCCACTATCAACCCACGAGAGGTTTGTCGCTTTCTTGACTGAGCACTGGACTGGGAACTTCCCGACCTGGCTCTCTCCTATCCAAGTGCAAGTCATAACCATCTCAGAGAAGCACAAAGAGCATGCTGCCAGAGTAGAAGAGGCGTTGAAAATCGCGGGAGTCAGAGTCAGAGTTGATGATTCTGACAGTACGATCGGTAGGAAGATCAGGCTGCATAGAAAGCAGCGTCCTGCTTACATGGTCATTATTGGAGACGATGAGGTCAGTTCCGGCACTGTTTCAGTTAGAGGCCGTAGTGGGTCGCAGCGAAATGGAATTCCTCTGGATGAGTTCGTGGCTGAAATCTTCGCTGAGATTGCAAACCGTAGTACTGAACTTGGAATTGTTCCTCCGGAGTGAATTCAAATGATAGTGAACATCGCGGGATATCGCTTCGTAGAGTTGCCAGATAGGGATGAGTTGCGCCAACCAATGCTAGATCTTTGCACTGATGTAGATCTAAAGGGGACGGTTCTGCTCAGTCCGAATGGAATCAACTTCTTCATAGCAGGAGCAGAAAAATCAACTGATGCTTTTCTCGCTTATCTCGAAGCTGATGAACGCCTTGCTGGAATCCCAATCAAGGTCAGTCATACTGACTACCAACCTTTCCGAAGAATGTTAGTTAAGCGCAAGAGAGAGATTATCGCTCTTGGAATGGACGATATCAGGCCGGCAGAGTTCACCGGACCATACATCTCACCAGAGGAGTTCAAGCAAATGCTTGACGAGGGCGATGATGTAGTCGTGCTCGATACGAGAAACGACTACGAAACAAGAGTTGGGAAGTTCGAAGGGGCTGTTGATCTAGACATAGCGACCTTCAGAGAATTCCCTGAAGCCATAGAGG
>DAON01000100.1 GCA_002501885.1 Euryarchaeota archaeon UBA220 | reverse complement strand
CCACCGTCGATTAGAGCATCAGTCTCTATGCCACAGATTCTGCCCTGAGAATCAGCGTGTAGATTCATCTCTATACGAGACGGATGCCGACCCCGATTTACCCAGAACACCTCTTCACGGTCAAAGTTGATTCTTACTGGTCTACCTGCCTTGCGGGATAAGATAGCAGCGCACATCTCATGTGGAAAAGGGTCGGACTTGCCACCGAATCCTCCACCAACGAATGTTCTGTAGACATTGATTTGATGCATCGGAATTTCCAGTACATCAGCTAGGGCTCTGTGTACATAGTGTGGAACTTGCTGAGGAGTGTATAGGGTCAATCTACCAGATGGATCCCAATTGGCGACGACGGCGTGTGGTTCAGTAAAGCCATGATTTGCACCAGCAAATAGCCAATTAGAGGTATGGCTAGCAGTAGCATTTTCAACCATTCCTTCAATGTCACCAAACTCTTGGAAAACTCGCTTCTGAACATTGGAAGATCCGATATGGTAGTCACCACGGTCATGAATTGGTTCCGGAGAATTCTCAAGCCCTTTTCGCATATCATGAATCGAATCAAGATCCTCATACTCTATCTCGATTAGACGAACCGCCTCTCTGGCAGTATCTTCATCCACAGCTGCCACACAAGCAATTGGATCGCCTACATGACGAGCCTTCTCTACAGCCATGGCATGCTCGTCCTTGGTCACTGGGAGGACGCCGAATCTAGCCGGAGCATCTTCTCCGGTTGCTATGGCAACAACACCAGGGAGCTTCAAGGCCGCCGAAGCATCAATTGACAAGACTCTGGCATAGTGACGCGTCGACCTAACAATTCTACCAATCAATTCACCAGGTAGTCGAATATCATCACCATACTGGGCCTGACCAGTGACCTTCCAACGACTATCAATCAAGCCCGTCGATTTACCAATGGTAGAACCAGTAATCAGATTATCGTGACGGTGTCCAGTAGCAGCCTTTGAGGCTGCAATCGCCTCTTCGTCTCGAGGATCACTAGTTCCGCGACTTCCTCCTGAGCCAGGTCGTGCGAATGGAAGTTTGCCGCTTTGCTGGCGATAACCCTCGACCCGCTTCTTATCGGACAACTAATCGCCTCCCTCGGAGAGACTCGGGTGCGGATCGCTCTTGGCACTAGTAGGGTCTTCTGTAGTTTCGCCAGATATCAGAATATCCGATGCTGCTTTCACAGAATCAACAATCTGCTGATATCCAGTGCAACGGCAAAGATTTCCTTCTATGGCACACTTAATCTCGTCATCATTAGGTTGAGGATTTTCTTCCAATAGTGCTGAAATGACCACCAAGAATCCGGGGGTGCAGAATCCGCATTGACTCCCTCCGCACTCTGCGAATGTCTGTTGGATTGGGTGTAGGTGATGCCCATCAGACAAACCCTCGACCGTTGTTATTGAACGCCCAGACGCCTCTTGGGCTAGAGTTAGACAGGATAATCTAGGCTCTCCATCAATCAGGACACTACAACACCCACAAGTTCCCATATCGCAACCGCGCTTGGTCCCGAGACTACCGGCTTGGTCACGCAATACATCGAGGAGAATCGAATTCCCATCAATGTGTAGGGACACCTCTTCTCCGTTCACCTTAGCGTTCCAAGGAAGTTGCCCTGAGCGAGGCAGCATGGGCAGTCTGAACTGGACCATCAGTAAGCCAGCATAAGCAACGCCCTTTGAGCATTCCTTTGACCCCCTTGGGGTCAATTTAGGTCTTCGACAGCCATTTTCATGATTTCTTCCTCGGCCCTCTGGAGGTGCTCTCCAAGAGTGCTTCTAGCCATCCCCAACTCGTCTGCCAACTGTCTCAGAGTAACTTCAGAATCAGTTTTGAAGTAGCCTCGTTTTACAGCATGTGATACAACTTCACGCTGCCTCTTTGTCAGTTTGCTAGACCAACCATTCTTCTCTTTTCCTCTCAAGGATTGCACACTCACCTTGTCAGGAGGAAGAATTATCCTCAGTAAAGAAAGGAAGCGACTAATCGACTTCGAATGACCAGATAACCTGAGCTCCATCCCTCGTTCGGCATCGATACCGTATGGAGGTTGAACATGAATATTCGACATCTCAATTGCTGATACAGCTAGTGGGTGAGTGCAAAGTAGGCTGACTAGAATTCCATCCTCATCTTCCTCATGCTGCTCGATTACCTCGAAACTTTCGAACATTGAAATTTCCTCGATGGCGTGCCCCTCGCGCATCTTGATTTCGGCTAACTGAGTGACGCTACCGGGTCCAACCGCGAGATGACCTAGAATTTCCACTCGCTCAGCCACTTCGAGGATTTTTGACAATTCTTTAGCGCCGGTAAGAGAAGAGATCTTCCATCTCAGAATGACCTTTCTCATATCTATTCCAATACATCATTCGTATTGAATCCTCGGGCGGACTAACTCCAATATGCTTCCCTGATAGCCTGATTTGCTTCCATGCACATCACTACATCACTAGGCCGCGAAGGCATAGTTGCAGTACCGTTCAGATGCTCGATAATAGGAAGAACATTGCTCTCATTAACAACGCCCCATCCAACCTGAGTACACGGGGCTACGGGTGAGATTGGAGTAGTTCCCGAAAGAGGGTCCCAAGTACTGAATGATGGATACCATGCAGAAAGATTCAGTGCATCTCTGATATCGTCATTTTTGAGAGTGAAATTAGTCCCATTTACCATCAGACCACCTCGGACTTCAGGATCAGCCCCCGATGACATGTCCCCGAACTCATGTCGGAGCCACATCAGGACCTTTGAGAGAAGACCAGCAGTTCTAGGAGTCGCAAAAGAAGTTCCCGAGGTTTCGTGATAACCATCGATATCATCGTGATTGGGTAAGACTTGTGTCCAATCCGCAGCCACATCAGGATAAGAACCACTCATTGTTTCCTTCTGGTCATCACCTTCTTCGGCATATCCTGAGACACCGATACTCCAAGGAGGGCCTGCGGTAGGATCCTGCACAGCTGGAGAAGGAGTATTGTCAGCGGCACCCGTGTGGATTTTCTTGTTCTGAACCACAGCGACCTTGGTAGCGTCTTCGATTCCAGGTACTGGGATGGAGCCTATTGGGCCGAAACTAGTAGTGATAATGTCGACTAGAGGTTGGTTTGCAGCAGCTAGAACAGCAGCATCACTAAATCCCTCTACGAAGAAAATTACCGCATTTGGATTCGCATTAAGCACTGAACCCGTTACAGCAGTTCCATGCCCATCTTGAGGATCATCTAGAATTGGGATGTCGGTATTGTCATCTGGTGTCGTACCGATGATTCTAGTTCCTCTGAACCAGACAATGTGCTCTGAGGTAATGTTGTCCCAACAAATCTCTTTGTCAGCCTCGTATCGCTCCTGCCAGGTTCCATTCAGAGTTATATCGCATATTTTGTTGACACCAAGGCCATCGAGTAGCCACTGAGGGTAATCATCTGCCATCCTGAAGTGATTGTGATAGACATTGATCCCGGTATCTATTGGAGCAACCACACTGAAAGCCCCGAATCCCTCTTCATCTTCCGGTATTTCTACCGAAATCTCGTCTTCACCCCATAGCAAACATCCACTGATTGGAGTCGCGATAATGAGTAACGAGAGGACTAGGGCAACGCTCCGCACAGCAGTCCGTGATGAACAATAGATTTCAGTCTTAGTTGTCCGGGATTCCTTCACTCGGTATGTTCATCAATACGACGGAAGACGCCCAAGCGATAGAAATGAGCTTCTTTGGCCGCGCGATATTCACCCGACTCTTCCGATTTTGCAGTCGGAACATGTCTGGAATAATCAATTTCGTCTTCGCTTCATTTGGCAAGATGCCTGTCAGAGTAGGTCTTGCAATCGTTGGCTCTATTCTGTTACTAATCACTTTCTTGACGGGTTTTCTTTGGGCATACATATCGGCCTTTGAGAACGAAGAGTTAACCATAGCAGTAAGAAACTCTCTCACTCCAATACTTGTACTCGTACTAATTTGGATTTCCATCGCGACATTCATTCCCAGCCTGGAGAGGCAGCCGACAGTCGTACATGCAAAAGAGGAATCATCGACCAAAGTTATCGAAGTAAGTCCAAACTCAGTTGTCATCGAAGAAGACGAGACAGAATTGGTTGAGTAATCAGGCCTTCTCGAGAGCCATTATCTCTGCACAAACTGCGACAGCAATCTCTTCAGGAGATTCAGCACCTATCTCAAGTCCAATCGGACATCTAACCGAGTCCACTACAGATTCCGAAATCCCTTGAGAGATAGCAGCCTCTCTGAATGACTTCCACTTTGCCTTAGAGCCAATGGCACCTATTCTCGGACGATTTGACCCGTCTGACTTCTCTAGCAATCCAAGCAGCATATCTTGGTCGACAGACCAGTCATGGCCCAAAAGAAGAATATCGGAAAATCTGGTCAGAGAATCGAAATCTTCTCGTTGAAGGAATTCATTCACAGAGATTGGATACAACTCTGAAGCATAGGGGTAAATTTCCTCGTTTGCGTAATCTTCTCTGACATCGAAGACGCTGTGTGACCAACCCAGAGTATCGCAGACCAGCGCAACCGATCGACCCACATGGCCGCCACCAGCAATCAGAATATGAGGGACTGGATCTATCACTTCCATCGACACTGTGACTCTCCCCCCGCATAGGCTGTCGAGAGGCGTCGCCTCTTGTTCCTTCGCATCCTTGTAGAGTACGAAAGTCTCTACTTTGCCGCCTTTTTGACGAACTTCCGCTCTCCCACCGTTGAGCATACTTCTCAATGCATTTTCGACTTTCATCTCTAGGCCTGCGCCCCCTATAGTTCCGAATCTCGCACCGTTCTCAGTCACTGCCATTCGGGCACCAGGCTTGCCAGGGACACTCCCGCTGGCCTCTATTACGGATGCCATTGCTACGCTCTGACCCCCCTCGAGCATGTCGAGAACCCAAGTCAGCACGGCCTTCGTCACAATATCGCGAGTGGCCATCGAGCCTTTGGGATTACGCTCAATGAAACTCCGACTAACTTTGATATGACGGACTGTTCGGCCCATACTCGTGTCTTCGGGAGTAACCGGGGGAGAAATCCTCGAGATTGTAGTCGTCTCGATGAGGGATGCATTCCTCGCAGTTACTGTTTTCGTTGCCGCCATGATACTATTGTTTAGTTGGCTTCAGTACATCACAGCGGGCCAATTTGTGTTGTGGATTCGTGAGAACAAGCGTTTGCAACCAGTGATTGGAGCGATGATGGGATTGACTCCAGGCTGTGGCGGAGCAATCATAGTAATGCCGATGTATGCACGCGGGTATGTCACATATGGGACCGTCATTGCAACACTGATTGCAACACTCGGCGATGCGGCATTCGTCCTTATTGGGGCAGTCTTCCAAAATTCTGCTTTCATCACACCGGTG
>DAON01000041.1 GCA_002501885.1 Euryarchaeota archaeon UBA220 | reverse complement strand
CTGAGCGTTGCCTTCGATAAATTCTAGATTGGTTTGGTCAGCATACCATCGCTTGCAATGGCTGACTGCCTCGGGTGAGAAATCGACACCTACCAATCTGGCAGGAGAATGTGTCTTGGCAATCCAACTTGCTCCTCCTCCTCGGCCTGAGCCGACCTCTAGGACTTCTCGACCTTCGAGATCGATGCCTCTGATATTCATCGAGTATAGTTGGATGAACATCCTGTTGGGTTCATCCTCAAGCTCAAGTTTGGGTCCGTTGCCATCCTCGAAGCCGTAATTCATGAATCGAAACTCAGATTGACTGTTTGCTTTGGCGAGTTTTTGATACCACCATCTCCACATCCGATTCTGGAATCTACCTGGAGCGAGTCTTAGCATCATGACGAAGAATCTAGCAGGTAGACCCATCTTTTTGGGACTTGTCACGCGCATGTGACACCTACATCTTCCACTTTACAGAGCAGCCGATGCTGTCCGTCCTCTGGACAGATATTGAGTCGCCCGCAGCAACCTCATCGATTGCATCTGCTAATTCTGAGGTTGAAGCGTGGGATGGATCTCGAGGAGAGTCATCGAGACGCCCACGGTAGACGATTGTGCCTTCGGAGTTCATCATGTAGAACTCGGGGGTGCGCTCTGCGCCGTATGCGGTGGCAATGTCCTGACTCTCGTCGTGCAGGTATGCATAGCCCATACCTCGGTTGGCTCGCTTGACCATGTTATCCCAAGAATCAGACTCATAGTTGATCGGATCATTGGAGTTAATGCCTACAAATCCCATACCATTGGAGGCCGCCTTGGCTGCGATATACTCGATTCTTCCTTCCGAACCTACGACATATGGACAGTGATTACAGGTGAAGGCGATGATGGCCCCGTTCTCGCCCATTGCATCGCTCAGACTCATGGATTCGCCACCTATTGCTGGGTTGGCATTCGGTAGTTCGAATTGTGGTGCTGCATCTCCTGGCTCTATTCCTCTAGGTCCCGGCATGAGTCGTCGGGAGGATGGGAAGCAGTTCAACTCTCTGCCTGCGGTCCTGTACTGGGTGGCTCCACCGTGCCTTTGCATTCCTCTAGCCTGCGGCGAGCCAAGCGGTGTTCTGGATCAACATCGAGTACCTTTCTCCAAGCCGCTGCAGCGTCTTTACTCTCAGCTGTTTCATGTAGTATTGCAGCAATCCTGAGTCTAGCATCGATGTGATGAGGGTCGTTTGCAGCGGCGTTCTCGAAATCTTGCTTGGCATCCTCAATCCTACCGAAGTCGAGGTATAGCAAACCACGCTGGTACCATGCATCCGAATGAGATGAGTCGATTTGAAGAGCTGAGTTAAGTGGTTTCTCTGCCTGCTCTGGTCTGCCTCTTGCAATCAGACATGTTCCGAGATGGACTAAGGCCATCGTGTGCTCGGGCTTGTACTCCAGTAGTGTTCGGAGTTCGGTCTCGGCATCTTCCCAGTCGCCATTGCTCATCTGAATCTCTGCCCTCCTTAATCGAGCGATGTTGAGTTCTGGATATGCGGAAACTAAGTGATCAGCATCATCGAGTGCTGATGCTAGATCTCCCTTCAGTAGTAATGCTGAGCAGCGGTTGAGTCTGGCACGAACATGTTTGGGTTCAGTAGCAATGACCCTGGAAAATAGTGAGATAGCTTCGGTGAGTCTGTTCTGGCGAGCTGCAATTAGCCCTCTTACAAACGGGATTGAGTTGTGGTCATTGAGTAGAGTGGCTGCCTCAGCGATTAGTGTGTCTGCCTGCTCAAGTTTTCCGAGGTCGAGACAGAGTTGGGCCTCTTCAAGCGGTATTGATGGGTGCTCAGGGACTAGTCTGCGGGCTCTAGTCAATGCGACTTCTGCCTCATTGGGGGCTCCTTGGTAGCGAAGTGCTCTAGCCCTTCCTAGCCATGCAAGCCCGCTCTCTCTGTCTCTTTCTATAGCAGCGTCGAATGCAACCATTGCATCTAGTAGGATTATCTGATCGTGGTTGCCTGTACTGTCTCTCTCATTCTCTGACTCAAGTAAGTGTAGTCTGCCATCCATGACATGCATTGCAGCGCTATCCCAAGCCTCAGAGGGTGCTTCATCGAGGACCTTGCGGGACCAGTCTGGGGAGCCTGCTCTCAGTAGAATTAGGCTCAGTCTGGCCCTAGCCTCAGTGTCTTCTGGGTTGGTCTCTAGGCGCTCTTCTAGTACGGCCCTAGCCGCGTCCAGTCTACCGGTGTTCTCGAAAACCTCTGACTCCAGTAGTACACCATATTCTCCGAGTGCTGTCGCCCTGCGAATACTCTGTAATGCCTCCTTTGTCCTCTCCTCATCTGCCGAGAGTAGTTTGGCTTGAAGCAACCATGCCTCGCCGTTGTCAGGATTTGTTTCTATTGCCTTCTCAACAGATTCTAAAGCTACTTGAATCTCTCCAATTAGCAAGAGTCTTGCTGCTTTATCGAGCCAACCTGAGGATGTTTCCGGATCGATTTTTGTCGGGTCAATCTCTGCGTTGACTTCCCTGGCCCTGTGCACTATTTCTGAAATATCGGTTTGAGCTAGGGTTGTATCAAACTCAACGCCAATGGCCTCGAGCCTGAGTTTGTTGCGTTCTGTCCTCTCATCGTCGGTTCCTGCCAATAACAACGCCTGTTCCTTGAGAACAGCAGCTTCGTCGGGTTCCACCGCTAGGAGTCTCTCAAGTGTTCTATCCAGCGCCTCGATATCTCCCTCTTCGCGGTGAATCGCGGCTAGTGAGCGTAGTGCATCTGCGTCCTCGGCGCTCAGATAGTGAGCTCTCTGGTAGAAGTCAGATGCTCGCATCTTGCGATCGACTGCATGGAATAGTTCGCCCATTCTGCGATGTTCCTCTCCGTTCAATTCTAAATCTTCAGATTGCATCTCCGATTCATTGAGTATAGAATCCAGTCGCTCTACCAGAGGAAGTAGGCCGGGTACGACTTCTTTGTTACCATTATCATCAGCTAGACCAGGATAATGGGATAGTATAGTACGAGCAGCATGGGTTGCAATAGCCACTGCCTCGTTGGAGCTGATGTTGATTCCCTGTTGGAAGAGAAGGTCTTCTGCCGACTCAAGAGATTTGTGAGCATCTAGTAGTCCCTGAACCTCAGGAGTCTCACTGAGTACTGTATCCACTCCTCTTGACAGTAGGTCGAGTCGTTGGGAAGTGTACGATAAATCGCCCTGAAGGGCGCCCATCTTCTCTCTCATCCTCTCGCGCTGACGCAGTACCGCTTGGTGTCTGAGCCACAGGGTGAGTAGGGCTATGCCCAGAAGGGCGTAGAGTGCTAGAACACCCATTGTGATGTTTTCCATCCGGCCGCAGCGGAACTGCGCGACTTTTGATGGCTTCTGCGGATTCAAAGGTTGATGCGGCCATTGTAGGCGGGACTATGTCCCGCCGAAAGACCGGTGTTTCCGTATCAGATATTCTCTGTTGAGTATGCCTGTACGCCGCCCTTTCGGGTGACTGTTCCTACTGAGGTCCCAAGCACATTCTCGATACCGGCTCCAGAAGCCAGATCGAAGATTCGTGCAGTGACCTTGCCAGCAAACACCAACCCCTGAGCATTCTCAGAGGAGTTCAACGCGTTCTCAAGACTTCGAGCCCCGATTGGGTCCGAGCCAGTTCCGTCAGCATGGACGATAACAGCTTGGTTGCGCTTCAGGCCGTCGAGCATTCCTGCCCAGGCCTTGACTTCATCGGGTGTCTCAAGTGCTTCTTGGCCGCGGCCGACAGATCGGTCGTCGTCGATTTTGATTTCCTTCTGGATTCGAGCGACGACTTTGCCGGCGGTCTCCTTCTGAGCAAGTGCTTTCGTGACGACCTTCATCTCAAGGTGTTCAACCTCTCTACTGGTCGGTGCAAAAGCAACATGTGTCAGGTTGTTTCCGAGTGAACCACTAATCTCCATGAGCAGTAGTTTTCCACCTCGGTCACCATCTAGGAATGCGGTCACCGTTTTCTTGCCCTTGGCGAGCTCAGCGAGCTCTGGCTTGATTCCCGATCCCATGGTCGCAATGGCGTTCTTGATATCGTACTTTAGCAGGTTCCTAACATCGTTGCGCCCTTCGACGATTATAATCGCCTCAGACCCGCTGACATTTGGTCCTGCGGTCATTCCTTTGTATTCCGATTCCTTCTCCAGATTCAGAACCGAGCGAACCTCATCTAAGATGTTCTTCGACTCATCTGCTCCAGAGTTGACAATATCGAGTAGGAGTTCTTTGGCTCTGTCGATTACTGTGTCCTTCTTGGCTGATCGGATATTCTCGATTTGCTTCACCTTAATGACCGACTTGCATGGACCAATCCTGTCGATTGTCTCCAATGCTGCGCCAATCACCGCGGTACTGACTTGGTCAATTGAAGAAGAGAGTTGAATCTCTCCGTTGACTTTGCCCTTATGCTGGTGAAGTATGACGTCAACATGGCCGATTCTTCCGGTTCGCTGCAACTTGCGTAGTTGTAGCTCCTCACCGAGTAATCCCTCGGTCTGGCCGAAAATCGCTCCCACGACGTCCTTGCGTGCGACCGTTCCGTCAGTGCGGATAGTCGCGTGTATCACATATTTTCCTTCATTTGTCATTGTATATTCTCCTTAGGCTCTCGGCCCCACTTTCGGGGCCTCGCTCCCGGTTTTCGCCTGTTGGCGGTTCGGTGGATGGGCGCAAAACGCCCGCGAGTGTGGCAGAGTACCTGCAGTCCGTGCGACCCGGGGGCCCTTGATGAACGCTACTGTTTGGGTAGCGGACTATTGTCGATAGTATATGTTCGCGAGGAATTAAGGTACTCGGCGTCAATCGCATTGCATGGAGGCGGGTATTGGGGATTGTCTGGAGGTCTTCCGTGGGGCCACAAGGTTGGCCCTGCGTGACGGTCATCTATCGAATGGTGAAAAGCGGCTTCTGGTCAAATTAGCGCATGTACTCAGATTGGAAGAGAATGAGCCACGAATGGTGTATGACTCAGTGGTTGAGAATACGGAACAACTCGTGGGTGGCAGAGAATTAGGTGATCAGGAGAAGATGATGGTGTATGAGCAGGTATTAGAGGCCGTGCTGATTCATACTGACAGATCTGAGGATGAACTAATGATGGTGGCCTATTTGCGTAAGGCTTTCCAGATTAGTGATGCAGAGCATCGGGCTATCACTCGCAGTCTAGACCGTCAGCTGGAACAGACAATTCATCGTAATGTATTGCAGGATTTCCGCATGCGTCTCGACGACACTATGGAGAAGATTGGTGGTATCTTCGACCGGATTGGAATTCAGATTTGAGGTTCGTATGGCCCAGACCGAGTCGCTTGACGGATTCCTGGATTCTCAACCTCTACGAATCCACAACTCAGACCGAAAACTAGCCAAGATGGTTCGCGAGGCATACCCCATTGGGGTTCCCGCTCTGATAATGAAATCGAGTACTGACCGATTGGGTGAATCCGCAGGATACGAGTTTCACCTCGGAACACCCGATGAGATGCTTCGGAGATTGGCTTCGTGGCTGCTGACCGGAGCGTCGGGTAATCAGCGAACTCTCCTGCGTTTGGTCGATCGTCTTTGGACACGCCATGGACGCGAGGATGTTGCTCTCGCAGCCTTGCTACTAGCCAATCTGGATCATGCTTCACTAGGCACGAATCCTTGGCAGGTACTTTCCTCTTCAATTCGGGATTCTGAGCCTGCAGAAGCCTTGTTGCTGAGTATTGAGGAATTAATCCGGGCAGGCCGTGAAATTCCTGCCGATGATATCGTAATTGATTGGTGTAAGGCTAGGCGAGTAGATGGTCATCTTGCAATATTGGTGGTACATGCGGGCTCACTCAAAGGACAAAGTCCGAGTGAAGAGGTGGTTGATGCCCTAGGTACTGTCGAGATTCCAGACGGAGATTCATTGATTGGTAGAATAATGGACAGGATGGATTCATCGCAAGCGTAGTACTGATGTTTGTTGACTAAAGCGGAGAGAGTATGAGTAGTCGTCTGCTACCCTCGGATGATCCGATTGCAGAGCAGGTTCTGGAATGGACCATTCAGCGCGATGCCCAGGATATTCGACAGTTAATGCGATGGATGGAAAGTAAGCGCTCCAGGAAAGATCGGGCCGCATTGTTGAATCGCTCTTTGGACTTAATGGACGAAATTCAGCATGCACTACGTCGACTTGATGAGCTTCGGTGATTGTATGAGATCATTGATACTCGCTGGAGGGCGCTCATCGAGAATGGGTCGAGATAAGGCGCTGATAGAAATTGATGGAGAGGCTTGTATCGGTCGTATTGCGATGGCTCTAGCGGAGGCAGGTCGTGAGCCGATTCGAATCGCGGTAGCCGAGCCCGAGGATGTCGAATCTTATGGCGCAGTCATCGATTCGCAGATAGAGGTCGAATGGGTATTGGATGCCGAGCCTCATTCTGGCCCAATCGAAGCGTTAGTGGAGGCTTTTGAAGATCCATTGGTTGAGTCAGAGACCATTCAGCTCGCTCCTGTAGATGTTCCTTGGGTGGAATCGAGTCTATTCTTATCACTCGAGGATGCGTTGGCTTCCTCGGACACTCTAGTCATGCCGAGTGATGGTGTCTGGAACCATCCACTACTAGCTTTAGTTAGGCCGGAGTTAGTTCTCAGTAGACTTGTTTCTGGTGATCGTAGGCCCCTCCACTTGCAGTTCGCAGAAATGCCACACTCGATTCTGCTTGAGGATGCTGAGATGCTTAGGAATGTCAATCAACCTGAGGATCTAGAGTGAGATCTGGCCCGAACAAATCCT
>DAON01000098.1 GCA_002501885.1 Euryarchaeota archaeon UBA220 | reverse complement strand
GAGGCTAGCTTGTCGAAGCGGTCTGAGCCCGAGGCCGGGATATACTCGACATCGGTATCAGGGTTCAGTCCTAGAGCAGCTGCAACAGCGCGGCAGTAGGAGATGTCTAGACCGGAGCGAACTCCAGTTCCAGCATCTAGGTATCCCATTCCGTACTGGGACTCCTTAACTCCGCATTTCATTGAACCGCGTTCGAGAATCGTATCCAGTGTACTTTCTTGTATCGATCCAGCACTCCCGGCAACATATCCTTCGTCATATCCTTCATACCAAGCATCATCAGAACCTTCGTCATATCCGTACTGATACTGAACTGCCATTTCCTCCAAGGTACAACACAATTCGTCAAGATCTTCCTCAAGATCGGCAATTCTTGCCTGGTCAACCTCGGCCTGTGCCACCAGCGCGGAAATCATCGTTTGATCACTCTGGATGACTGCCTCAAGTTCCGCGATTCTCTCGTTAGCGTCGTTTAGTTCGGTTCCGTCACTCGAGGTATCGTCGTCACTCGAGGTGTCGTCACCCGTGCATCCGGCAAGAGGCACGGCAATCAAAAGTAGGGCTAGAAACAAAGCAATTGCTCTCGTCATGCTCTTTCAGATGTATATCGATACACATACTTTACCCCGGCCAAGAACGAGGATTCAGTTGTATTTGGTCCGGACGGCCGGTTTCCCGACCGCCCGGATTATGTTTACTCGCTGTCAATAGTGGCAGCGTACCAGACCATCATACCGAAAGCAGTCTTGTTGACCACATCGGCGATGTTGTACAGGATGTTGAGATCATTGACATCTCCCATCATGTATCCGATAGGGTAGATTGACCACCCTACTAGTACAATCCATCTCATTGAATTGAAGGCGAACTGAACGCCTTCACTAGCGGTTGCTGCAGCTTCCTTGACAGAGCCCCGGAACAACTCGTAAAGGATGTATATCCAACCGACCATTCCAATGCTCCACCAAACAGTCGAGCTGAGCTCAATGGTGGAATCCATTGCTCCTGATTCTCCGAAGAATCCAGCCACTAGCATCACAAGGGAAGCGACCATCAAATTCCTGAACATCACTACACTAGCTACACCAATAGCGGCTAGGATTAGGTAGAACTCTGCAATCTGCAGAGGTACGGTAATCAGCCAGTCAATGTATCGGTAGACTAGTGGCGATGATCCATCCATCGCCCAAACCTCACGCATGTATGTGTAGTGATACCATGCGACTCCAGTAACAAGCGCTGCTACCGTCATCGATGTCTTCCACTTGGGTGCTACATTCCCTCTCTCAACTAGGAAGAACACAGTGGAAGCCAGCATTGCTGCTGTAGCAATCCAGAAGCTGATTCCTACCCAATCGTTAGTTGCGAGCGCGGTTGTCTCTGCACTCACCGTCTGGGTTCCGAACAGCAGAATTACTGACAAGACTCCCAGAGTTGCTTTCGTTGTTGTGCCATTTTTTCTGTATGGTAATGGGTCCATGATAAGGGCGTAATTATGGAGAATATAAGGGAGAGTTTAATTCCTTTTTCTGAGTATATATATGCTAGTTTCATACTTGCAGTACAACGAAACACCTGTTGATAAGTCGAACACAGATGGCTTGGCCATGAGCAATAGAAATGCAACATTAGCCATACTAGTAATCGCCAGCCTCTTGGTCTCGCCAGTCGTTGTGGCAGACGAGAATGAGGACATACCCACAAACGCCCAGAATACAGGTGTCCATGACTCTCTAGTAGCGGCTCTCTCACACGCGGGGCTTGTTAGCGCCCTGCAGGGAGAAGGCCCGTTCACAGTGTTCGCTCCAACCGATGATGCGTTCGCCGCTGCCGGTATTGATCTGAGCACCTTCGATACCGATGAGGAGAATGCAACCCTAGTTGATATCTTGACTTATCATGTGTATTCAGGATCTGTTGAATCCTCGCAGGTTACCGATGGTATGACAGCAACAATGCTGAATGGTGATGATGCTACATTCACCGTCACAAATGAATCTGTGATGATTGGAGACGCAACTGTCACCACTGCTGATGTCATGGCTTCAAACGGAATAATCCATGTTATCGATAAGGTGCTAATGCCGCCTGCCGATGCACCTGACACGACTGGCTGTGATGCTGTAATTGGAGTAGACGATTCTGGTCTAGCATACGACACACCCTACTTAGAGGTCGATGTAGGAGCCACCGTCTGCTGGATTTGGACAGATGAGTCAATGGCCCACAATGTAGCACAGATTGCTAAGGAAGGAGACACAACCCGCTACATGAGCGGAGTATACAGTGGAGAGTCGTTGACAACTGTCGACTTCAGATACACCTTCGATGTCGATCAGACCTTCAACTACATCTGCGAACCACATGCAACTATGGGTATGGCAGGGCAGATTGTAGTCGGTACAGGTAGTATCGATGTCATGGAAGAGGAAGAAGATTCCAGCCTTCCAGGGTTCGGTGCCGGCATAGCCGCTCTAGCTTTACTCGGAGCAGTCCTGATTGCTGGTCGTAGACTACGCTGAGCGCCACAACTATTCACCTCAAGTCTCTATGGCACCTCATGGAATATCGTATCATTAGATCGAAGACCCTTGAGAGCCTAGAGACTGAGGTGAACCAAGCAATGTCTGAGGGTTGGTCTGCCACTGGTGGGCCAACCGCTCTACCATTCGGTTTTGCAGGCTACTTTCAGGCCATGGTCAAAGAGTAATTACTCGACAGAGACGGTCCATCCGCGCTCGTCGGGAATCTTTCTCTGTTGGACAGCAGTCAACTCGTCATACAACCTCTGAGTAACCGGTCCAACCTCATCTCCAAATTCGTAGACATTGTCACCGAATCTGATTGATCCGATTGGCGAGATTACAGCCGCTGTACCAGCGCAGAAACACTCGTCTGCACTCATGGCATAGTCAACATCGACCTTTTCTTCTTTGACTTCGTAACCCAAATCTG
>DAON01000066.1 GCA_002501885.1 Euryarchaeota archaeon UBA220 | reverse complement strand
ATTCATGCGTCACTCATTCAACACAGCTGCCGGAGTAATTACGATGGGTAGTCTCGGCGTTGTTGGTTTTGCTTCCCTACTTATGGGGCAATCCGATGCAGATGGAGGAGATTCGTCGGTCAGATTCTGGGTGCCAACTGGTACTGAGGACTCTGCATGGTATGGCAGCAGACATCTTGAACCCATGACTTACCAATCCTTTGTAGATGAAGCCGCAGAGTCTTCAACCGGCATGGCTGGTGCCTCAGGCGTGTGGTCTGGACTTCCTGTGAATGTGATTTATGTCCCACACTCGGAGAATGCACAATCTCCTCCTGTCGAGGGAAGCCCTAGATTCCAATTTATGGACGGATACAACGAGAGTGGCTCATATGTTGGCTCAGGATATGAAGTGGATGAAGATCCCCAGTACTCATCTCTATCAATTCATGATAATATGATTATCATCTTCTCCAGATGCACACATCTGTGCTGTATCCCTGGTTGGCAATTGGTTTCAAATGACTTCACGGCTGACCAGTGGGTTCCCGGAGGAGTTGATTCGGGCGGAAACAAGTTGTTCTGTATTTGTCACTCTAGTAGATTTGATCCTACTGTTATCGAGAAGAATATGAACAGGAATAGGAACAATGGAGAGAATTTTCAATTCTTCGGGATTAAGCGAACAGGGGGTCCGGCTCCTGTCGGAATGCCTCTAATTCCATTCGTTGTCAATGGAGACATCATCGAGGCACTTGATGACTTCAAAGATTGGTATACATATTGTGATTAGTGAGATTATGATTCAATTCTGGTTCCTTTGGTTGTTCATCGCAATAGTAGTGGTATTAGTTGCATTTACTCTGCGACAGGAGAGGGATGATATGCCTCGAACTGATATCTTGAGAGCTGTAGAAACCAGTGCTGGCAGCATGGGCCTAGCAGAGAAAACATTCCTCTGGGCGTTCTCATGGCTTGATACCAGATTCAGACTACAGGATTACTGGGGAATGAGTAAGGATGCATATCACCACATGCACAGGCAGATGCCACTGACTCACGCTGAGAAGTATAAACTCAGAATCATATGGTATTGGTACCCTCTATACTGCCTTGGCGGGATCTCTTTCCTAGCGTTTGTGATTCTGGTGATTACGGGTACTGTGCTCGGCCTCTACTATGTGCCAGGGGGAGAGGGTACTCCTTCTCCCGCATACCTTAGCATGGAGTTTATTATGACAGAGTTGCCATTTGGCTACATTATCAGGTCAATCCACCATTGGACTACTCACTTCATGATAGCAGCAGTTTTCCTGCATATGTGTAGAGTTTACTTCACGGGCGCCTACAGAAATCCTCGTGAGTTAAACTGGCTCATTGGTGTTGCCTTGATGTTCTTCACCATTTTCTTCGGGTTCTCTGGTTATATCTTGCCTTGGGACAGTCTGGCCTTTGGAGCGGCTACCATTGGAATCAGTATGGCTAGCTCAACTCCTCTAATTGGAGGATGGATGGCTACTGCGCTGTTTGCTGGCACTACATTGACGGCACAAACGGTCACGCGTATGTACTTCCTACATGTTTTCATCCTCCCCGTGCTAGTCACGGGACTAATTCTTGCCCACCTGTTCATAGTATGGGTTCAGGGAATAGCGGAGCCGCATTAAGGAGGGTAGTTGAATGGGGATGTTAGATAGATTTGGCAGGATTGCTGATACCTACATGAATGAAAAAGATCGGTTGATAGAGGCCGATCCTGAGAGGCGTAGAGTATTCGTCGGACATTCGGTATGGCCAACGGAAATCCTTCGTGATAGCATTATTCTTGCTTCAATGGTGGCCGTTATCGCATTCTACTCGTGGATTATTCCGCCTCCCCTGCACAGTGCTGCTGATCCTTTCGCCCAAGCCGGTTTCGTTTTCCCTGATTGGTATGTTCTATTCTCTTACGGATATCTGCGCTGGGGCGAGTATTTGCCCCAATACATTATTCCCGCTGGACCTATTGGTGAATTCTTTGGATCCCCTGTTATTGCATGGAATGCTGGTTGGTGGGGGGCAGCACTAACTGGAATCCCAGTTGGAATTCTGGCTCTGCCTCCATTCATCATCGGTAGGAGAGAGAAGAGAGGTGTCGAAGATCCATGGTTCGCTACTGCAGGTGCGATTTACCTCGCACATGTCTGGTTCATCTCGGTATTTTCCATCAACATCTTCCTAGAATTATATTCCAAGGATTTGACCAACTATTGTTGGTCGGATTCGCATAACTATCTCTTCTGCGGAAGGCAGGCACCTTGGACGGCGGAGTTGTTTAATGCCCTACCTTGGGTATTAACAGGAATCTTCATTTTCGCTTTGATATACTTTGGAGTGAAATGGTTTGCACTGAAATCACTGGGTGCCCGAGTAAATCCTAGAATGGGCAGACAGGTTGCTATTGGTTCAATCATTGCGACCGTTCTCATTTCAGTTGTAACTTGGCCCGTATATGATGGTGGGTTCTGGGACTATGGTGGCTTGGGGGCTATGGACGAGATTGAAGATCTCGATGCATTGAGAGTACAACCATCTGATACTCTTGTTCACGAGGGCAAGGGGAATGTCTGGGACGATTGGGCCGATGATTGTCTTCCTTATTCTGAAACTCAAAGTTTAGCAGTGTGGGGAGACTTTGACTTTGAACATGAAGATGTTACGGACTGGTGCGTGATTGCTGCAATTCATTGGTCGGACTGGGGAATTTACCAACCTACTAGGGAGGTAGTCCTCGACTTTGCAGGAGATAATGGACATGCCGACATAGATTTAGGGCGTAATGCTGGTGGGATGAATTTCGAATATGAGGGTAGTTCCGACGGTTCAGACATATTGGTTTCCGAGAGTCGTTCATTCGAGGTAGAAGATCTCGGAGTTGCGAGTGTTCCGACTGATGTTGGTTGCACATTCAGAACTACTGTTCGCAATGCAGGAGTCCATTCCGTCGAAGTTACTCTACATGATTCGGCAGGCAATCTACTTTGGAAGAATTCCGGAGGCACTTGCGAAAGTACCACGATGTATCTCGATTCAGGTAGCACCTATGCAGTTGCATTTACTGCTACTTCTGTTGGCGTGAATGAATCGGTTTCGATGATTGCTGGGTTCTCTGCCGTATCGTTCCAGCCCTTGCTACTCTCAGACGACGGTACTGCCTTAGTCAGATCTGATTCGGCGATGAGTCTCGATGAATTATCGGCATTATCTTTGGACAATCCTACCTACAAGAAGAATCCAAAGAGTTTGGATGCCAAACTAATCTACAGCTTGTTCGTCCCATGTCTAGGAGTAGGTGCGATAGTATTCATGGTCATGCGCAGCATGGCTAGAGGTTATGAATGGGAGATGAACAAGTGTTATGGTTGTGACTTGTGTGATGATGCTTGTCCAGTTAGGCTGTTCAATGCTGGCGATAAACTCAACATCATCTACAACACTTGGAACAATGAGGATGACGGAGTTCCTCTCTACTCGTGTTTGACATGTACGGCATGTACCAACGCCTGTCCACAACTAGTCGACTATGACTCATATGTAGACATCAGAAGAAACCTGATTGTTGGTGGTCCACCTGCGACTGAGATTCCTCACACCCTACTGCAGGCAGTCCTTGCTGCCGAGGCTGAGGAAGAGGCTGACGAGGCTTTCGTATCGGTTGAAGACTATCCTATCGACTCCAATGTCGGTTACTACCCTGGTTGTGTAGACTACATTGACCAAGAGATGATTTTCAGCCATGTTAACGAGGGAGAGATGAACCTAGGAGAGACCACCACCGCTGCTTTCACAATCTTCGAGGAAATGGGTGATGATGTTACCTATCTAGGGCGCGATTTCCTGAAGTGCTGCGGACATGATCAGAAGTGGCAGGGACTTTCCGAGGTCTTTGAGAAGCTCAAGGTGTACAATCAGAAGAAGTTGGGCGAGAGTGGCATAGACACCCTAGTCACATCTTGTGCAGAGTGTTTCAGGACATTCGCTCTTGATTATGAGCTTGAGGGGATGAAGGTCATGCACACTACAGAATATCTTGTTGAGAACAACTTTGACATGAATCTAGCAGTTGATGATGATGTTACCGTGACCTATCACGATCCTTGTAGACTCGGTAGGCAAATGGACCTGTATGACAAGCCTAGAGACCTTGTTCAGTCCGTAGATGGAGTGAACTTGGTGGAGATGGAACATCACGGAGAGGATGCTTTGTGTTGTGGCGTCTCTAGCATGATGTCCTGCAATGAGAATAGCCGGGCTCTAAGACTGCAGCGCTTCGATGAAGTAAATGCAACTGGAGCTGATGTGATGTTGACTACTTGTCCGAAATGTGTGGCTCACTTTGAGTGTCTGAAGTTTGAAGGTGATCCGAGACATGAATTCGAGATACTAGATGTCGTTAGCTTCCTTGCAAGGCAGATTGAGAGTAAGCAGTGAGTTGAATCATAAGTTCTGGAAAGCATACATTCAGAATGTGTAGCCTGAGTTGACAACCATGACCGGGATCCCCGATCTTCTCGCACGGCGT
>DAON01000042.1:17435-21570 GCA_002501885.1 Euryarchaeota archaeon UBA220 | reverse complement strand
GTCTTGTCGAATCTTTCGCGATCGACTCCTAACTTGGCTGCAGCGTCATCTACTGTACCGGCGGGCATAGCGCCTTCCTGCTCTAATGCTGATAGTGCTGCTAGCACTATGCTGTTAGTATCAATCTCGAAGAAAGAACGCAGTGCCTCACGGGTGTCCGAGCGCCCGAAACCATCGGTCCCTAGTACAACATAACGGCCCCCTATCCAACGCTGAATCATTTCAGGGATGGCTGCGATGTGGTCCGATGAAGCTACTGTGGGAGTTTCGTCTCCAAAGCACTGCTCCGCATAGGGCGTCTTGGTATCTTGTGGATGCAGACGGGTGTGCCTCTCGGTTGCTAGGCCTTCTCGGCGCATCTCGCCGTAAGATGTGACCGACCAAACCTCAGGAGAGGCCCCGTACTCATCGCTTAGGATGTTGGCTGCTTCCCTAACATATTGCAGAATAGGACCTGAGCCAAGTAGGCGAATCTTGGGCCCCTTACCTTTAGCCTCTTCAAGCAAGTAGGCACCGCGCACAATTCCCTCATCCGCACCATCTGGCTTGGGAATCTGCTGCTGGTTCTCATTGTACAACATCACATAGTGGAATACATCAAGATTCTCGCCCCACATCTCATCTATACCATGTCGAATGATTGTTGCAAGCTCATAGGCATAAGCTGGATCCCATGCCCTGCAATGTGGCACTGTGGATGCCATCAGCAGGCTGTGGCCGTCTTGGTGCTGCAATCCCTCGCCATTGAGTGTAGTTCGACCTGCGGTCGCACCCATCAAGAAGCCTCGAGCACGTGCGTCTGCTGCGCTCCAGATCTGATCTCCGACTCGCTGAAAACCGAACATTGAGTAGAATGTGTAGAACGGAAGAGTGGGTGACTTAGCGTGGGAGTAAGAAGTGGCACTGGATATCCAAGAAGCAATTGCTCCGGCCTCCGAGATTCCTTCCTGCAGAACCTGTCCGGACTCCGATTCCTTGTACTTCAGTAGCATCGAATGATCAACCGGCGTATACTTCTGACCGTGTGATGCAAAGATACTGAACTCGCTGAACAGTGGATCCATTCCGAATGTTCTACCCTCATCCGGTATAATCGGCACTACCCTCTCACCGATAGGTGACTTCAGTAGGTTGCGAAGCAATCTAACGAATACCATAGTCGTCGAGACTTGTTGGCCTTGTGGAGTGCCTTCATCAAAAGCAGAGTATGTGTCTGCATCGGGTAATTCGAAATCGATTGAAACTGGCGCCCTTGAGGGAAGAGAGCCTCCAAGAGTCTGTCTGCGCTCGAGTAAGTATTCTAACTCATCCGAATCTTCCTCGAGTCGGTGGAATGGACTGTCTTCTAGAGACGAGTTTTCAATATCGAGATTTAGTGCATCTCGATATGCGATTAGGTCGTCTAGATCCATCTTCTTCTTTTGATGGGTTGAGTTTCTTCCCTCGAAAGAATCGATTCCCCATCCCTTGACAGTATGGGCTAGAATTACCGCTGGGCCATCGGCTGCAAGTGCTGCCTGATATGCAGCGTAGACCTTGCGTGGGTCGTGGCCACCTCGTGAAAGATTTGCAATATCCTCGTCCGACATTGATGCCCCTAGGCTCTCGAGTGTCTCACTTCCGGAGAATAACTCTGAGCGGAAGTCAGATGCTGAAAGAGTGCTAAGTCGCTGCCAATCTCCATCGGTTATTTCCTCGAATCTTGTTAGTAGTTCACCGTTTGTATCCATACTCAGAACTCGGTCCCATGATGAGCCCCAAAGCACCTTGATGACAGTCCAACCAGCACCCCGATAGAGTCCTTCAAGCTCTTGAACGATCTTTGCATTGCCTCTAACCGGGCCGTCTAGTCTCTGCAAGTTACAGTTGACCACAACAATCAGATTGTCGAGTCTTTCTCTGCCGGCAACGGCGATAGAAGCAATGGATTCAGGCTCATCCATCTCGCCGTCTCCTAGGAATGCGAACACCCTGCTCTCTGAAGT
Source organism: Euryarchaeota archaeon UBA220 (assembly GCA_002501885.1). Taxonomy (GTDB): domain Archaea; phylum Thermoplasmatota; class Poseidoniia; order Poseidoniales; family Thalassarchaeaceae; genus Thalassarchaeum. The sequence continues at coordinate 19,585 of DAON01000042.1, read as the reverse complement.
GTCTGCCAGACCTCGCTGGTGCAGATACTTCCAGAATCTAGCATGCATAACAGCGCCCAATGGCCCCAAACCCATTGACACGGTTGGATACTCCCAGAAATCCGGCATCAACCGGGGGTGTGGGTAAGAGGATAGTCCGGAGCCGTAGGTCTCCTGTCTGAAATTGAGTAATTCATCCTCGCTGAGTCTTCCTTCGAGGAAAGCTCTGGCATAGATTCCCGGGCTGGCGTGACCCTGGACATAGATTGCATCTCCAATACCATTGTGTTCCTTGCCTCTGAACACATGGTTGAATCCGACCTCATAGAGTGTAGAGCTAGATGCATATGTCGAGATGTGCCCGCCAATGCCGTCTATTCTTCGATTCGCATCGGATACCATAACGGCTGCATTCCATAGAACTGCGTTCTGTACCCTCTCCTCTAAATCCAAATTGCCCGGATACGGAGGCTGTTGCTCGATTGCAATGGAATTTAGATAAGGAGTCCGAGAAGGTGGAAGAATAGGTATCGAAAGGCCTTCTGCCTCTGCCATGACTTCATGCAATAGCATTCTCGCTCTCTCGACTCCGTGGGCGTCGACTACTGAGCGTAGTGCCTCTAGCCACTCAATCGTCTCCTCGGGGTCAGAATCAGGGAGTCTTTGGCGAGGTTCGTTAGGCGGCATACTGCATCTACCTGCCCCCTTGGGGCAGGTCTGCGACCGATTGGAGTCTTTTCAATGAGTGGTGCTTAGAATGTCATCTCGGCCCCAGAGAAGGACCTGTTCTGATTAGATGACATTCATGCTTGGTTCTAACCCCGGCTACAGTAATGGCCGAGTCACCGTCAATGCATCTCTCACCTTTCCAATCTCTGACTGCCCTCATCACAGTACTTCTCCCAGGAGGATTGTTCGGATCTACCTTGAGTTCAATCCATGATTCTTCGACTTCGCCCATCCACTGCAAGGCTGCATTGATTGCCTTTCGTGCAAAACCGTGCTGCTGCTCTGAACTACGAACCCAGTAACCAAGATTCCAATGAGCCTTTCCCGAACGAGTCACGCGGTCAAATCCAATTAGTCCGAGAAGTGCGTTGTCCCACGGTCTAACCATAACCCAATGATGTAGCATCCCAGAGCGCCCCATTCCCTCGGTTTCAGTCAGAAAGTCCTGCATCTGTGAGTCAAATGGGATGTCTGGATTAATCCACGGCATAGCTCTGCTGACCTCAGGCCAAGTCTCTTCGAAAGCCTCTAGCAGGGCTTCGTTATGCTCTTCAGAGGCGGGTCTCAATACGAGTGTATCATCGACTCTGATAGTCGTCGTGGCCCTCCTAAGCACATATGTGCGGCGGGGTTCTCACCAATCAGGGCTACGGACTATGGTCTGAGTTTGGATTTGGCAGTAGTGACATTGGAATCGCCTGGTAAAATCCGTGCTGCGTCCTCGAGTAATTTGTCGACCGCCTTTCCTCGGCCAATGCGCTGTAGTAGTGCGCCTATTGGATAAATGAGCTTTGATCGGTTACCCAAATGTGGGCCTACTTCATCGATTAGCACGGTAGCCTGAGCGATGTCTTTCGAACGAGCAGCTTCCATTGCTGACTTGACTTGTAAAGCGACTTTTCTGTCGGCCCATTCATCCTGCTGAGACCATGGCCAATAGTTTGGTGGCTCTCCCGGATCAGGGATACTGGGAATCGAGGGGATAACTGGAGGAGGGGGGATTGAGAGTTCTGGCTCTGGTTCTGGTTCTGAGGGGGCTGGAGGAGAAGGTGGCATTAGTGGCGGAGGAAGGTCCGTGGGAGGTGGTGGAATCTCAGCCTCTGGCTTAGGCTCTTCTTTTTCCTCAACTTGTTCTGGTTCTGTCTCAATGAGTTGAATCAATTCGGCCTTTTTTAGTTTGGAGTAGCCAGTCAGGCCGCGGCCACTGGCCATCGCCTTCAGTTCATCAACGGTTAGGTCCGAGAGACTTGGCTCTGGTTCTGGCTCTGGTTCTGGCTCTGGTTGCTGCAAAACTACAGGTTCAGCAGGAGGTGGAATCTCTAATCCATTAGATTCAGGAATTGCGCTGGCAGAAACCGGAACGACTTCTTCGGGTGCTTCAGCTGTGGGTTGGACAAGTTCGATTTGTTGAGTCTCTGGCTCCTCCTCAGGCTCCTCTTCAG
>DAON01000042.1:4323-17049 GCA_002501885.1 Euryarchaeota archaeon UBA220 | reverse complement strand
TACTCCTCATCTTCCACGCTATCTTCGGAAGCATCTGGTATATCGACTGTGAATGCGAAGCTAGGCTTCTGCTTAGTGACAACTTGGTCATCCTTACCGTACTGCTTCACATCGATTGTAACATCGTCCATTTTGAAGGCAGCATTGGACCAATCAACAATTTCCTCATCATCGTCGTCATCGAAGTCCTCGAGTAGCTGATCAAACAAATCTGTAGCAGCATTATCGTCCATCGTTGAGTCTTGCTGATGGGAGGCTTTTGCGAGTTCGTATGAGCATCGAGAACAGTTCACAGCATCCTCCGGATTGAGCTGCTGGCAGAGCGGACATTCTACACCCGATTCCTCTTGCTTGCGCCATGATTTGAATCGGTCGAACATCCACATCCACCGTCCTAATGTTCGACTTTGACGAAGGTCTCCGTATAATCTTCACGCGGTCATGGTTGCAAGGTGCCTCTAACTACTAGAATCCGAAGTTGGGGAAGCGTGATGTGGTGTGATTGTGACGAGGATGTGTGAGCGGGCAGGCGGAGGCGTTACCAGCGCGTTTCAACAAGAGTCAGGAGCATCACGAGTCATATCTCAATCTAATCCGATGGGAGTTGGACGATGAACTCTCGATGACAGAAACTAGACTTCGAGAATGGCCTGACGGTAGGCTAGCAGCAAACGGGATTGCACTGTTCAATTTAGTAGCTAAGACCGATGGATGGTTGTTTGGACAGCGTATCATCAAGCTGCAGCGCAGAGATCGTCAGGCCTTTGGAATGCACCGCTTTAGGCAAGGAGATATTGTTATGCTCAGTCGTAGAAATCCTCTGACAGAGAAACCAGTTGAGGCAATTGTCAGTGACCGTTCTAGGTTTCACATCAGAATTGTTGTCCCTGAGGCACCTAATGGATTGCGTAAGGATACCTGGAGAATGGACAGAGGTGCAAACAGGATTGCACATGACAGGATGAGAGATGCACTGAACTCGTTATTCGAAGAAGACGGCGGTGTGCCGCTTCGTGACCTATTCCTTGGCTCTGTGCATGATCCGGTTGGAACGGCTACGCTTCCACCTGACCTTGGGGGGGCTAAGCCTACCCAATTCAGTCTCGCTGGTGATCTTAATTCGGCGCAAAGGAAGGCTGCAAAATCGGCTATGGCGGGCCGCCTGACACTGATTCAAGGCCCTCCCGGCACAGGCAAAACTCACACGGCTGTGAGAATCCTTGAGGCTTGGTCGAAACAGGATATAGGAACAATTCTCGCGGTAGCAGATTCGAATGTAGCAGTGGATAACTTGCTCGAAGGTTTGCTATCTCTGGGGGTTCGTGCTTTGCGATTGGGGCAGCCAGTGAAGGTGCGAGAAAATCTGCGAGAGGCTACGATGGATGCAAAGATGGAGCAGCATCCTCTCAGAAAGGATCTCGACCACTGGCTTGAGTCTAATGAGAAACTCTCCAGACGGGTCAAGGGGATGAAGGGTAAGGAGAAGGGACTCACACATCGTGATATTAGTCGAGGCTGGAAAGAAGTCAAACGAATCGAATCGCAGATGCGTGATGATATCCTCGATAAGGCTCAGGTTCTATGTTGTACTTGTATCGGCTCTGGTCATGAATTGTTAGATGGTAGAAGATTCTCTCGTGTACTAATTGATGAAGCGACCCAAGCCACCGAACCTGCTACTCTAGTACCACTCGTCAGAGGAGCTAGGCAAGTAGTCCTAGTAGGGGATCATCGACAATTACCACCTACAGTCATTTCACAGAGAGCCGAGACAGGAGGGCTGAGTAGATCTTTGTTTGAGCGTCTAGTGGAGATGGGGATTGAACCTCATTTACTCCGTGTACAATACAGGATGCACCCCTCAATCTCCCTATTTCCAAATGAGAGATTCTATGCAGGCCGACTTGAAGATGGCGTTGAGTCCGCTCAGAGACCTGCACCCGGCGGTATGCTCTGGCCAGACTGGGATCATCCGATGGCGTTTCTGCCAGTTCAGGAAGGAGAAGTACGCTCCCCAGATGGAAAATCTAAGGAGAATCCCGGTGAAGCGTCTTGGGTTTCGCGTGTGTTAGAGGGATTGCTCGATGGTGGAGAGCTTGGAATGAGTGACATAGGCATAATCACTCCATATGCCGGACAAGTAAGGGCGATTAGAGACAATATGCCAGAAAAATTGGACTCGGTTGAAGTTAGGACAGTTGATGGTTATCAAGGTAGAGAGAAGGAAGTAATCATCTTCTCATGTGTACGATCAAACAGCGAAGGCAATGTTGGCTTCCTAGCAGATTCTCGCAGACTGAATGTGGCCTTGACTAGAGCAAAACGAGGTCTCATAGTCATCGGAGACCCCGATACATTACGCCACGACGGTGATTGGGCGGCTTGGATGGATCATATGCGGAGTCGTAACCTTGAGGCATGGCACTTGCTGGGAATGTCCTGAGGGAGAGTATGGCAGACCACGATTCACCTATCCAATTGAATGTTGGCGGAGGCACTCTGGCCAAACAGATAGTGTCCTCGGAACAGGGTCATGCGCCGCTTCCCGATGGAGTCATTCTTGCTTCGGGAGTACGTAGAGTAGCCGCTTTCACCGCTGATGTTGTAATAGTTACAACCATTCTCATGGTAGTTACAGGAGGTAGAATTCTGAATGCATGGAACCTGACTCTATGGAATTCGATGGACTTTCACTATGCCTTAGCCCACGCCCTAGTAATCATGGTTGCACACTGGCTGTATTGGAGATTGACTGGGCTTGCATACTCTCGTTCTCTAGGTCAGCGCCTGTTCAATCTAGCAATAGTCGCAGAAGATGGTTCGGAACTAACTAGTGAGATGTGGGATTCGAGGTCGTTCCGGAAGTTAGTGCTGCTGATTCCATTGTTGAATCTCTATGTCGGTGCCTACGAATTAGCTAGAATCTCTCAAAGACATACTCACCAGAGCAATGTCGATTTGCATGTCGGCTCAATAGTAGCTCACTCCGACTCTCTCCCTCCTGCCAGCAGGAGGCACATCAGGTAGTGATTGCATGCAGGATGCGATACAGAGAGTTTTGGCTGGAGATTGTATAGTCTACCCTACCACTACTCAGCCCGCACTCGGCTGCATCCCTACTCCAAAATGTCTAGACAAGTTGTATGAATTGAAGGAGCGTGATCACAGTATGCCTGTAAGTATAGGGGTGGCTAATCTAGACCAGGCAGAAGATTTGGTTGAAGTTCCCGACCTAGTGAGAGATTTGCTCGATGATTTCCCAAGGGGATCTCTTACTGTGGTGCTCAAGGCTCACGAGACGGTCGATTCGCGTCTTGGAGGAAAGGGTATTGCGATACGAGTCGTCGCTCATCCTGAGGCCATCAGTCTACTGAATGAGGTCGGGCCACTGACTGCTACAAGTGCCAATCGTAGCGGTGTTGCACCAGTTGATGACTGCGAGGAAGCAGCCCGCTCTCTATCATCGTCAGCCGAGGAGGTTTCTTTTGTTCAAGGGGCATGTCCCGGGGGTTTGCCCAGTACATTGATAGCGTGGTATTCGGTCTGTGGTTCAACACAGTTGAGAGATACCGAGGTTCTCAGAGAAGGAGTAGTATCATCCGAAGAGGTCAAATCATGGTTGAGGAGACAGATCTGAAACACTGGCGTGATGCCGGACATGTTGCCAAGAGAACTCTCGATGGCATCCAGGATGAGATTACTGCCGGCAAGCATTGGAATGATGTCATTGACTCTGCAGAGCGTTTCATCAGGAGACATGGCGGACAGGCTGCCTTCCCTGTGACGATCTCTGTCAATGACATGGCAGCACACTACACCACGAATACTCTACTAGAGCCTCCAGAGGGATACGAAGGAGAGATGGTGTTTGAGAAGGGAGATTTGGTCAAACTGGATGTTGGAGTTCACATTAAGGGAGCTATTGCTGACAATGCCCTAACTGTCGAAGTAGGCTCTGGCGCTAACCATACTGACCAGATTAAGGCAGCCAAGGAGGCGCGGGATGCGGCAATCGAGTTGATGCATCCAGAAACGCCTTGGCATGAAATCGGAGCAGCGGCAGAACAGGTTTCGAAGGACGCTGGCTATGAGCCGATTCGGAACCTTTGTGGACATGAGTTAGAGCGATGGAATCTGCATGCCGGAACTTCAATTCCATCATATGCGTGCGGTGCTTATGACCGTGAGAAAAATCCTCAATTCAAGGGCTCAGTCGAGACGGGTGGAATCTATGCTATAGAGCCGTTCAACACCACTGGATCGAGTGGAATGGTTGAGAATGTCGCCCCTTCTGGGTCCTCGAATATCCTCAGAGTTACTGGTAATGTGAAAATCCGCAAAGCCCTTTCTAAGGGGAAACTCAAGCCACTTGGTGCAACTATGGCTAGATACATCGAGGAGAGATACAATACCCTCCCTTTTGCTGAGCGTTGGGCATATCCTCTTCTAGAGAAGCCATTCCCTGAGGAGGATGAGGAATCTCTACGAAAGAAGTGGAATCAATTGGTGAATAAACTAACTTCAATTAGATTTCTTGAGACTTACACTGCTCTAAGGGATGCAGATGGAGGAGATGTTGGACAGTTCGAACATACCGTGTTGATTACTGATGGTGGCCCAGAAGTGCTTACCGTTGCTTGATAGGCTCTCAGTACAGCGTTTTTTTTAATAAAATAGCCAATTTTCACAACGATTATCTATTGTCGACCCCGATGAGGTAGTGTACAGGGCCGAAAGGTTCTCGCTGAGTGCATCCCATCCCCTCGCTATTATCTCTCGCCCTGTACACCTAAATCGGGTTGCAGCGAAGCAGTTGAAAATCCTGTTTTTGGCATATATTTAGCAAAAGTTCCTTTCGTCGACCGGGCATCTCGGGCTGTGGAACCTATCGATGAGTGGTCTTCGGCCGAACTCAAGGCCGAACTCAAGGATCTGGACTTATCGACCAGTGGAAACAAGCAGGAGCTCTACGATCGATTAGTAGAATACGAAGACGATTGGGTAGAAGATAGCGAGTCGGGGATTTCAGATATATTTGGAAGGGTTGCCAACATTGTAGTCAGGAACCGTGTTGCTTTGGGCGCAGTTGCTGGAGTGTTGGTACTTGTTTCTGCGATTGTATTGGCCGGGCCTGTGGTAATCGATATGATCATGCCCGCCTCAGAGGAGCCTCCTGAAAAAGGGACTTGGGAGTTCACATTTGAACAGAAGAATACGACAGATGTTCAGACTTATTTCATTAATGACGATACAACAGAGATGGTGACATTGAATATCCCAATGCCGAATAATGTCTCTAAGATTTACATCGGAGCTTACTGGGGAGAAGAGGATGAGCAACCAGGTGGTATTGTCGGTTGTGATATGGTCACGGTGGAGGTGTTTGACACGGGCGTATCTAAGCCTCAGTTGTACAGTCTATCCAGTACGGATGCTTCAAGTCAGGACTGTGATGCTGACAAGACCGAACCTTGGGACAAAATCTGGTATGATTACTCACTTGACATACCCAATGCTTCTGGTTTTGAAGGTACAGAAGAGGAGGCTCGGGCGTCTTGGGAGTTGTACAATGGAACGGGCACTGGAGAGTGGAGGATTGAGATTAGAGTCGACACATATGCAGTCTGGGGAACTGTTTGTGACTGCGAGGATGGTGAGGAGGTCACACTCACAATTTCATACATCGAGTATCAGGTCAAAATGTCACTAATTACACAAGAAGAGCCTGTGAATTAGACTTTATCTTCTGAGGTGGTAGAGCCATACATTGTAACGGCAATAATAGCTCCTAGAATCATAATCATCCCCATAGACTGCTGGAAAGAGGGGGTTTCGTCTAGGAGTAGTATTCCCCAAACGATGGTCAGAACAGGCTGTAGAAGGACTGCAAAGGAAGTGTGTGCTGCCGGTAGTCGGGGAAGTGCGTATGTTATCCCAATCCAACCAATCACTTGACAGGAAATTGCCAGTACAATTAACCAACCATGATTGGGCCAAGTTATCGTATGGTCAATGGGTTCAAGGCCAAGAGAAGTTAGTGGAATAGTCCCTAGAATCAAGATACCTAGTGTTGCTCCAGCAGTGGCATCGAACTGCGCATTGACCGCTGGTGCACCAATCCTATTCGATTGGCGATAAGCTATCAAGAAAGAGGAATAAAATACAGCTGCTACAATACCGCCAATTACTCCCTTTACTGGATCTTCGCCATATGCGGCTTTGTCCCAAACACCAGACACTAGCAATAATCCTAACATCACAATTGGTAATGAAAATAGAATGAATTTATTCGGTCTCTCACCAAACAGCCACCAAGTGACCAATGTGACAATGATGACTTGGGAGTTCCCAATCAATGTTGCAATTCCACTGCCGATGTAATCGATGGCGCTGTGATATCCTGCGAAATCGATAGCCAGTAGGATTCCGGCGCCAAATGCAAGCCAGCGTGAATTTGTGTTTCTAGGGTCTTCCTTCTTTGATGTCCAAACCAATAATCCCAACAAAGGAAGTGCGTACAGCATTCGGTAGAATGCTCCGGTCAGTGGGTCTGTATCGGAACGGATATACAGGAACGGGGCGAAGGAAATTACCGTAGCTCCTGCCAGTGCTATGAGCATCGTGCGGCGGTCTTCCGCCGGCACCATACAATCTCCTCACTCAGGGGCTGAGTCGCCGTCGGCAAGCATCTGCTGCAGTTCTCCGCTTTGGAACATCTCGAGAGCGATGTCGGAGCCACCAATGAGTTCGCCGTGTACGAATATCTGTGGCATGGTCGGGAAATCAGACCACGCACAGACAGAAGGTATTGCGCGGTGATCGGATAGGATATTGACACTGACAAATGGTTGTTCCAGTTGTTGTAAGACGGTTGCTGCACGGTTTGAAAATCCGCACTGTGCCTGCTCGGGAGTCCCCTTCATGAACAGGACTATTCTGTTGTTGTCAACCAATTCTTGCAATTCATCGGGTGTCCAGTTGAACTCTGTCATATCGTCACTCCTTGTCCGGCCTGCGGATGTGCACTCCAAAGAACTCCACTTCTTCACCGTGTGGGTCAAAGGCGGTCTGGCCCGCCTCTTCTGCCTGCTTTGGAGTCATGCACTTGAGATCCAAAGCATGCACAATATTCTGTGCAATGAACGGTTTGAAGTGGTTGAGAATTGGTCTCTGTCGCTGTAATGGTCGAACTCCTTCGTAGCTCTGTGAGATGACTCTGACATGGAAGTGGTCACCGCTTCCATGCAAATCGGAAGCTTCCACTCGAGCGTCGGGAACAATCTTCAGAACCTCTTCTACCATCCACTGCTCTGTAACCATGTTTAGCGCTCGGGGTGGTGTGCTTTGAATCCTCGTTGAGAGATTACTCGAGGGCTTCGTTGATTGCAGTTAGGTTCTCTGCGATACTGCCTCGGTCATTGATCAGACCAGAACCCACTACTGCGATGTCAATTCCCCACTCTGCAACCATCGCTGCGTTGTGATCCTTGATGCCACCGTCAATCATCAGCTTGACTTTACGGCCACCAGCAGATTCCTGCGCATCAATGGCGGCTCGGAAAGCTCGGACTTTATCCTCAACCTCAGGCATAAATGATTGTCCTCCCTTACCGGGCACTACCGACATAACAAGAACTAGGTCAAGCTCTGACAGAAGTGGCATCACTTCATCGGCTGGTGTATCGGGATTGAGTACGCATCCGACTCCAATTCCTGCTTGGTGCATCTCGGTGATTAGCGCCGGAAAGTCGTCAACGGCCTCAATATGTGCAATCACAATGTCAACGCCGGCATCAGCGTACTGCTTCCAAGTATCCTCGGCGTTTGTAATCATCAGATGGCAGTCTATTGTCACCTCAGGACCTAATCTGTCTCTGACGGACCTAATTAATGCAGGTCCGAAGGTGATAGTTCGATTGACTACCCAGTTACCATCCATGACATCCATATGAATCCAATTAATCCCAGCTTCAACTGCTTCCTCTAGGGTCTCGCCAAGTCTGGCGAAGTCCGCTGTGAGGATGCTCGGGGTTATTTCCATGTGTGCGGGGATGAGCCTTAGGTTCACAATCCCTACGGAAGTTGGACCTGTAAACAAGACACAGATTCATAGTGTGGAAAGCATCCGCAAGTGTAGGTGTGACCGTGGGCAAGATAGTAAATGCGACCGATGCAGACTTCGATGTTGTGACAAGTAGTGACGAGTGGGTACTAGTGGATTTTTGGGCTCCATGGTGTGGACCGTGTAGAGCAATTGCTCCAGTTCTTGAGCAAATTGCCGGTGAGCGAGACATAACCATTGCAAAGGTGAACACTGATACAAATCCTATAACTCCTGGAAGGCACGGTGTTCGTGGAATTCCTAACCTAGTGTTGTTCCGCGGTGGACAAGTAGTTGATAGGCAGACTGGGGCTCTTCCAAAGCCTAGTATGGATGACTGGTTGAACCGCCACATGGCTTAGTCGGTGGCTTCTCTTAGCTTTCTTGCACGCTCTTCAAGCGGGGCTCCGACTTCCCTAAGCAGTCTTGCTCTCAGCGCCTCATGGAGCCACATGCCCTCACTGAGTTCAAGCATCAATCCTCGTTCAATTAGATCTGAAGGAGGTTGTCCATCGAAGTTTGCTGCGCTGGCTAGGGCGTTCCATGGGACCGGCTTGTCTGCGACAGCCAGCAAGGCTAGGATTTCTCTGTGGTCGCGAGGAAGCACATCGATAATCTCCTCATCGAGGAATCTAAGCCAGTCATCGTGTAGTGTCTGTCCGTACATTTCCAACAATTCTACCGCTAATGGGTGACCTCCTGTCACTCTATGGATCTCTTCTGCGGGGGCCTTGCTTGGTATATCCAGAGTATCCAGCCACAAGGAGATCTCTTCAAGAGTAAGTCCTGATAGTGCCATTTCCTGCACTCTACCTCTAGTGTGAACATCGCGTCTATCATAGAATGCCATAGTGGTACGAGAGATGAGTATGAGTCTCATCGAGGTCGTTTCTGCTATCTGCAATAGAGCGCCTAGAAGATGGTTTCCTTCAGCACCTAGATTGTGTACATCGTCGAGGATTAGTAGAAACTCTTCGGTCTTCTCGCCTCTGTGTCCATCCTCGTCTTGTAGATGGGCAACTATGCGGCGTCTATAGGAGTCCAAATCTAGTCTAGCCCCTGGCTTTAATGGCAGAGTATCGATGACCCCGTACGGGTCATCGGATGAGTCTTCGGTGCTGATCCCTAGTCGATGTAATAGGCTGGTTGCAATGCCTAATGGAGAATCCCACGGTTGACAGGGATAGTACATAGCCATCAGGCCGGGATTCTTCTCTAGCGTGCCATCCATCCAGAACGAGGTCAATGTGGTCTTACCACATCCGGCTATTCCAGATAGAGCGAAGGCGGGTGTTTCGGAGGAATACCAAGAGTCGAGAGTTTCTCGCTGCTCATAGCGCCCATGTACTGTTCTGGTCTGGGGCGGTTTAGTATGGTAGGTCGAATGGGCGCCGGCAAGTAGAGAGAGTGAGCCTGGAGGCGGTAGATCGCTTGATTCTGTTCTGACGATTGCTCCGAAGCGGATATCTCCGAAGTTTAGTACGCCTTCGTGTTGAGCATGCATTAGGACCTGTAGTAGAGTTAGATTAGTCCTTAGGTGGTTGGCCGCTTGATCGGCTCTGACTTCGAGGAGTTTGCCGTCATTACCTCTAACAAGCACCATCTTAGTTCTCATCTCACTGATTCTATCTCTGGCCTCGGTTCGTCCATCTTCCGTAAGTTGCCATGTCTTCTGCCTTCGATCGTCTCCACGGATGGTTCTCGTGTGTTCAGTTACCCATCCACTAGTCATCAGTTCACGCATCGACCTTGAGACATTAGGAGGATGAAGCGCACAAATCTCTGCTATTCCCGGCCGTGTTACTTCGTAACTTACTAGATAGTGGTCGGCCTGATGGTCCTGCTCCCACAGATGTATGAGTATACGGTCTACGACTGGGACGTTAGGCCTCGCGTCTCTAGTCGCCATGGGATTTCGCGAGATGAGACTAATGCATCAAGCGTTCGCAATGCTGCGCCATCGCAATTACGCCTTGGTCAGATTCAATAGACGGTACCTATAGGGTAAACCGTGGATGAAGAGAGGCGTGCTCGTCTATTGAAGTTACAGCGCATGGAAGCCACCGAGACCGAGGTGTATCGTCGACTGGCGAGGATGCAGAAAGATGAGGTGAATAGATCAATATTGGAAGGCATTAGCCTTGAAGAAGAGCGTCATGAGGCTGTAATTGCTGGTATGACCGGTGAGAAAGTCCTTCCAGATATGAGGAAGGTTCGGCGACAAATCATGCTTGCGAGGTTGTTTGGTTTCACCTTCTCTGTCAAAATGATGGAGTCTACAGAGCAGGATGCTGCGGCTGAATACAGGGAGCTTGGTTTGGACGACATTGCTGACGAGGAGGAAGCTCACGAAGAGAATATGATTGGAATGCTCGATGAGGAGCGGTTGAGATACTCTGGTAGTGTAGTTCTAGGTATGTCAGATGCGTTAGTTGAGTTAACCGGGGCTCTTGCGGGTCTTACTTTCGCTTTACAGAGCCTCAATCTAGTTGCCCTAGCAGGCCTCGTAACGGGAATATCTGCATCTTTCAGCATGGGGGCCTCAGAGTATCTCTCCTCAAGAGCCGAGAAGAAGAGTGAATCAGCAGTCAAGGCGGCATTCTTTACTTGGATATCGTATCTTATTACTGTGTTAATGTTGGTTTCACCGTACTTGCTGTTCTCCTCAGGTAGTCCTGATTTCCAAGGACTGGAGCCGCATATTCAGGCCCTAGTCTGCACATTCATCATTGGATTACTGATTGTTGCAGTGTTCAACTTCTATGTATCAGTAGTTGAAGGGGTTTCTTTTAGAAGTAGATTTATTGAAATGGCAGCAATACTCGGAGTAGTCAGTCTGATTTCCTACGGTATCGGAATTGCTCTCAGAGGTATTCTCGGAGTTGAAGTCTGATTCTGAAATCGACTCCACAACTTATGTGTCTGAGGCCCTTCTCCGTGAGCCATGGATGCATACGATGAATTGCTTGAGAGATTGAAAGACATCGACTTGATTGGTCAGATTGGGGGCCTGATGGGCTGGGATCAAGAAGTTCTGATGCCACCAAAGGCGGCGGCGTTAAGGGCTGAACAAATGGCTTGGATTTCAAAGACTGGGCATCAGAAGTTGACTGATCCGCGAGTCGGAGAGTTGTTATCCGAACTCGAATCAAAAGATGAGCTCGATGAGGTGAAATCAGCCAATGTAAGGCTGGCAAGAGAATCTTACGACAAGGCTACTAAACTTCCAACTGAGTTTGTAGAAGAGATGGCGAAGCATCGCTCAAGATCTCAGATATCATGGTCCGAGGCCCGTGCCAAGGATGATTTTTCAATTTTCAGAGATGACTTGGAGAAGGCTATCGACATAGCTAGACGCAAAGCCGATTATTTGGGGTATGATGAGTTGCGCTATGATGCTCTGCTTGACCAGTATGAGACTGGCCTAAGTGTTGCCAGAGTTGACCCCTTATTTGCGGGCCTTAGGGAAAATGTTGCTCCACTGATTAAGCAGGTCAACGAGAGTGGGGTCCGACCAGATATGTCATGGGTTGAGGACAACACATGGGACCAATCTGGACAAGAGTCGCTGAGTCAGGCTATTTCAGAGGCGATTGGTTTCGATTTCGCCGCCGGTAGACGAGATGCTTCCACACATCCATTCTGCGGCGGGGCCAACCCAGATGATGTCCGATGGACTACTCGATACAACCAATCAGATCCATTCGGTTCACTATACGGATCCATGCACGAGACTGGTCATGGAACCTATGAACAAGGAAGGAGGCGTGATTTGGACTTTCAACCGGCTGGCGAGGCCAATGGTCTAGGAGTACACGAGAGTCAAAGTAGACTCTGGGAGAACCAGGTTGGACGCTCGCGCGAATTCTGTGAGTGGGCGCTTCCTCTATGGCAGGAGTGTTTTCCAGAGAATATGGATGGAGTAACTTCTGAACAATTGTGGCAAGCTGTGAATCTCGTTGAGCCGAGTTTAATTCGAGTAGAAGCGGATGAGGCAACATACAATGTCCATATCATGATTCGATACGAGCTCGAGAAGAGACTCATAGCTGGAGAAATTGAGGTAGACGATTTGCCGGATGCTTGGGACGATATGTATGAGGAATTCCTCGGAATCAGAGCCCCCAACAGATCTCTCGGTGTTCTGCAGGATATTCACTGGTCTATGGGCGCATTCGGCTACTTCCCCACTTACACTCTCGGCAACCTCTACGCTGCTCAGTTGCTAGCTGCCGCACGTGAGGATCTTCCTGACCACGATGGGCAGATGCGTCGCGGAGAGTTCGGTGATCTTCTTTCTTGGATGCGTGAGCATGTTCACCAAAGAGGTAGTATCCTCGAGCCTGCAGATTTAATTGAAGAAGCCACAGGGTCGCCTCCTTCTCCTGATGCATTTGTAGAATATCTGCAAGACAAGGTAAAGCGCCTCTACGGATTGACTGTTTAGGTGCAAACTACGATATTGGATGGTCCCTGTGTAGGGGTGTGGCCCGTCTCCCTCTATCTTCTGTCTCCTCGTTGAGAAGAGACATTGGAAATCGTTGTACAGTTCTCAGAATACATGACGGGCGAGTATTTGCTGGCTCGCATGAAGGAGTCTTTGCGTGCTGGAGCGAGGATTCTGG
>DAON01000042.1:2456-3929 GCA_002501885.1 Euryarchaeota archaeon UBA220 | reverse complement strand
GTTTATGTTGCTGAGTCATCGAAGTTACATTGTCTTGACATTGGCAGCGGAGAGAATATCTGGAGTAAGGAGTTGGAAGGATCTAGCGATTATGTCATGGTGAATGATTCGGGCATCTGGGCAACCTCATCAGTCTATGAGATTGAGATTGGAGACTACACCGAGTCAACGATATGGAAATTCTCCTATTCTGGGGAAATCGAGCGGTTTTGGACAATCGCAGAGAGGTGTTGGTTCTTAGGCCCATACAATGAGGGTTTGATTTTGGGACTAGGGAGACCTAGGTGTGGTGCACTGAGTGTACTCGATGATCAGTTAGAGCATCTCGATGTTGGCGGTGGCCCAGTTACCTGTGGAACTGATTTTGGTGATCGAATAATTCTCGGCCACTCGGGTGGGATGGTCACCAATATTGGCAATAGTACGGAGATGATGCGTAATTCACCAACTAATGCTGTGTTGGGGGTGGATGATGAAACCATAGCAGGTTTCGAAGATGGAGGAGTAGTATCCAGTGTCGGATGGAGTCACAACTCTAGAGGAGGTGTCGCATCAATTTCTCTCGGCCCTTATCGTATGGGCGAAGGAGCGGTTTGGATCTGTTTGGATGATGGGGTTACGGTTCTGAACAGAACTACTGGTGCCAATCTGCTAGAATTGAGTCATGAGAGTAAGATTTGGAAATCAGATACTAATGAGAGACTGATTGTCCTGGGAGACGATGACGGTATCATTCACTTTGTAGAGAGAGATGTAATTTCTCGGCGACTTGATGCTGGCTCGGAGAATTTTGAAGATATAGACAAGAAGAAAGAGATGATGGACAAATTAAGGCGTCTACGGGGTATTTGAGATGCAGTGGAAATTAACATTGTATTACCCTTATTTCCGCTGTACTGCTCTAAAATTTAGAAAGGTTTATTTAGCGCCGCTTGCCCTGTGAACTTTGCCGCTTCTTTGGAGCTGGTGTGGGGGCGCTTCGGCGCGACCCGCGGGCCACAGAAACCGAGCCGCGAAAAAGCGGCGGTAGAACCCGTGATCTGGAAAGAAAACGGGGGATAGTCGGAACGCCATGTGGGCGGGAAGACGGCGGGAGAACCGAAGAGGACGAAGGTGGAGAGAACTGGAGAGAACTGGACGCAAGGAAAGGGAAGGAAAGGGAAGGAAACCGGAGGAAACGGAGGAGGAAGCTGAGGAAAAGCGAAACCGAACCGGCAACGGGGAAAACCAAAACCGAGGCAGAGTACTATCCCGAGGAGATACGCGCGGAAGGGGAAAAGAGATTGGAACTGGAAGCGGCGTGGGAAACAAAGTAGAGAGAACTGGACGCAAGGAAAGGGAAGGAAACGGAGGGAAACACGAACGAACAAGGGCGGAGAGATCCGTGGAGGAAGTTGTATCGGACCGTGGAGAGGAATGGTGAGAATAGCCAGGAGAAGAAACGGAGAACGCGAAGAGGGAGGCGACCCCCTT
>DAON01000042.1:0-2067 GCA_002501885.1 Euryarchaeota archaeon UBA220 | reverse complement strand
GGTTCTGGAGGAGTCTACCCGGGGAAACCTGGGCCTTAGGGCCCAGGGGACACCCGGACCCTGCGGAGTAGAACGGGAGGGGGGAAGCTCCCCCATGTGCTGAACCCCTCCTGACTGCTCCCACCTGTATCAATCGGCCCATTAGTCCAATCGAAATCTAGCGAAGCATTTCTTGATGCTTGGATAATGAGTTGATTACTCTCTTGGTCCGATCATTTCCTCAGCCCTGACCCATTGAGTAAACTCCTCATCAGTTAGCATATCGAGTTCTAGAGCGCTTTCCCTGAGAGTAGTGCCTTTCTCATGGGCGTTCTTCGCAATCTTAGCAGCATTATCGTAGCCTATGTGTGGATTGAGTGCGGTAACCAGCATAAGCGAGTTTTCCAAATGTCTTGCGATGTTGTCCTCATTAGCCTCTAGTCCTGTAACACACTTATCTGTGAAAGAACGGCATGAGTCAGAAAGAAGTCTAACACTGTGCAGATAGTTGTGAATCATCATTGGCTTGAACACATTTAGCTCAAAGTTGCCTTGGCTACCTCCTATTGAGAGGGCTGAGTGGTTTCCCATCACTTGACAACAGACCATGGTGATAGCTTCTGACTGAGTTGGGTTTACTTTCCCGGGCATAATGCTTGATCCTGGTTCATTGGCTGGAAGAGCCAATTCTCCAAATCCACATCGCGGTCCTGAGCCTAGCCATCTGATGTCATTGGCTATTTTCATCAGTGATACCGCCAGAGCATTCAGACTACCTGAAGCAGCCACTATTGCATCATGAGCAGCTAGTTGGGCAAACTTATTCTCAGCGCTGACGAAGGGTATGTCGGTCTTATCGGCGATTCTCGCAGCCACCTCTTCAGCGAATTCGGGATGGGTGTTGAGACCTGTTCCAACTGCAGTTCCCCCGAGGGCCAACTCAAACAAGTCCTCGAGCGAGTGCTCTACTCTGGAGATATCTGAATCCAGCATAGAGACATAGCCTCCAAATTCTTGGCCTAGCGTAAGTGGTACTGCGTCCATCAGATGCGTTCTTCCAATCTTCACTATTCCGGAGAATTCCTTCGACTTCGCTTCCAATTCATCTCTTAGGTGCCTGATAGAAGGTAGCAGATGGTGAAATGTTTCCTCTGCAGCGGCAATATGCATTGCTGTAGGGAAGGTGTCGTTACTAGACTGGGCTCGATTGACATGATCGTTTGGGTGGACTGGTGTCTTGCTGCCAACGGTTCCGCCTGAAATCTCAATAGCTCGGTTTGCGATGACTTCGTTTGAATTCATGTTGGTTTGGGTTCCTGAACCGGTTTGCCAAATTCTGAGTGGGAAGTGCTCATCCAGTGAGCCTGATATCACTTCGTCACAGGCGCTTGAGATTAGGGAGCCAATGTCGGAATCGAGGGCGCCGAGACTGACATTGGTCTGCGCTGCTGCTTGCTTGAGAATTCCAAAGGCCCGAATGATTGAGCGGGGCATTGTATCGTCTCCGATATCGAAGTTAATCAGGGACCTCGCTGTCTGAGCCCCATAGTAACGATCGGCTGGGACTTCGACTTCGCCCATCGTATCCTTCTCGATTCTGATTGCGTCTGGTCTGGCCTTGGCGCTACGCGAAGAGACGGGGGGTTCTGGTGGCCTCTCATCGGACTCAGAATCTAGTGATTCGTGGATCATTCTGACTATTGTCGCAGACCTGCCGTCCTCTCTTCCCTTGCCGACTTTCCGATCTAACTTACGCGCTGTTTCCTCTGGTATACTGATGCTGATTATTCGGCGGTCTCCCGCACGGTGCTTTGCCATATACTTGGCATTAATTAGTTATTAATAAACTCTATGATAGCCTGTCAGTAAGTCGTTTTATTCCGCCCTCTCAACCTTGATTATCTTCTGAGGGTCATACGGCCTATCTCCTGGCTGAGTATCACAATTCTCGATTTTGTAGACAGTCTCCATTCCTTTCACGACTTTTCCGAACACGGCGTGATTGCCATCGAGCCAAGGTGTTGGTACAGTGGTTAGGAAGAATTGTGAGCCACCGGTGTTAGGGCCGGCATTGGCCATCGAGAAAAG
>DAON01000043.1 GCA_002501885.1 Euryarchaeota archaeon UBA220 | reverse complement strand
CCATCCATGCCCCCACGAACTTCATGAGCCATATCACCTTGACCCGTTCACGCACACCAGCGAAAAATAGGAGGAATCGGTATCAATCCACGCAAATGGCTAGATTCACGCATCTCTATGGGGATGAAATTGGGCCTAGAAAATTGTCGGATTCTATTATCCAGACTAGGCCAACCTCAACTTGACTTTCCTTCAGTTCATGTTGCAGGCAGTAACGGCAAGGGATCACTATGCGTCCAACTGTCTGCTGCTGCTTCAGCAAGTGGTCTGACAACTGGGTTATTCACTTCTCCACATCTAATGACTGTGGAGGAGCGTATCCGAATTGATGGCAGACCTATTGCACCAAAAAACTTCGATAGAGCACTTACTAAGGTAAGGGAAGCCTCAGAACTGGATCCAAAATGCAGTCCGACTTATTTCGAGACCACTTTCCTTGCAGCAATGGTGGCATTCAGTGAGGCAGGAGTGCAAAGAGGAATTATTGAGACTGGGATGGGCGGTAGGCTTGACGCGACTAGATTGGTGGATGCAGATTTATGCTTCTTAACCACCGTATCGATGGAGCACAGTGAATATCTTGGCGAAACTCTTCGTGAAATCGCATTTGAGAAAGCCTCAATCCATCGTCCAGGAGTTCCTATGATTGCATTGCAGCACAGTGACCCCGAAGTCAGAGAAGTAATCGAGGAAATTGCAGGTTCTGATCTATCTTGGTGGATTAGTCAGAGCCAAACTCCTTGGAATAACTACACAGCCATGGTTCGCGAAGCAGCAACTATTCTCGGATGGTCAACTAACTCAACACAATGTGTCTGGCCTGGGCGCTCACCAGGATTCGGTAGCGATTGGATTGAGGGCATCACAACTAGAATTAGTGCTGCTCACAATGCAGAGAGCTTGGCAGCCGACCTTTCCGAGGTAGAAAGGCCATGTGTAATCCTACTAGGTATGACTGCAAAGAAAGATCTCAAAGAGACACTCGCACCGCTTGTTAGTCAATTGCAATCAAACTCACTCTTCAGTGGATTGGTACTAACTGAACCAATTTCTGGACGCAATCCAGCGGTGCAGATCAATAGTCTGGAAAAGACACTGAGAAAATTGGGAGTCGTACCAGATTCCGCATACGAGAATCCAGTGGAGGCTTTCGAAATCGCTTCAGAGATGGCAGTCGAAGGTAACTATGATCTCATTGTTCTAGGCAGCGTATATTTAGTTGGGGATTTGTTCAGACATATGGTTGAAAGTAACGATTGGGATCTATGGGAATCTTTGTCTTCTCACTAAGAACCCAAGTATGATGACTTGCGGTGGTTCTCTCATAGTATGACTGAGAAGCCTGACGATAAGGTCGAAGTGAAAGTCGTCGTTGAGTCCAAGGACTCAGCATCGAAAGTGATACTGGCAGGACTGACAGTTGTTCTTCTGGGTATTCTGATTGTTCTTGCATCAGGCGGTGGAGTCGATAGCATACTTCCGAAATCTACTGTTTCAGAGGGAGAATGCGGAGATGGAATTGACAATGATAAGGGAGGCCAAGCAGATGAGGACGACCCTGATTGCTACGCAAATCCTTCAGTCTGGGAGGGTTATGATCCCAGCAGGACCGAGGCGAACCGAGATAACGACCCTCCCGGTGGGAGACCCTGAGGTGTACGCATGAGTGAGAAGTGGGACAAGAGATTTCTCGACCTAGCGACTCATATTTCCACTTGGAGCAAAGACCCGTCCACTAAGGTCGGATGTGTAGTAGTAGGTGAAGACAGAGAGATTCGATCTACTGGATTCAATGGTTTCCCACGCGGCATTGAGGATGATGAGGAGAGACTAGCAGACCGAGAGCAGAAATATCCTCTAATCTGTCATGCAGAGGAGAATGCGATTATGCATGCGGCGAGAACAGGAATCTCACTCAAGGGAAATACAGCATATGTGACATGGCCACCATGCTCCAGATGCACCAGATCCCTAATCCAGGCTGGTGTGTCAGAGGTAGTCTATCCTGCCGATATCGATATTCCAGACAGATGGCAGGATGATTTCGCTACTGCATCAGCGATGATGGAAGAGGCTGGAGTAAAGGTCAGACAGGCTTAGGAAAATCTTTCCAGCATCTCTTCCAAGTCTGAGTACAAATCTTCGATTGAACCATCGTTGATCATAATCAGATCTGCCATTTCAGCAGTTGCGTTCAGAGCTTGACCCGACTCATCTTTGGCTACAGCTTCTTTCTCTTCATTTGCAAAGAAAGTCTGCTTATCCGAAATATCCCCAGTTCTACCACGAGATTTGGCTCTTTGCCAGCGCGCCTCCATCCCTGCCCGCACTTCGATTAGAACGAAGTCTTCACGCTCTCGCAAGGCTTCCACTTCACCCGGTGTTCGAATAGAATCAATCACAGCATTCTTTCCATCTAGTCTCTCAAGTAACATCTCGGCTAGAATCCCAGGCCCCCCGGTCCTTCGCAATTCATTTCCACCTTCGATTAAATTCTCCCTTGACTCTTCAATTCCGTTCTCTTTGAGATAAACTCGAATCGAGTCAGAGCATGATTCACTTGCGAATCCTCTAGAAACAAGCCAATCAACAACTGTGGATTTTCCCGAGGCGTAACGACCTGTCAGACCAATCAGCACAGTATTACGATGTGAACGCCGTGCATAGCGATTTCGTCAAGACCAGTACCTTCGAGTCCGCGCATACTTCAACTCAGCATTGTGAATAGATCTCAACAATCTAATTCTCTCGCCCTTCACATGCCCACGCATAATTCTAGTAGCAGTCTCCTCTGCTATTCCACGACCCATCAGACACATCACTGCTTCAACTCCGTGGTTTCGTACCAATGCTGCGTTCTTCTCCATCTTGCCTCGAATGTTAGGATCTCTGCTGGAAACCCAATCAGCCAACATACTCTCCATTCTCTCTGGGGCGCAAGCAAGCATCCTACCGCCGCAAGAAGAACACTCTTCGATCCGCTCTTCCATCCTGCCCACTCGACCTCTCCTCTTACTCTGACAGTTGAGACAAATTAGAACCGCCCTCTCATTGACTAGACGAATCTCTAATCGCTCCCTGAGTTCCTTGTCAGACCAAGATGGAAGTAACAGGTCACGTTCACCTTTAGGACTCATTCCCAGTGGCCCGGTTGCTGTATGGGAGACTCCTATGGAGCCATTCTGAATCTCCCTCATCACATCTACGGCTGAGTCTATGTCCATTCTCTCGTGAAACAGCTTGTCGAGTGACTCTTCGATTACAGGAGTCCCTCGATACCTTTCCATCAATCCCTCTAGATTGACCTTCCTTGGATCTACGCCCTTTGCCAGCACCCCCATTCTACGGGCAACTTGCACCACTCTCCACCTGACAGCAAGACCATTGGGAATGGTCATCCTTAGAATCGAGGGAATAGCATCTGGAGGGGTCTCTTGTAACCACTCGACTACATTTCCTGCAGTCATTCCAGGAACTTGGAATGATATTCTGTACGGGTCAACTAGGGCCCTGCCCATCTTTCCTTGTAGCATCGAGCCCATAGCCTGAATGAAGTGAGCCAAAGCCTCGTTTATTTTGGAGCCGCGACAGGTGTTCAGTACGATTGTTCCATCCCTATCCTCTACAGTCATTGTCTTATCATCAGGAAGTGCCCCTGTCGCGTCAAGGTGTTCTGCAACGCTTGTGACAATAGTTTCGGCAGCAATCTCAGATAGAGGATAGTCTGAGAACGGTACACATCTACTGTCTTCGGGCAATGCTCCAATTTCTATTGCAGCGCTTCTACGCATCCTCCCGACCTCTTCGGCAACTTCTCTAGGAACAGGAGGCAACTCTCCAGCCCAAATCGGGGCCTCACCACTTTCCTTCACCGGGGCAACAAGCAATTCCTCCTGCTCGGGGTCTGCATCGATAATCTCCCAAGTTCTTCCTGCCATGACGAATCTACGCGTTCGACCTAAAGACTCACCACTATCTTCTCCCAAAGAAAGTACGAATGCTTCGTCTACTGACCCCAAGACTCTGCGAGTTACTGCGTCTCTGACTCTGTATGACATTTCATCAGGAATCATCGAGTAATGGTCACCACGGGTCTTTCCAAGTCTACCAGCTGGAGAAAACCACCCGCCCTTGAGCGATTCTGGTAGGACCTGTAAAAATTCCCGTCGCCATTTTTCCTTATCCGAATCAGGAATTTCATCGTCCCAAGAGGGGCGCTCTGCAGGGACATCTCCTTTGCTGCGCGAAGCGAGTTCCGCCCACAACTTAGTTGACCAAGTCGTAACATCAGAATCTGCAGGATTCTCAATTAGTCTAAGTAACCAACGATCATCGAGCACTCTGAGGACTGCTAGAGTTGAATCATGAGACCATTCTCTTAGAATCGAACATTTCTGCAGAATTCCTGTGGCTATTGCAAGGGGCACCACTCCTCTTTCTATTGACATTTGGAGAAATTGGTTTGCCACTACGATTCCAGGATTAATTCTCCACTCGACTCCCTCAATCTCTCCTTCCATCGCTCTTCGGGCGATGACCCCAGCCTCTGCGATACCATCTGTATCCCAAGCCAGAACTCGGCCACGCCCGGTCCCACCCATGTGATGCTCCGCTCTCCCCAATCGTTGCAGCATCCGATCCACTGCCCTCGGGCTCTGTATCTGGTGTACTCTACGAATCGTTCCAATGTCAATTCCTAGCTCAAGGCTACTTGTGCAGATTAGAGCATGCAACTCGCCCGCACGCAGAGCATTCTCCATCTCTCTCCTAGTTTCAGCAGCTAGGCTGCCGTGATGCACTCCGACTGTTAGTTCGGGCGAAAGATTAGACAGCCTCTGTGCGACAGTTTCAGCCGCACTTCTTGAGTTCACGAAAACAAGAGAAGGATGGTCCTCAAGTAGAGTCAGAGAAAGTGATCTGAATGCAGCCACGGAACTTGGAGAAATAGACCACTCAACGGACATGACCTCATCCTCGGGCATGATTCTCTCCCTATGCACTTCGATCATAGTAGTCCTCGGAGCAGGTCCATGTACAGGCTCAGCATCAGAATGCATCCATCTTGCCATCTCGTTCGGATTGCCAACGGTGGCAGACAAACCCACTCTCTGAATCGACTCACTGCAGTACTCCTCAATTCTTGCAATACCTACCAATAATTGCGAACCTCGCTCGGATGCGGCCAAATCGTGAACCTCATCGATTACTATGGCCCGCACTCCGGCTAGATGCTGTCTGAGCCGACTTCCTAGAAGCATAATTTGCAAAGTCTCAGGAGTAGTTACTAACAGATTAGGAGGCGATCGAGATTGACGCGTCCTCTCACTCTGCGGAGTATCTCCGTGACGTAGCCCAACAGTCAAACCTAGAGGCTCAAGCATTACCCCCAGCCTCCTGTCAATATCACGATTCAGGGCCCTGAGTGGAGTTACATACAGAATCGACAACCCACTCCATTCTTCGGAAAGCGCTCTAGATGCCAATGGCAGCACTGCAGCTTCGGTTTTTCCGCTACCCGTGGGAGCTAGCAACAGCCTATGCCCTCCGCCTAATAGTCCAGTCATTGATTCCTGCTGAATCGGTGTCAATTCCCATCCTAGTTCTTCTACCAAATCAGAGACTAGAGGGTGAAAATCACCATCCGATTGTTCGGACATGACTCATCGCCTCATTGCACAGCCGAAAACCCTCGCACCAACTATGGGTGCTCAGGAATGGGGTCCGACCAATGTGACATCTTGTTCAAGGTGATTGTTACATTGGTGATTTCTCCTTCTTCCCAGTAGTCTACAGCGACGAATGTGGGCCTATTGTCCATAATCTGCCAGCATTCAATCGACCTATTCAGAAGATTGTCGTAATCGTTGACTTCCACTGCTCCAACAGGGTCTGGTAAACCAAATGCGTTGCTGAGCCAATTATTCAGATGCCATACCGGTTGTGACCCATCTCCCCGATGTACTGTACAACTCATTTCCTCAGCACTATTCTCGGCATAGTTTGTAGTCCAACTGAATACACCAAAGTCATGTAACCATGGGAAATCATTGTTCTGAGACTGTTCCCAGAATACTACTAGGTCGGTCCCGGACAGAACCAAATCGCCCAGACTAGGCCAAGGATCACCTAGGGTATGAGTGTAGATTCGATTATACATTCCAGTCTCCATGAATAGGAACTCTAGATGTTCCGCTGGCACATAATTCTCAATCAACAGCGTAACTACATCACCGCTACTATTGTCCATCAGCGAGCCAAGCAGACTAACCCATTCGAAGGCATCAACCTCTCCGAATAGACACGGATGGAAGAACTGCCCAGTTCCATGACAGAACCTAACATCCTCAGCACTGGTGTTGTCATCACTTCGATGATGTGAATCCACCATGAACGCCCTAATGCCGCCATCCCATTGCCACTGTAGGCCGGTGTAATGGTTCACTCCAATCAGAAACTGGTCTTCCACAGTAGAGTAAGCATTGTGAGTCTCAGGGAATGTGAAATCATCGTATGTCCTTAGGCAGTAGACAGACTCTCCGTGACAGGTCATCATGCTGTCCGCATCGCGAGGATCGAAACCCCTCTCTTCTTCCCAATCGTTAGGCAGACCGTCGCCATCCATGTCTGAATCAAAAACATCACATATTCCATCGCCATCAATGTCAGATGGGATTGAAGTCGTATTCCAAGCATCACTCATACAATCTAGCTCGACAGTATTGTTGTATCCATCACCATCAAGATCCGCATCCTCTGAGTCCGTAATTCCATCTCCATCCATATCAGGCGGAGGGGGGGACGAGCAGCCCGCGAGCAGGAGAAGACAGACCATCATGGCGGCACCCCATCTACTCATCAAATCTACAGTCTGAGCCAAGCACATGAATCAATCGGAGCAGATTCGTATGAGTCATATTGCCGACTTTGGCATAAACTGGTCGTCGGAAGGCACTAATCGTGAGAGCATGACGCCGGGTAGAGAGAGATGGCGAGCAGAGGCACCTCTAATCTAGGATTATTCGCGCGTTGGTGGCAAAGCCAGAGTGAACGACATTTTGCCATTATCACCTATTCTACCATCTTATCAGTAGCTTCCCTAATCTGGGGATTCGTCTTTCTATTCTTGTTAGGAGGCCACAGTGATCCCGATCTACAACATCTAGTACCTTGGAGTTGGTTAGCATTTGTCGGCGGACTATTAGTTGCATTCTATGCAGCGCCAGAGTTCTTCGTTTACTTGGGCCAGAAGCAGATTCTCGAAGATATACTGCTAATCGATTCTAGGCCGGAGGTTCTACGCCGCAGAAAGGAGGCCGAAGATGCAGCAGATATGCTGGGAACAAGATATCAGGCCCGTCTAATGGGACTTTATCAGGTCCACAACATCAACATCGGCAAGAAGTACAGAGTCGAAGCGATTACGCCAATAAGGCCACATTTCGCAGCAACCGGTGAGGTGGCTAACTTACTTCCAGCCGATGACAATACTTGGTGGAACACAACGGATTCAATTCTCTCCAGAGTTTTACCCGGATTACACGCTCTAAGAAATCCCGAAATCAATCGTGGAGTCATAATTTCATCCACGATTCTCATGCTCGGACTATTAGCCAACTCAGCCCTTGGAATGTTCGAGGGGCCGAGCGGAGAAATGGACCACACACTCGACCTTACAGCTTCTCTATACGAGTTCTCTGCTTTACACGAACCATCGCCTCACTATGATGCTGTGAGTATCTTGTTCATACTAGTCTGCGGAGGAATTCTGATGATGACTAGACCCGGACATTCTTCTTCCGAGGAGGAGGAATAGATGTCAGAGTTTGCTAGAGAAGCGACGCTAGCAGTTGGCCTGGTCACCATTCTTCTAGGCTCAATGTGGATAGCTACAGGCTCTTTCCCACCCATGGTGGTGGTTGAGTCAGGCTCAATGATGCACGAAGATGAAGGCTCTGTTGGGGCCATCGATCCCGGTGATTTGGTTCTAGTAATGAATCCAGACAGAGTTGAGATAGTAACCTATGTCGAGGCCACTCAGGAAGCCAATGAGAACTTCGGATACGAGACTCACGGCATGGCGGGAGATGTCATCATTTACCGCAAGAATGGAGGATCAGATACTCCAGTTATTCACAGAGCTTTACTCAAGGCAGTAGCAAACTCATCCGGCGGTTGGGATGTCCCAGGAACTTCTCTGGTGAATGTCGACAGTATCACATGGACTCTCGACTATGAGTGTCCATACCATGGCGGGACTTACAATCTGAAGATAGATAGCTGGGAGCCAAACCATGAGGGTTACCTGACTACAGGAGACAACCTGGATAGTAATGGCTGCAACATAGACCAACTTAGAGCAACCAGCCCTGATGCAAGCGAGACTTACATTCGAGGAAACGGTCTGAAGGATGAGAATGGTAACCCAGTTCTTGCTGTCAAGGACGAGTGGATAATCGGCGTAGCCGCAACTGAGATTCCATGGCTCGGAGCGGCCAAACTAGCAATCTCTGGAACTTCTTCTTCAGTCACCGATTCGACTTGGAGAAGTCTTGCAATGGTAGTGGTGTTAATCATCGCTACTCCTTATCTCGTTGAAGCAATCGCAGAGCGTAGGAAAGACGAATCAGACTTAGATCAGCCGAGGCAGGATGATTGGCATCATGACGATGAATAGAATTACGAAACTACTCATACTGCTTATTCTACCTGCTATTGATTCGATTCGCAGAGGATTTACTCCTTTGGCCAACCGAGATAACACGGAGTGAACTCCATCCTTGACAATATGTCCTCCATCGAAGGGAATCATTGGAATCAGATTGGCGAAGCCAAGAAGGAAATTTATCCAAACCATCCAGAATAGAAAATCGAAGAGCATCAGCATGCCATCAGTGCCCAGAGTCGATGCGATGACACCATCTGCCGCCTCAAGCATCTCCCTCTCATCGAGGAGCATTGTCTGGCCATCATATGCAATCGGGACTCCAATCATTCCTAGAGGGGCCAGACCGGTAACGAGAGCATTCTCGAAAAACCCTCGTTCTGATGAAATGAAACTGGAATACATGTCTACTGTTGTTGAGGTGGAACGCAGTCCACTCACTCCGAGGAAAGCATCACCTCGTTCTATTCCCAATCCGTCCAGGATGCTTTCAGTTTCCGAAATACAATCTGAATCGCCATCACATAATCCGATATAGTAGTCGTAACGATCTCCGAGAATTACCAAAACATCTCTTTGTGTTCTATCTCCTTGAGAATCCACATGCGAAAGTACCGTAAATACTGCAACATCACCAGCAGAAAGATCAGACATCTCATCGGAAAACTCAGAATATCCCGAGATCGCTTCTCCATCGATATGAGTGATTATCTCGTAGGGAAGCAGACCACTCTCCTCTGCACCCTCATCGGCAATTATTCCTGAGGCATATACTCCAGGTGAACTAGCAACCAGTCCGGTTGCCGCTGCTGATAGAAGCAACAGAGCTAGATATGTCGCAATGATGTTGATTGACGGTCCAGCAGCGTACAGACGCATTCTCTCACGCAATGGGGCTCTGACCATCTCATGATGTTGCGGCTCTGCAAAGGCACCGATAGGAATCGGACCAGCCAATAGAAGTCCAAAACTACGCACACGCATGCCATGCGCTCTTGCTTGGATACCGTGGCTGTATTCGTGGATTACCAGAGCGAAGATTAGGGCCAGAACCGGCCACCAAAACGGAACAAAACTGGTTACTCCGGGAATCAGAAGCAAATCGCTAGCCGGCAAGTATTCCTCAGGAGGTGACCTGGCAGTAGTTATCGCCGATGCGAATAGTAGAGCAACTACTCCAATCATAATCAGAAGACATAACCAGATAGAGAACTCGCCGTATCCTCTCCAAAAAGATCGATTTCTAGATACTCTTTCTAGAACACCCTGTCCTTGTTTGGTCCTGACCATCAAGACCACCCCCAGCATTCTAGTAATTCCATATTGGTCTAGAGTTCCCCGATCCTCCATCCAAAGTAATGCTAGATACCAAATTGCAATAGCAGTAAGCGCCCAAACAGGCATTCCAAATAGATACAGTAAGGAAAATGTCAGAAGAGGCAACAGATAACTCCGTTGTCCCGGTTCCATGACTCAGGGGCAGTATTTTCCCTATTCAACCTGCGTTTGGTATACGCTAAGCAAATGAGGCCGCCCCCCGTCCCAAAATCATGACCGAGTCTGACGGCAACCGCTCAAAGAGCGATAACAGACAGATCGAATCATTAAGACGCGAGAGAGACAGTATCCGCAGAATTCTCGAGCAGGCCTCTTTAGATGGAGTAAAGGAGAATGTAAAGAGGCTGACAGAGAGGCTCGATAGGATAGAATCACAGATACCTGGTGACTCTAGTTCACAGACTCAAGAATAGATTGGAGTCTTAGCGAAGCCGAACTCTCGTCGATCGAGCGCGCTCCGTCAGAGCGACAAACGAGAGCTAGGAATCTGTGTAGGGGCATACCCTTCTCCCAGTCTAGATGAGGAGTACCATTCTTTGTGAGAGGAAGTTTAGGGATACTTCTAGACAAATGCCGAAGTTTTCCAGTCAGAGAGCCGACTTCAACGCGCATTATACGCCAACTATCGCCCCTTACTCCTTTGAGTCTGTATGCGTAGAGGGGCAGAAGACCACACCTCTCACCAGTAACTCGCAAAGCCTCGTACTGATCCATAGTTCGACCTGATAAGTACTGCTTGGGGACCTTGGATGATTTTACTTCAATTGGGAAGCACATATCTCCTCGTAGAGCTAGTAAATCACCAGTTCCCTCTGATCCACTGCCGGGTGCTCTAACAACTAGAAAAGGCCTCTGAACGACCTGCATCGCCCTTGCTCTCTCAACTTCGGTGCATGATTTGATAATCGCCCTGACTCCCTTGATTTCACCGGCTAGAACAGCGCGAAGCTCACGTTCGTATACGCTGCTCACGCCACTATCGCATTCTCAGGGTTCTTGAGGACATTGGTGAGCCATTACTCGAACTTGCCCTTTCGGTATTCCCTCGTCCTGTCGACTCCTGGGAACCTATCCTCACTCTCTCGATAAACCGTCTTCATGTTTGTAAGGAAGTTATTTTCATTGGTGACAATTAGGACCATATCGACACCTGGGTCTTCTTCGCCATCCATCCACTCAAGCACAATCTCCATTGTCATTCGTGCTCCTTCACGGTGAGGATATGCAAAGACATCCATGCCTAGAGGAGGAGTAACCAATGTGTTTCGTGGCTTTAACGCCTCAACTTCATCGAATAGTGCATCATATGACTTCTTCAGCAACTCTCTTCTGAAATTATCCTGAGTTGGTCTCCTACAATCGGGCCCCACGACATGAACAAGATGCTCGACTGGAAGATTGAATGAGGGAGTGGTAACAGCTTCCCCAACTCCACATGGTTGCAGGTTATCCTTCCTGCGTTCTTTCGCAATTCCAGCACAAAACTCACGCAGTTCAGGGCCTGCTGCTTGATGCATTCGCTCATCGAGCCCTTCTCTGCCAGCAAGCCTGTTATTTGCCGGGACGACCATGACATCTCCTTCTACTCGAGTAACATCTCCAAACAGGACTCTAACCTGCCCATGGTTGCACTCTCGAACAATGACGACCTCTGCCATAGGCTCCTGAGGAGGGGGCCATCGGATATCTAATCATCGGGAAGCCAGAAACATGAGGAATTGGGGAACCTTGATTCGCAAGTGCCTTGCAGATAGGAGCATGTCCTCTGGATATGTGCTGGTAAATGTTGAACCCGGCCACGAGAAAAGTGTCTGCGACGCGGCCGCATCACTCGATTGTGTCTCGGACACCAATCTTCTGTTCGGCGATTACGATCTAATAATCAAGGTCGAAGGAGATGATATCGGGGACATCGCACGTAGTGTTGTTGAGCAAATCAGGTCTATCCCAGGCGTTTCGAACACGAAAACGCTAGCCTGCGCAGAAATGTGATTGAGTCAGTCGGATTTTCAGAAAAACCCCCAATTGGGGCGCAGTATAGCGAATTTCATCCCATAACTTCATTATCTCTCTCGAAAGCCCACGAGACGGAGGAATTGCTACATGTCTGGAAAGAAATACTTCGTACTGATGGAAGGCGGAAAAGATACCACACAGGTATTCGTAAGCAAGCAGCCACGCGGAGCGGCCCTAAAGGCAGCTACCCGTGGAGTCACCAGCATAGAGCTCAGGGAGCGCGGGACCAACAAGGTCCACGTCTTCAAGGGCTGGACTGAGATGGTTGACAAGCCTGCTAACGGCCCTGCATGGCTACCAGCCAAGATCAAGAAGGCCAACGTAAGCAAGAGCGGAACAAAGCGCCTCTAGGCGTTTTTTCCGTCTCTTGTTCGTGTTCGAGCCCACCATAGTAGCGTAGCGTACGCTACTTTTGACCGATTCCTAGTTTCCTTGCTATCATGGCCAATGGATCGTAATACTCTGTAACTACTCTTTCCTTGAGAGGAATAATCGCGTTATCTGTGATGTTAATTCCAGCAGGACATACTTCTGTGCAGCACTTTGTGATATTACAGTA
>DAON01000018.1 GCA_002501885.1 Euryarchaeota archaeon UBA220 | reverse complement strand
CCCACTTTCCTTAAATGGGCGTCGTAGGTGGCAAGTCCACTGGGCGTGTGGCGCAGCTTGGAAGCGCGCTTCCTTGGCATGGAAGAGGCCCCGAGTTCAAATCTCGGCACGTCCACCATTCTGATTTGCAACCGAAATGCAATTCCGTTATTCCTCTATATTTACTCTGAAAACCCTCACAATCGGTGTATTTTGACTCATTTTGCATTGATTCTATATACTCTATATGTACACGCTGGAAGTATGAAGTCTAAGCTAAAAGCAACACTTCTATGCACGCTAATGATTGCGTCAGCCCTTGCCGGTTGTGCCGGTTCGGATGACGATGACGAGGACCCAGTTGTCGAAGATGTACTAGGTTGCACCTATGCAGACGCCGAGAACTACAACCCCGACGCCACTAAGGATGACGGCTCGTGTACATACGCAGAGCCTGAGCCAGAACCTGAGCCAGAGCCTCCAGTAGAAGGCTGCATGGACGACGGAGCTAACAACTACAACGCAGATGCGGAAACAGATGATGGCTCTTGCGACTATGGTATGGCACAGTCTGATATCATGTCCCACTTTGCTTCGGGAGACATGGGATTCGCAGATGCTTGGTACAACCTTTCTGTTTCCAGAAAGTGCCGAGACTTGGGTACCAACAACCCCTGTGAGATGACGATAATGACCATCGGTGAGGCAGACACTCACGACCCTGCCGATGCTTATGATTCGGCTTCTGGAGATATCATCTCCAATGTCTATGATACCCTTTACAGATACGAGGGTGACGGCGATGGTGGTTCGATAATCGTCCCACGCCTGGCGACAGGCCACACAGTCAGTGAAGATGGACTAACATACACCTTCACACTGCGTGACGATGTCTATTTCAGCAACGGTGACAAGATGACTGCATCTGATGCAGTTTACTCCTGGTGCCGTGTGATTGGAATGGGCGCACCATCATCTGGAGTCAACTGGATTCTGACACAGTCGTTCGACTGCAACGATGCAGATGGCAACCACGATGACATGGGCGGAGAGAGTCTGTCAGTGATTGATGACAACACATTCTCTGTAACCATTTACGACCCATCGTCCGCGTTTGTGGCAACTATCGCTTACACTGTCGGATCAGTAATCAACGCTGATCTTTGTGAGGATAACAGAGTCGTTGAGACCGATGAGGATGGAAACATCACTTCGGATGACTACTGCCACGAGTGGATGGACGAGGCACCTATTGGTGCAGGAACCAACGCATACATGGTCACTCAGTGGGCCCGCGGCACCCGTGCCGTTCTAGAGCCTAACTGGATGTACTGGGAAGAGTCGGACTACAACATCAACAGAGTAGTCATTGACCTAGTCGAGGAGACTCAGACACGCGTCCTTGCTCTACAGGATGGAGAGGTTGACCGAGCATACATCCCGTCTGCTCAGAAGACTGAGTTCTGCGAGAACATGGAGGACCTACCAAACGCATATGGAAAGGAAGGATTCAGGTGCACATACCGACCTTCCTATGTCGTAGTTAACGTACCATACAACCACATGCCTAAGGCTGACGATGCTGATGGAAACACCATCGATATCATCAACCACGATTGTGATGGAGATGGAACAAACGACTGCAACGTCCTGAGTGTCTCAGAGGTAAGGCAGGCTTTGTCCTACACCCTTGACTATGACACCATCCAGAGTGAGTCCTACAAGGGCGAATTGTCTCCTATCTACGGGCCAATTCCAACCGGATTCCCTTACGATGACACACAGTATGAGGTGTTCACCTACGATCTTGACTACGCCGAGCAGATTCTTGACGATGCAGGATTCATCCGACAGTACGATTGTTCATCGATCACACTGACCGGAGAGCCATCCGTAGTTGCTGAGGCAGACCGCGATGGTACCGAGTGCCGCCTACCGAACCAGGTCAGAATCTTGACCAACACTGGTAACGACAACCGTATCGCTGTTGCTCAGCTCTGGGGTCCTGCTCTAGAGTCGATTGGTATTGTCAACGACAATGCTGACCAGCCTTGGGCTACCGTGATTGACAACTACATCTACGGCAAGTGGGACCTTTGGGTCATCGGCTGGGGTCCAGATTACCTTGACCCTGACAACTACTGGTCACCATTCGCAGGAAGCGCTGACATTGGCGGAGACGCCTACCACGGACACTTCCACAACGATGCGTTGGACCAGATCCTCCTAGACGCTAGGAAGGAGCTAGACAGCGACACCCGTGCAGCTCTGTATGCAGACGCATTCGAGCTATGGGTAACCAGCCCGACTATGGCCCTACTAGGTCAGTCAGCTGGTGTAGGAGTTGGATCGGTGCACATGTGCCCACCAGCCTACGACGCTATCGGCGGAGACTACTACTTCAACTGGGACAAGTTGGCAATGCTCGAAGGCGCCTACGTCGGCGAGTGCTGAAACTAACCAATTGAGGTCGGATTTACGAAAAACCTCGCGTCGGGCCCTTGGGCCCGGCGTGGGGTAACAAATTCATACGGCATGGCGAGCGTGGAGCATAGGGGAATAGATAGGAAAACCTCTCGGAGAGAAATTGCTCTGAAAAGAAAGGATGTGAGCCAATATGAAGACCAGTGAATTCATCGTTAGACGAATCCTATTGTTGATTCCAGTAATGATTGGTGTGACCGTTTTCACATTCATGATTGCACAGATAATTCCATCTAATCCGGCTGCAATTCTGTGCGGCGAGAGGTGCGGCCTTGTAGATCCTGTGACAGGAAAGACAATGCTAGAATTGCAAATTGAGCGTCTTGGATTGGATAAACCAGTAACCGAGCAATTCACAATTTATCTGCAAAATCTTCTCGAGGGAGATTGGGGAGAATCAACTTCCTACAATCGCCCTACTGCAGAGGTTGTCAGAGATGCCGCACCTGTTACATTGGAGATGACACTATTCGCACTGCTAATCGCTTATCCTATTGGAATCACTCTAGGGATTCTAAGTGCAGTCAAGCAAGACCAGACCTTCGACCAAATCTCCCGTTTTCTGGCAATCGCTTTTGTCTCTCTACCAATCTTCTGGCTCGCTATGATGCTCCAACTCTATCTGGGAACCGGTTCGGATGTGGGGGGGATATGCGATCCGATTTTTGGTACTGAAGGAGGATGTCTTCCAATATATGGTAGGCACGATGCGGCCCTTACTTATCCAGATAGAACATCCGCTCTTTGCGACACAGCAATCTCAGGAATTGCATGCTATCCTTCTTGGTATCCATCCGGAGGAACTGGATTCCACTTGGTCGATAGTTGGTTTGTGACTGACGAAGCACTCGACTCCATTCATCCAGATTACGCATCTAATTCTCTACTATTCAATGATACTCTGTCTCATCTCATACTCCCATCGCTGACATTGGGAATAGCTAGTGCGGGTTCTCTTCTGAGATACATGCGAGCCAGCCTGCTTGAAGTGATGAACGAAGATTATGTCAGAACTGCCAGAGCAAAGGGTCTTTCTGAGTCCAGAGTAATCATCGTTCACGCATGCAGGAACGCACTCATTCCTATTCTGACGATTCTAGGTTTCTCGATAGGCGGAGCCATTGGCGGGGCTGTGTTGACTGAGTCCATCTTTGCATTCTACGGAATGGGCAATGTAGCCGTTGATGCAATCATCAATCTGGACTACTCAGTACTGATGGGAGTTACTCTGATTACAGCCGTAATTTTCCTATTGTCAAATCTGGTTGTTGACATCTTGTATGGCGTTGTAGATCCGAGGGTGAGGCTAGAATGACTTGGAAAGATGGAGAGGAAGAAAGGGCGGAAAGTCGCCGCAGACTCTCTGAGCGACTATATCAGACTAGGTTTGATTTGGTTAGAACTTGGAAGATATACAGAAGATCATTATTGGCTATCGTCGGACTTTTCATGGTGCTTTCAGTCTGTACAATTGCCATCTTTGCTGATGATATTGCAGTCGAACATCCAGGCAGAGACATACAGGATACCAGGGATGTTTGGTCAATCGATTACGAACCCCAAAGGAAGGAGCCCTTCTCTGAGGAATGTGATATGCGCGAACAGAAAGTATCGCTGACTGAACTTAGACGATGGGACGAGAATGGAACTCTCGCCCTGAGCCCCACTAGAATCGCTGAAGACAGCTCATTCTATCAAGACACACTTGTAGTTACAGATTACAGGGCCTTGGTAGATCGGCAGGGATATCCTCTGCCCCTAGATCTTCTTTACCTAGAACCATCCAATAACTCCTACTTCTGGATTTCAGACGAATTGATGGAGAATAATTCAGTCAATCAAATTACAATCACATACATGTTTGACAACGAAGAAATGCACCACTGGTGGCTACCGGATGGCTGGGATGTATGTATCTTCGGAACTAACGAAGAAGGGCAGGATATGTTCAGTAAAATTCTGTACGGCTCTAGGGTTTCTTTACAGATTGGTTTCACAGTAGCCACTTTGACAGTGATTATTGGAACAATTATTGGTAGCATCAGCGGCTACTTCGGAGGAAGAGTCGATGAGGTGATAATGAGAATTACGGATATCTTCTTCGCAGTTCCAGGGCTAATTCTAGCACTAGCATTTGTCGCAGCACTCCAGGCTGTAGAAGACTTCACTCTACCATTATGGTTCGCATTACTGATTCCTATCGGGTTTTTAGCAGTCTTTGTTCGTTCCCAAATAGATACGACTCTTCTTCCTAAGTCAATTGCTCCAAATTCATCTAGCGATTCATCATATGTCTTTGTGAGGGCCATCTTAATTTTCGGAATCTTCTTTGTTTTCTTGGCCCTAGGGCCATGGGAGTATATTTTCGAAATTGGAGAATCAAGGACATGGAGGTTAGCGGCAACAATTTTCGCTCTCTGTTTCATTGGTTTCATTCTAGTCTTGGATCGACACTTAATCGATATGATCCCAATCAAAGGCATAGGCATGAGAGCCAAGGATGCACTCGATTGGAGGAATCCATATCGTTATCTGACTTTCAGAACAATTATGATTTTCTTAGCCGCGACCATAATCTTCCTTTGGTCAGGTAATGATGAGGGCAACATCACAGTAATCGAGAACTTCGATAGGCTTTGGAAGATACAAATCGCATTAGTCTTCACTGGCTGGCCAGGTTATGCGAGACTAATCAGAGGACAGGTCCTGTATGTGAAGGAGATGACTTTCGTAGAAGCCGCTCGAAGTGTAGGGGCGCCTTCTGGACGAATCATGTTCCGTCACATACTACCGAATGCATGGGCCCCGTTGCTAGTGGCATTTACTCTCGATATCGGCGGAACCATCCTGTCTGCCTCAGGACTATCATTCATCGGACTGGGAGCAGAACCCGGTGCTGCAGAGTGGGGCAAACTGGTTTCTGACGGAAGGGCCTTTTTCCCTCAGGATAATTGGCTAGTTTTCTATCCTGGAATGGCAATTCTTGTCACCACGCTAGGATTCAATCTTCTAGGAGATGGATTGAGGGATGTAGTAGATCCCAAGAATAGGAGGTAATCATATGTCTGATCTGTTAAATATTCAGAATCTTAGAGTGCATTTCGATACTCTTGATGGACCAGTGGAAGCCCTGCACTCAGTTTCTCTTTCAGTAAAAGAAGGCGAAATAATGGGTGTCGTCGGAGAATCAGGATGCGGCAAGTCGGTCACTTCGCTAGTCACAATTGGACTTGCATCATGCGATGTAGATGAGGGGAGTATCACTTTCGAGGACAAGGAACTAATCCATGAAGTCCCGGAAGTTACTGCCAAAACCCTGTCGGTATTGAAGGCAATTTCATCTATTGCTGGACTCTGCCTAATCCTCGCAATGTTGTGGTTCTTCAGAGATCCATTAGTAGGCTTCCTCATCGGAGCGACTATCCTTGTATTCCTACTGATAGTCATGTTTTTCATATTCGTAATAAACACTCCAAGAAGACATCACGAACAGTTCCTAAGGTCCGTCAGAGGAAACAAAATCAGTATGATTTTCCAAGAGCCGATGACCGCCCTGAATCCTCTATACACGGTGGAGAAACAGGTTGCAGAGGTTCTTAGACAACATAGTAAGTTAGATGCTGCAGAATCATCCTTGGGTTCTAGAATAGTACAAGCATTGTTGTATCCAGTAACTTTGTTGAATAATTTCATTCGAAATGACAAGAAAGCTGGTTTACAGTTGCTGGGTACTTTCTTTTTCATTTTCCTAGTCCAACAAAGTGGGAACTCTAGTTTAGTTTTGGACTTCTTAGCCATTCCTCTGATATTCGCATCAAAGTTAGTCATAATTATTGGTTCCATTCTTGTGATTGCCCCTGCATCACTAGGAACATCATTGGCAGGGACTACTCTCATAGTTTTGGCCGAGTTGGTGGCTTCTGCATACGGAGTAACCAGAGTTTGGGCTTACTTCAATCTCCCCGAGAAACTCAATTTATTTTTGAATAAACTTGAGATTGCACTGACAAAAACTCCGCAAATTATAGTGGGATATGTGGTGCTATTCATACTTCTTTGGATCCCCTTTGGAGTTCTGATGACAATCTTCGGATCTGTTGCAATCCTTGCAATTCCTCCGATCCAAATTTCAGGATTCTTGAGACTCGATCCTGCTCATTCTCGACAGGTTGTGAATATTCTAAGGGAGGTAAAAATTCCCAATCCGGAAGCCGTGATTAAGATGTATCCTCACGAGTTATCTGGAGGAATGAGGCAACGGGTAATGATTGCTATGATGATGGCTTGCGAGCCCAAACTGCTGATTGCCGATGAGCCCACTACAGCTCTAGATGTCACCATACAGGCCCAGATTCTCGACCTAATGAAAGATCTTAGAGACAGGGAGGGAACTGCTATCATGATGATTACTCATGATTTGGGAGTAATCGCTGAGACCTGTGATGCTGTCTCGGTGATGTACGCTGGATCAGTCGTCGAGACAGGTTCTCTTGAGCAGGTCCTGGGCTCACCTAGAATGCCTTACACGATTGGACTTCTTCACAGTATTCCGAGAATCAAAGAGGAAGGAGAGGTCAGAACCGACCTACCAATCATCCCAGGCCAAGTGCCTGATCCGAACACCGTATTCGAGGGCTGTAGGTTCCATCCAAGATGCCCATTCGCCGATGATTTGTGCAGGTCCACTCCTCCACCTATGGAAGAAGTCTCAGAGGGCCACTTTGCCTCTTGCCATCATACAGAACTCACCGATGACCTAGAGGACGCTCAACGAGCCTTCTCTGCCAAACAATTTCTACAATCGGAGGTGAGCGTTCAGTGACTATTGAATCTCCCGAGTCAAACGATTCGGTCTCTGAAAATGGTGCTGGTCCACTTATTTCGATTAGTAATGCTAGGAAATGGTTCCCCATCAAAGAGGGTATGTTTTCTCCAGTCAAGGCTCATGTCAGAGCAGTTGATGGCGTGGACATGGAAATCAACAGAGGAGAAACTGTTGGGATTGTAGGAGAGTCTGGATGCGGTAAGACGACTCTGGGTAGATTGGTAATGGGCCTCATCCCAATGACGGATGGCACCATAACCTTCGGTGGAGAAGATATTAGGGACATAGATCAGAAGGAACTGAGACGACGCTTACAGATTGTATTCCAAGACCCAGGTGGCTCGATGAATCCAAGGATGTCAGTCCGATCAATCATTGGTGAACCACTTCTGGTGAACGGTTTGGCAGACGGCGCAGAACTTACCAAAAAGGTGGCAGATTTACTCTCAGTCGTCGGGCTAAAACCGAATCATATGAATAGATTCCCTCACGAGTTCTCGGGCGGCCAGAAACAGAGGATTGCACTAGCTAGAGCACTCTCATTGGACCCGGATTTCATACTCTTAGACGAGCCCACTTCAGCATTGGATGTTTCAGTTCAAGCACAGGTCCTGAATCTACTAGATTCTATCCAGAAGGAGCGTGGACTGACCTTCATTTTCATTACTCACTCTCTAAATGTTGTCAATCACATCAGTGATAGAGTCGCGGTGATGTATCTAGGAAAGATT
Source organism: Euryarchaeota archaeon UBA220 (assembly GCA_002501885.1). Taxonomy (GTDB): domain Archaea; phylum Thermoplasmatota; class Poseidoniia; order Poseidoniales; family Thalassarchaeaceae; genus Thalassarchaeum. The sequence continues at coordinate 4,685 of DAON01000018.1, read as the reverse complement.
GTTGAGATTTCTGAAACTGACGAACTCTTCGCTAACCCAGCCCACCCCTACACTCACGCCCTATTGTCTGCAATACCTCAGCCTTCGCTGGAGGCAGAGAAAACCGAGAGAATTGTCCTTTCGGGTGATGTGCCCAGCCCTGCCAATCCTCCTAGCGGTTGCAGTTTCCATACCAGATGCCCTATTGCAGTTAAGGGCAAATGCGATGTCGAAGAACCCCAACTCGAAACATTGTCCGAGGGGCACAAAGTTGCATGTCATTTCCCGGTCGAATTCGGCGGAAGTCTCCCTATTCACTCGGAGTAGATTACTATGACAAAGTCTCCTGAGGAGGATGCATCAGAGTATCCTCCAGCATTTATCGACAAGCAAGAGGAGGCAGAGGCAGCATTCTGGAGGCTGAAGAGATCGGCAGACAAGTGGCGAGAGAACCGAGTCAAGAGAGTTCTAGCGCAAGAGGGAGAGGGCATTTTCATGACGCTAGGAAGGGTAGTATATGCTGTGATATGTATCTTATTCGATGGACTAGTTCTTGTTGAGTTACCAATAATGATGGGGCGGACAGCAGCTGCTTGGACATTGTATCTCGTATTAGTGGCAATAGTAGTCAAGGTGCAGTATGACTACTATCAGAAGTGGTTCTCAGTTGATATTAGTCAGATCGATTTTGATCGAGAGTAATCGGGAAATCTGGATGTTCGATTCTGTCAAATCTTCTGAATGAAGGCACAATCAATCCTGCAGTAGTTGTCAGAACCATGAAGGCTACAGCGATTGAGTATGTAGTCAGGACATTCGTTGTCTCTATCATCCATCCGCCCAGAACCGGGGCTAAAGGGATGAATATCAGAGACCCAATAGCATCGAGAGAGTTTACTCTACCTCGCAGATGTTGATCTACACTATCCGACATTGTGGTCCTCCAAATAACACCCAGAGTTCCCCCCAGAATTCCCTCAATGAGAGCAAACAATAGAATTAGCCAGAATGGGATAGGCATGGCCCACATTAGCATGCACCAAGCAATCCCTCCAATGAAAATGTAGAACACCGTTCCTCGCGATTCCTTTGGAATCGGCCTCATGCCCGCAATTACTGAGCCAATCATTGCCCCTCCTGCACCGACCGCTCCAAACAGCCCGAATTCCCTTGCCCCCAAACTCTTACTCTCTATGATGAATGGAATTCCAATCTCAATAGCGGAGTCTCCAACATGCCAAATCATGAACATGAAAATACCTGCAAATAGCCATGGCTGAGTCTTGACGAAAGCCCAAGCCTCGACTATCTCTTCACGCAGGCTCTCCGTATCTTCATCTCTATCGATTGGAATTTCAGAGATAGTCCAAAGAACTACTCCGCTAAACAGGAAAGTCAGCACATCCAAGAACAGACAAGCCTCAATTCCCCAGCGCTCTACAGTCGCCCCACCAATTAGAGGACCTAACATCCAAGCTGCAGTCATCGCCACTCCTCTCAGGGCATTAGCCTGAGGGAGAATATTTTCTTCCACCAAGTCTGGAACCAAGGCTCCGATGGCAGGGATTGAAAACGCGCCCGCACCTCCTGTGAGGAAAGTAATCACGAGTAATGTATTGATTACATCAAATCCTGCCATCAATGCCAACATCGCAATAGCAACGAGAACAGCTTGAGATAAATCTGCGACTAGTGCAACAGTTCTTCTTGGCATCCTATCTACTACCATTCCTCCGTAAAGTAGCAGAGGCAGATGTCCAAGGAAGTAGGCAGTGAATACTAGGCCGTATGCCTTAGCTCCACCGACTTGAGCGATCGTCCATCCCATGCCTATGATGAATATTGAACTACCCAGCGTATTGACGCCGTTTCCTATCAGCAGGCGACGGAACTCTGGAATCTCCCAAGCATCCTTCAAGCCCATATTCCAATTCCACACCCTTCTGGCTATCAACCTGCCTTGATTTCATTCCATGTAGTTTCCAGAATCTTTTGCTGAACATTTGACTCCCTGCAACGATTTTCTTTCCACCAATGATTAATCTACTTCCATATTCATATAGAATATTGTACATTTGTTCAGGAAATAAGATAATTTATGATGCTATTAATAGAATATATATTATTGTCTATACATACATTCAGTATAAGTACCGTATTATATTCGGGTTAGCCTATGGTAACTAAGTCCAAATTGGAATACATCTGGCTAGATGGATTCGAACCAACACAGAGCTTGAGAAGTAAAACGATGATTAGATCAGATTTTGGTGGAACTGTAGATGAATGCCCAATGTGGTCATTCGACGGTTCCTCAACTCTACAGGCTGAAGGAGGGGATTCAGATTGCCTCTTGAAGCCAGTTTTCATTTGTCCCGATCCAGACAGGATTAACGGTTACTTGGTGATGTGCGAAGTCCTGAATGCTGACGGCACCCCTCATGATACCAACGGAAGGGCGACAATAGAAGAGGACGATGATGACTTCTGGTTTGGTTATGAGCAGGAGTACTTCCTATGGGATCCTGAGACCAATCTGCCCTATGGATTTCCTCGAGATCAGACTCCACAAGGGCAGTTCTATTGCTCCGTTGGAGCAAGCAACGCGTTTGGTAGGGATATCATCGAGGCGCATTTGGATATGTGCCTAGATGCCGGCCTAAATGTAGAGGGGATTAACGCTGAGGTGGCCGTAGGGCAGTGGGAGTACCAAATCTTCGCAAAGGGCGCGAAGGAAGCTGGAGATCAGATTTGGGTATCTCGCTATTTGGCTGAAAGGAATGCTGAGAAGTACGGCCTAGAAATTGAGTGGCATCCAAAGCCACTAGGAGCTACTGACTGGAATGGTTCAGGAATGCATGTCAACTTCAGTGACGGCAAGATGCGAGAAATAGGAGGCGAGAAACTTCTGAGTGAGATATGCGAGGCCTTCGGACAGAACATCAAGAAGCATATGGATGTCTATGGCGCTCACAACGAGCAGAGGCTAACCGGGCTCCATGAGACGCAATCTATCGACGAATTCTCTTACGGCGTATCGGACAGAGGCGCCTCCATCAGGATACCAATCGGTACCATTGAGGACGGTTGGAAGGGCAGGCTAGAAGACAGAAGACCGTCTTCGAATGGCGACCCATACAAGATTGGAGCAGTAGTGATTACTACGACTAAGTCTGCATACTAGAGTCGCTTTCTGAGTCTCTCATCAGCATTCTCCAGATTAGAGAGAATGCTGGTGAGAAAATAGACGAGTCTTGTAGCGGTAAATTCTCTAACTCTTCTGGAGAAAACCACCTCGCCTCTGAGATTTCATCCTCATTGGGGAAAAATGGTCCATCGTGGTGATGACAGTATATCCAGCAGAACTCCTGGCCAGTTTCTTCACAGGCTGTTATCTTGAACATCTTTTCTGGCACACTGTCAAATTCAATTCCCATTTCTTCAATTGATTCTCGGATTACTGATTGGTCGTAGTCCTCGCCAGAGTCTACATGTCCAGAAACCGTAGAGTCCCAAGTATCCGGAAATGTATCTTTTTGCATCGATCTTTTCTGTAGTAGGACTTCCCCTTTTCTATTGAAAACTAGTAGATGTACAGATCTATGCTTCAGGCCCTTTCTATGAACTTCTTCGCGACTAGCACTTCCAATTACTTCGTCACATTCATCTACGATATCGAAAATTTCTGTTTGTTCATTCATTGGATGCCCTCTATGAGTGAAACAACATCTTCTGCACACCCCCAAGATAGTGTAACTCCTGCTCCTCCGTGCCCATAGTTGTGGACGACCAACCTTCCTTCGATTTCCTCTAATTCGAGACGAATTTCGCTTCTCGAAGGCCTCAGACCAACATTTCCTCCGATGATCTTACTCCTGTCTAGATCGGGCCATAGGGCCTCTACTTTACTCAGAATCAAATCATCATCCTCGGGCCTATGTTCGAGACTCCAGTCGCCAACCTGAGCAGTGCCTCCTAGAACTGTAACATCGCTTCTAGGAATTGTATATGTTAGGGTCTCAGGTTGCTGATCAAAGTGCCCAACTCCAGGGTCCTGTTCGATGAATAAGATCTGCCCACGAGCTGGAATGACTTCCTCGTCATCACACAACTCGCGAGCACCCAATCCTACGCAATTGACAATAACATCACCAGGAACTTCTGATAGATCACCAATCTTATCTTGTCTGAATGTGCAACCCATTCTCTCCGCTTTCGACTTTAGCCATGGCATATACAATGGCATCTCAATTACCGGAGCTCTAAATTCCCATCCAAAGACATAGCCATTGGGAATCTCGTCACTTTCTAGAACTCGGAATGCAGCAATTTTACTTCCCCATGTTGGGAGGTCTACAACTTGCCTGAGGTATTCCCTGCCATCACGCATCGTGACTCCAGCCTCAGGTACTTCTTTCGCAAACCTCTCTAATTCAGAATATGTCTCCAAACCCCATCTGTCGGCCTTGTCAACCGGTGCCGCAAGGAAGGGATACCAAATCGCTGCCGCCACATCAGATACCGTATCCGGACTGAACTTGTCAGAAACCACTTCGACTTGATGGCCAGACTCCAGCAACCTGATTGCACAAGAAAGACCGGAAACTCCTGCCCCAATTACGGTGCATCGCATAATCTTGGCAAGTGCACACACCTCATGATTGCGTCGACGGACAAGTCTGCTTTCAGAACCCTATTGAAGGACC
>DAON01000103.1 GCA_002501885.1 Euryarchaeota archaeon UBA220 | reverse complement strand
GGCAGCCATCAGGGGGTCCCCGGTTCAAGTCCGGGAGCGCGGACCAATACTCACTCAAACGGCCTTTCAGTGATGTGGGCAGCCTCATAAAGGAGAGTTTGGTCGGCGGCGCGCTGCGAGGTAGATAGTATGGGTGTACAACAGCATGTTCGTTCACTTTGGAAGACTCCGAAGGCATCGCTACCTCCTCGTTACCGCCGTGACAGAATGGCAGGCTGGAGAAGAGAACCAGTTTACCAGAGAATTGACCGCCCTACACGCATAGACGCCGCGCGCAGAGTGGGCTACAAGGCCAAGCAGGGCGTTGTCGTGGTAAGGACAAGAGTGCGCCGTGGTGGTCTGCGAAGGAGCAAGATCCACATGAAGCGCAAGCCCTCCAAGACGGGTATCAAGAAGATCACAATGGGCAAGTCAATCCAGAGAATGGCCGAGGAGAGAGTCAGCAGGCGCTACCCTAACCTCGAGGTCCTGAACTCATACTGGGTTGGAGAGGACGGCAAGAACAAGTTCTACGAAGTCATCCTTCTAGATCCATCTCACCCTGTAATCAAGTCAGACAAGAATTTCGGATGGGTATCAAGTGGTAACAGCCACCGTGGCAGAGCCTTCCGAGGCAAGACCAGCGCCGGTAAGCGCGGACGCGGTCTGATGAATAAGGGCAAGGGAGCAGAGAAACTTCGGCCCAGCCTAAAGGCCAACAAAAACCGCGGCAAGTAAGCACTTCGCTTCCGTCAGGTTGATGCCTGTTCAACATCGGCGCGGGCCATGGCGGATTGCCAGGTTTCCGATATTCGTGGCCTACCGGTCATCCTACCGGACGGCAGACTACTGGGAACTGTTCATGATACCGTCATCGAGACTGATGGATGGCGCTGCACCCATGTGTTTGTTTCTGATCCACCCGCTGACTTAGTCGAGGGCAGGATTCATGTTGCGATTCCTTGGAATTGGATCCGTTCAATTGGCGATGTAATGATCCTCAGGTGGTTCCCACCTACTCCCGTTCCGAGGAACGCCTCATAGCGCAAGAAACGCTTGAGCATGTGATGAACGCGATTGCGATACGATTCAAAAGTAGAAGGCAAACCGTTCAGCGTGCGCCGAGCCACCACTGCCTTACTAATCGCCCTACTACTAGCCAGTAGCGCCCCTCTCGCACAGGCCACTCCTAAGGGAGTGATTTCCTGCATCAACGCCGACTTATCGATGATGCCAGCCAACTGGAATGTCGGAGATCAGTCCTGTGTCAGAGTCGATCTGGGAGAGCTGCAACCAGGAGAAATCCATTCCTTCGATTTGACTACTGATTCAAGCATCGATATTCTGCTTTTCTCGGTTAACTCAATTTCAGTCTATCAGAATGAGCAGTCTTACAGGAGCGATGCAATCTGGGAGAGAAATTCGGTTTTCGAGAATTTCAATGGCACCGGTTCCTGGCATTGGACTGTACCAAACGACAGGGACCCCACTCGCTGGTATCTAGTAATCGACAACTTGGCCCACCCTCAAGACATGGGAGATGGCGCTCAGGGCGGATCAGCCGCCTCTGTCACTCTGGACTCATCTCCGGTAACACCGGGCCCCTTCACCCTAGCCGACACCATCGTCAGACTCAGTCCGGGAGAGCACTCAATTCTACATGGCCCCTTCGTGGTTGATACAGGAACACAGGTCAGAATGGAAGCCAACACAATGGAAGGTGCCCCTGATGTCTTCCTGATGACAGCATCACAAGTCGAGACCTACGAGCAAGGAGGAACTGCAGCATCGCGTGTTCAGGGAACTGATATGCTACTGATTACTCAAGAAAGGGACATGGTTTGGCTTGCAACTGAGACTTACGAAGGAGAAAATCTCTACTTGGTAGTAGATAATCGAGCCGGACCTGCTGGCGGAGGCGCAGGAACTGAGTCCATTGCAGTAACCGTGATGCTATCACTTACACCAGTCCTAGAACCAGTCATCGAATCCGATGTCCCACTAGATGTGGTCGATGTCGCCTCTACTGTGATGCTCGATGCCCGGCAGACACCAAACAATTCCAATCAGATTCCTGACTCTGGATTCCGCTGGGACACCGACGGCGACGGCCAGGACGACCACACCGGGGCCGTAGTAAATGTCAGCTGGGCCAATCCAACCACCGTTACCATCAGACTCACGGTAGTCGCAACAGATACTCGCAGCGCGAGCGTATACCAAGAAATTCAGGTAGCCGACATCTCTGATCCCGAAGTCAGTATTGGTGTCTCTTCAGTTCTAGAGCGAACTTATGGAGAGGATGTAATACTTAGCGGCCAGGTTACTGACAACTGGGGGGTCGATACAATCGAGTGGTTGATTGATGGCATTCTGATTGAGAATTACTCCGGGGACGAGAATGGAGCAACGGTGTTCACATACTCTTTCGATGCAACCTACTCTGCCGGACTCCATACGGTCACAATGCGAGCGACTGACAATTCAGGTAGAGTGTCTGAGGAAACCGCATCAATCAGCCTGTACGACTCAACTCCTCCTGCAATTGGAGACAATCCAACTGAGATTACCTTACAGATTGGACAGACCTTCCGATTTGAGGCGAATGCTTCTGACTCAGAGTCTCCTGAACTGATGATTACTTGGGATTTAGACGACTCAATCGACTCCGACTCAGATGGTGACTCAGGAAATGATGCTGACAAATTCGGCGACTCGGTCCTATGGAGCTACGATACATCGGGACCGACAACCGTAGTCTGCAGAATCGAGAATGAGGCAGGCTTAATCTCGGAGTTTGAGATACTGGTCAATGTTCTGAGTGGCTCAGAATCTGACGATTCAGACTTGACCAGTTTGCTAATTATGGCAGGCGGAGGACTGCTAACTCTGATTGTAATCGCTCTAGTTGTTTGGAGAGTAATGTCCAACCGCAGAATGTCGGCGATGCTAGCGGAACAAGAATCCGAAGAAGATGAGCCTGCTGCTGCACCTCCATCTGTAGATGAACAGAAGGCGATGTGGGGAGGTGGCTACGGCGGAGCATCTCAGTCTGAGCCACAGCAACAACCGCAGACCCAAGTCTTCGGGGACTACTCCAGTGGCATGTCCGGATCAACTCAGGGAATTACCTCTGCTATGGGTGAGGATGATGGTGCCGAGATTGATCCAGACATAGCAGAATTATTACAAGCATCGTCGCAAACAAATTCCGAGTCTAACACTCCAAGTATCAGCAGCGATCTTCTATCTGAATTCGAGGATGACGAGGCCGTTGAGAGAGAAGAGGTCGAGTATTCTCATGAGGAAACCTCCGCAGAAGAAGTATCCAACTGGGAGCCAAGCGAAGAAGAACCAACTCCAGAGGAGTCAGAAACCTCGGATAGAACAGTTAGGCAGAACTGCTCCTCATGCGGCGAGATGTTTGAGGTTACGATGCCTCCTGGAGTAGATGCAGCTAGGACCGAATGCCCTCATTGCGGCTCCGTTGAATCGGTCTCACTCGACTGAACCCCATTCGCTTGTATCGCTGGATTACCGATTCATGCAGGGCAATACCCTTTAGCGCACCTCTAGGAGGTGCGAACATGAGTAGTGACGCAGTCAGGTTGGTCAGCAGGGCCCCTAGCACAGGTCACTCACACACGATTCTCATCGTCGCTCTACTACTCATACCCACTCTTTCTCCGATGTCAGCGGTGAATGGTGAGGCAAGATTCGAGTCCGATGATTTTGGTATCCTCGATGAACTCTCAAGTGTCTTAGATGAGAGGGAGGAGATGCTTGACAGTAATTCTGTTGGCCAGATAGCAGGACCAATAATCGAGGGTGTCAGCAATTCTGTAACTCCAGTTTCTTCCTCAGATCCTCTTTCAGCCATAGATTCGGTTACCGATGGAATCAGTATGGTTCAGACTTCGCCTCCTGAACCAGTTCATCCAAGCACCTACCAGTTATTGTCAAACCAAGAGAATGCTCCAGGTGAAGTTCTGAATATTTGGCAGACCATAATCAACATCACCGATTATGTGATTCGAACTGAGTTTACCGATCTTGAGGGCAATACTGTTGAGAAATTTGAGGTCGTAAGTTTCTCTGCCTCGCTTCTCTCGTTGCTCGATATCAATTCAGAACCTCTTCTGCATGAGGTCGATATCGATAATGACGGCGATGATGACATAGAGGTCGGTCTCAAGATTGCATGGGAGTTCCTTGGAGGTTGGGGCATTGAAGGAGGAACTCTGTGGCTGGAACCCGGTATCTCATATTCAGTCAGGGTTCTCGACTCCAGTATTAATGACCCTGATTGGCAACATCTGGATACATTGTCAGTCTCTTTGATCAAGGCTTTCGCTTATTCAGGCCCAGACTCAATACTAGCACTTGGAGAAGGAGAGACATACATTTGGGTAGTAGACTCGAAATTTACTAATCCCCCAGAGGAATTCGATTTGAGGATAGGAATAGAGAGACTATATTTCGATATTTCAGGTGCCAGCATCGACCTAATTTCTTCTCTTATTCAGGCTTTGACTCTTGGAATCATCAATCCCGGAGCCGATCAGAGCGGAATCACCTTTGCATCTATTTCGGCACCCTATGCAATCGAGATTACTAATCCCGGAGGAGGTGACTGTCCGGAAAGATATTCTCCAGACGAGTTGCTATTTGCCTCTCACAATGACATCAATTGCGGAGTCTCTGCGGGTTTCGGATATCTGCACTTCTCGCCTCCCGACGATAATGGGGCGAGAGATCTGTGGGAATTAGCCTACATCGAACTCTCATTCCATCCAAACAGACAGGCCGTGGTAATACCGGAGGAGATTGAGGTTGTAATCAGAACCGATAGCGTCCTTCCAGAGAACAACTTAGTCGACGGAGAGAGAGGCCTGACCACTATTGAGTACTGGGCAGATGAGAGAACAGACCTACATATCCACTTCCATGAAGACAGGTCTGAATTGCCCCCCGAGGAATCCGATGATGGCTCTTATGGGAATACTACAGATTCACTGGGTTGGCTCAGAGGTATGCCAAAAGGGTCTCTATCAGAAGGCGAGATAGAGAGAGTTTTCCGTATGCTCGGCTCTGATGATTCTCAGTCAGAACTACCAGGGGAGTTACCAGACAGATTAGGTTTTATCATTGGTATCAAGAACTTCTCTAGGGACACTAGTCAGAATGTCGACGACCCTACATTGCCGGTGAATCCTGCTAACCCTCCAAAGACGCTGATTCTTCTCCGTTCAGCACAATCAATCGAACGACTTGATTACGACTCATGGTTTACTAGACAGGGCGTTGAAGAAGATCATAGGAAGATACACATCGATGCTAGGGACATACCCACTGCGTTAGTTCTGTATGGCTCTTTCGAGCTAGGAAGTAGCAACAGCGATAGCGAATTCGATAGCGAGGACAATCTAGACTTTGTATCGAAAGTGATAGACAATGTTCTGATTAACATAGTAGATCTGTTCTTGGATATTGGAACTATACTGAATGATGTCCCTTCTGCGGTGGTTGATGTCATCAGTGGAGGCGTTGATGGAGCCAGTGGACTTGAGGGTAGGACCATCCATCTTCTTCTAACTGACAATTGGTTGATCACCAGAGAAGATATGCCTCTGACCAGTCTTATGGTACAAATTGGATCTAGTGACCATCCAGTCGCAACCGGCGACCATCTACTCCTCTCGAAGGACAAAGGACTCAATCTGATTCAAGGTAGAAATGGCCCACTGGAACCTCTAGCCCCAGTAGCTGCTAGCCTCAGATTCAGCGGTATTGCTGCCTTCTCATTGATTGATGATGATATTTTAGATGAACAGACTGCTATACTTCGAACCGCATCAGATGAGAGTTTCGCATTCACATACATTGAACACCCTACTGGTAGCATTGAGAACCTGTCATTCCAATCATTAACCCTCAGTGATATACCAGACAATCTCTCTGTCTATGTGAGCCCAGACGGAATCCAATATCAGGCCTCGACTAATATCGAATCGATTAGTTACGCAGGCTTAGACGGCGACCAAAGACAGGCCGCGAGAATAATCGGAGTGCCCAATTCGTTCACAACTACCTTTGGCACAGTTACCGAGTGGTCATCCGACACTCCAATTTCTTCCATCGAGGCTCAAATTACTAATTCATCAGATCCCGTTACAATGAGTGGAGATCACTTCCTGTTCCACCACGATCAGGTTACCGAGAGTTCTACGATTTCTGCAAGAATTACCGGATTGAGCAGCATTGGTTGGACCGCTCCAACAGAAGAAGGCGCTTCAGGACCAGCAGGCAGAGGTACAGCACAGATGTCGGTAATCGGAACAAAGAGTCTGGGGATTGATGTCAGTCACGCACCTACAATGGGCGGAAACCAACTCTCAGTAGTAGCCTCAATCGATCCATTGCCTTCCACAATTGGAGTTCAGATTCCAACCGGTTCTGATTCTGGACCTAGCCTAGATGTGCCCGAGTTCAATGCTTCAAACGGACTTTCTGGAGTCGCCTTCTTCATCGGTGGTATAGCTGATCTAGGACGCTCTGTGAACAGCGTTCTAGCCGGGGTTACTTCTGATATCTCAACTGGCTCAGAATCGGAGCAGGACTTCTCCTTCGGCATCATGTTAGATGCCGACTCTTCATTCGATTTGGCAGTTGAGGCATGGCATGGTGACGGATCTGTTGTAGCACCTACATGGGTGCACGGGATTGCTCTACGAGCAGCATCCTCGGGTATCGCAGATGGATTCTATCTGAGGGTCTGGATGCCCGGACTACCACCTCAAATTGATTTCTCTGTGACTAGAGAGATGAAGCCTGAGGGAGAGGACTGGTACATCGCAATCGGAATGCAGGGTTGGATACCTGGGCATAGTGAGCTAATGGTTCACTTCTACGGAATCAATGGCCAAGACTTACTTCTTACTCTGCAAGGTCTAACTGTTGGTTCATCTACCAATCTTGGACTCGATGCTCTGTTTGAGATTCGTTCTGCTGGACAGATTACCGAAGTTACTACTTCTACTCATTATGTCCTGTCTGAGAGACTGGATTGGGTTCATGTTCTACTAATCGACAGGACTGCTGGTAGCAGAACCGAGGTTATGATTGAGGACATTCCTGAATCAGTTGATTTGCAAGCTAGTATTGGAACTGCAATTAGCATTGATATGTTCGTGCCAGAGATTTACCGCCGGGAAGGAACCGCTGTAGGCTCGATGATGCTGCAACAGATGCAATGGTTAGACTCGGCTTGGTGGCCAGCGACAGTTTTCCTCACTAATATCCCAGGATGGATCAATCTAACTACAGAACCATCGACTGATTTTGACATCACCAAGACACTCGCTTTCCAGGGTTCACCAACTCTCGAATTCAAGGCATCTATGGAGGGGGCCTCCCTATACATTGAAGCTTATGGAAAGGCAATCAATAGGAAGGGAGATGTGATTCTACTAGCAGAGGGAATTACTGACTTCATGTCGATTAAGATGACCGAGTCATATGGTCTTTCGATTCGATCTGGAGGACAAGGTGTCGAGAAATTGTATGTCCGGATGAGTAACATCCCTGCGACTCCTCCAGTTGTTCTTGAGGAGCTCGAGGTCCTAGGAGAGAACCTGCAACGAGCAACGATCAATGTTCGAGAATTATTGGGACCTTATTACAGCGTCATAGAGATTGATGATGTTCAAGGAGGCAGGATTATTGCATCTGCTCGATTATCTGCAACCATAGAGGATACAGAATTTGATTTGAGAGGAGTTCTCCTAGACGCTCAGTTCTCGGGCGGTCTTCCGACTGGTACTACATTGGGTGTTAATGGTATGGCATCCGACCTCTCAATGCTCAATATGGTTCCAGGAATGGGCGACTCGAACAAGCATCTGATGGTAGCGGAACCGTTCTCTTCGGCAGTACTCACTATCTTAGCTACAACTCTGGGCGGTGACTGAATGGGATTGATGGAGAGAATAAAGAATCAGAACGAGGATGAGGACATCAATCCTGATGCTGATTTGGCACACGAGATTCTTGAGAAGATAGAGGACAGCGCTAGGAAGCACATCTCTCCAACTAGAGTTATTTTCGCCTCGATTGCTGTCTTGCTAATGCTTGTTGCTACCTTGTTTGTTGTTGCATGGGTCGTTCCCTATGACAGAGTCGCAGTCGATATCGTATACCGTGAAGGAGGCCCCGGTCATGTGGTACTCGTTGAGCTAGGCAATGACGGAAGCAGGGCAATTGAGAATGTTGACTTGACAATACGTTTCATCGACTCAGAGGGATTGGAGGTAGCCAGACAAGACTTCTCCAGAGATTCTATTGCAGCCCACACTTCAATTGCTGGTGATGAACTAGAACTGCAAATAGGCGGAGAATCAGTATGGGAAAATTACACCATTGAAATCATACTCTACTACGATTCCTATGATGGAGAGAGAAGTGAGAGATGGACTCACAATGTAGGGGAATGGACCATGCAACTATTCTTCGACAGGTCATCCTTCCACATCCTCTAGACAGATGACTCGTCATGGGTTCGTAGAACCCATACGCTCAAATCGCCCCCTCTCGGGCGAAACCCATGCAGAAGCGCTCAGTGGTACTCGTTTTGGCAGTACTACTGCTATCCTACTCGCCCTTGTCCTATGACACCACATCAGATGAACAGATGTTGGGATACACTCCCGAGAGAGTCGAGATAGCCCCAGACCCTGACAGCATTCAGGATCTTGGAGCACCAATAATTTACGATGGATTTGAGGATATTCGCGCCAACCGAGCTGACTCCAGCATCGGAGTTTACACCGAGGCAGGACTACTACTTGGAGTCGAGATAAGCTCGGAGTTAGCCCAACACCGTTCCGATCTCTCAATCGCCATTGTCGACGGACAAGTTGGACTCTGGGATGCCAGACAGATGATATTGGAAGCAGCCAATGTAGAAATTCGATCGACAATTCCTCCATCCGGATTCCTGATACAAGGTCAGCCCGATGAATTATCTTTGGTTGCGGAATTGAAGGAAGTCGTCTCTCTGCATGAAGTACCCTCAGCTCTACTCATACACCCAGAACTAAGACTGATTAACGGAGAAGGGGAAATCCCAGTCGAGGTAATCGGTTGGAAAAACATAGATCTAGTTCGGCAAAATCAACCGGGCCTTGACTTCCAGGACTCATTGCTAGATGCTTCTCAATGGCTCACAGAGCCTTGGTCGCCGGAGCAGGGGAGACTCTGGGGCTCGATTGACATCGAGCATATCGATGACATCACTAGACACCCCTCAGTAGCCTACATTGCACCAATGCCTGTTCTGGTATTACATAACGACCAAGCAAGGAACCACATGGGTATCAATACCGTCGAGACCACTTTCATCACTGGACTCAATGGTAGTGGCCAGAAGATAGCTGTAGGAGACTCAGGCCTAGATGACGATCATGGTGACTTCTCTGGTCGCGTTGCAGCCTTGACCTCAGTAACACCAGGAGACTCCTCCACAGCGGATACCACTGACGGCCACGGTACTCATGTGGCCTGTACAGTTCTTGGCGATGGTTCCCGTAGCAGTGGAACTTACCAGGGAGTTGCCCCTGAGGCACAGTTATACTTCCAAGCAATGGAAGATGACGATACTGGTCAGTTGTACAGTTATGGAATCAACAGCATGCTCAACTCTGCCTACAATGGCGGTGCTAGATTACACACAAACAGTTGGGGCTCGGGCTCAGGCGGTGGCGGCTACTCTACTCAGTCTGAGGACGCTGATGATCGAACATCGACCTGGGACCAATATTGGTCGTATCAGGGAATGACAGTCCTCTTCGCAGCAGGAAACGATCGCAACTCGGGAGTATCTCCTCCAGGTACAGCAAAGAATGTGATTACAGTTGGAGGACACAAGAACCGCTACAGTGGCGCTCCAGACGAGATGTACTATTGGAGTAGTCGCGGTCCAACCGACGATGGCAGAATCAAGCCCGACATAGTCGCTCCTGGAGATTATGTCAGGTCTTGTAAGTCTCAGGAGGCCGACAATGCTCAAGGCTCATGGAGTAACACTTGGTATCTCGAATACAGTGGCACTTCTATGGCTACACCTGCAGCAGCAGGAGCGTCTGCATTAGTTCGAGAATATCTGATGGAGATTACCAACAGACCAGCTCCACAAGGCTCTCTGATCAAGGGTTTATTGATTCTGGGAGCCCAAGATATGGGGACTAGAGACATCCCGAATGACGATGAGGGGTGGGGCAGATTGAATCTTGTCAACTCATTGATTCCAAGCAGCGATGTCGGCATCTTTGTTGATGATAGATCTCGACTATCAAGCGGCCAGACAAGCGACTACACTTTCGATGTTTCAAGAGCCGGCGAACCTCTCAAAGTAGTCCTGACTTGGTCCGATTATCCTGGCTCAACATCTTCCTCCACTCAACTACGTAACGACCTAGATCTTGAGGTAATTTCTCCTAATGGACAAGTATCGTACAAGGGCAATGTATTCGTTAATGGTCGCTCAGTCACGGGCGGTACGAAGGACTCAGTCAACAATGTCGAGGTCGTACTGGTTGACAATGCTGCTACAGGTACATGGACAGTTAGGGTGAGAGATGCCCAGCATGGAGGAGGGAGGTCATGGCAACCTTACTCCTTAGCCGTACGCGGCGTCAATGTGAACGACCTAACTCCTGATCCAACATTCGTTCAGGATTCGTTTGAGATATCTTCCTCAATTCCACAAGTAGGAGAAGAAATCGACATTTCTGTAGAAGTCAAGAATCAGGGCGCTGGTTCTATTGCAGACCTCTCAGTAATTGCTCGGGCCGATACGGAATTGCTTGGAATGCATCAGATTAGTATGTCTCCAGGGGAGACAACTGATTTGGAATGGAATTGGACTCCTGATCAAGAGGGAGAAGTAGAACTGACATTCCACATCGATCCGAGTGGATTGGTAGAGGAGGTTTCGGAGTCGAATAACTACCTAGTCGAAACGGTAATTGTCAGCGCTCCAGGAGTCAGAGTTTCAGCACTCGAGGAGACGATTACTCTATCCGACTCAACTGTCAGCTCATCTGCATGGCAACTATCTTTGATGAACACGGCCTTGTTTGAGACCAATGCTACTATCGAAGTAACTGACCCAGTTAGAGTTCAAGATGGAGTAGAGTACAATTGGTTCACCTCGTTCACTTCCAACACATTCAATCTGGAACCAGCAGAGATTGAGGAAGTTAGCCTAACAGTTCTACACCACGAGTCTCCACCTCCTGGCCTTTACAGAATGGTCGTCACCGGGACAGACATCGAGAATAATGTCAACTCACAACTGACGATTTACCTAGATGTGCCAGTTCTAGCAGGAGTTGATATCGTCATGAATGGCGAACAATTCCTAGTCAGTCCTCTTGACCCGACACAACTCCAGATATTGGTCTTCAATGAAGGAAATGGAGCGCAGAGTTACGATGTCGAGTTGGTATCTCCATCCGGATGGCACCTCGGTCTTGACTCATTGGGAGCATTCTCAGGCTCATCTCACGGGTCAACAGGAACTCTGGCTAAGGATGCCGGAAGGGCCATCGACATCACGATAAATCCGCCCGGAGCAATGATTCCGGCTGGAAGTGTGTTTGATGCAGCACTGATTATCCATTCACGCGTTAGCTCAGACTCTTGGAGTGAGGATATTTCTCTGGTAGTGATGGATATTGACGAAGTCAGCACAACTCCTAACTCAGGCGGCGCCGAGCAAGAAGTAACTCCTGACTCATCACTCGAAATTGATTTAGAAATCACTAACCATGGAAACCGCCTACTTGAGTTGCAACCATACCTCAGGAGCATTCCAGGTGGATGGAGTGTAACTGATGGTCTTGATACTGTCACTGTACCCACAGGAGACTCAACTACAATCTCGTTAGTACTCGAAGGAAACGGGGCCGCGGTTAGCGGTGAACTGGAGATTCGTTTCGCTACCGAAGATGGTTTCTCATTCGACTGGAACAGAACTCTGAATGTACTTTCAGGAGCTATTCCAATACTACAATTCCAACAGATAGCACTTCCTGACGGTACCTCTGCGGACCATCCTCTAGGAATACCATACCACCCGGTTGGAGGGCTGGGATTCGATCTAGCCTGGAGTATCGAGAATGTGGGATCTACGACTTGGAGACCAAGCACTTCGCTTGAGGTCCCAGATGAAGACTGGTCCTCCACTTGTACGGCGCCTTCTACACTAGCGCCTGGAGCTAGCTCAACGATATGGTGCACGGTAGTAATCCCACTATCTGCTGAGGCCGGCTCGGAGCCTGTAATCACTCTAATTATGGAAGGCGAGGGAGTTGTTATCAGTTATCCGATTTCACTGCTTGTACAGCATGTAGACAGCGTCTCTTGGAACTTAGTCAGCCAAGCCACTGCCCACCAGGGTTATGCCACGACTATACAGATAGAGTTGGAGAACACAGGTAACTCACAAGTTTCGGATATTCTACAAGTCACAGGACCATCAGATTGGGATCCTTTGATTCTAGATGGAGTTGTTGTGAATTTGATGCCCGGCGAAGTTAGGACTCTCAAGGTAGGATTTACACCTAAAACTGGGAGTGATGGAACCTTGGTTGTGAGCATCGCCGATACTCAAGATGTAATCGAAACATCATCATTCACTATCGACATAGATGTCCTCCCTGCAGCAAATACTCAGGATTCTTCTACTCTACAAATGGCTTTGATTGCATTTGTTGTTGTGGCAATGATTGCTGGTGGTGTATTCTTGTATTCGCGAAGAGATCAATCTTCCAGTCTAATTAGTCCTGATTCTCTGAACAAAATTGCAGACTCTTTGGGCCTATCTGAAAAGGAAGAGGAAGAGACCAGCGGTATTCCCTGCTGGATCTGTAGTGGCGATATCACTGTGGGAGATGCATGGGCCTGCTCAGAGTGCGGTGCGAGGTACCACAAGGCGGACCAGGTTCCTGGCTGTGACATCGTCTCTATGGGCAACTGTCTGCATTGTGACACTTCGACAGACGACCTAATCGAAGCCTAATCGAATCACGACCCTAGGGGTCGTGTGGCCCGAAGCCCTTAGAGGGACGGTCTAGTGCGAAATATGATGAAGCCAAGCAATTCAGCAAGTCTGATCGTTGCAGTACTCGTTCTGAGCCTCTCATCACCACTGGTCGCTGCTGATGTAGAAATCTCAGTTTCTGCAAATCCCATGACGGCCGAGGCAACAACAGATGATGCTGCAGAATACGACATAGTGATACAGAATTCTGGAGACGATGATGCCTTGGTTTCTCTAAGCACTCAGCAGGGAAATGACTGCAATGGATTCACATCAACGCTGGAAACAACAACCGTGACGGTGGACTCAGGATCATCTGAAACCGTCAAACTAACCGTTTCTGTCTCTGATCAGGCCAACGGAGAGTGTGAAACCACCGTGAATGCTCAAGGACAGGTTTCTGGAGGATTACCAGGATCTCCCTCGAATGATGATGTCACTGTTACGACAACCGCTGGAGATGGAGGAGGCCTGTATTCTGTGAGCCTCACAACGGATGAACAACTCAAGACCTACGATGGCGATACCACAGGTTCTGACAGTGTCACTTGGGATGTCGATGTCGAGAACAATGGCGAACAACAGGCAAATGTTCAGTTGGAGTTGACTTCGGATAGTGACTGCGAATCAGATACTTTGGATGCCACTGTTGACCCACAGGTTTTGCAACTTGAACCAGAGGACAAGGAGACGGTGGAAGTTACAGTCGACATTCCTGATGGGAGTTCAACTGAAGCCGGTGACCACTGCTTCATACTCAAGGCCACAGTAACAAATGACCCTAATGCTGCTGACCAAGCCGAGGACAACCTCACTCTGACACTAAAGGTCCCCGAACGCAAGGAATGTGATCCAGACTTACAATTCACCTCTCACAACCTCGACCCCGGCGACTCTGCAAGTAACTCATTTGAGGTTGAGAACATTGGCAATACCGAGTGGACTGTAACTGCCAGCGCTCAGGCACAAAACTCTGATCACGATATATCGGGTTGGGTAGACTTTGATAGCCCATTGAGCAAATTACTGTCTGAACCAGGTGGATCTCAAGACAGCCACACCTTCACATTCACCGTGTCTCCAGATGATTCAGTTGAATCAGGCACACAAGTCGGAATCAAAATACAAGGGCGTGCCGGGACCACAATAGGCTGCGAACAGATTCTCACTGTAACTGTCGGACAGAGTCACGCAGCTGCACTTTCACTAAGTAAAAATAAACTCAACAATGTCGAACCGGGGTCGTCAGATACACTGTCTGTACAGGTTACCAATCAGGGCAATGGCATGGAAACAATGTCTATCGGAGCAGAAGGTCTACCCCCTGGTTGGCAAGTGTCATTCTCTCAGACATCAGTGACAGTAGGAAGTGCCAATTCAGGCAATAATAGAGAGACAGTTACTGCTGAGGTATTCGTTCCCGAAGATGCTAGTGCGGTCGAAGATGTTGTGATTGCATTCACAGTTGGAAGAGGAGGAGGAAGCGACCCTTATGACTCCAAAGACCTCACAGTTTCAGTCGCAGCCAAGCACAGCGTCACTACATCAATTCTGTCTACTCAACAGACAGGGCGCTCGGATCAGACAGTACAATTCCCAATTGAGGTCACTAACTCTGGTAACATTCAGGACACCTTCAAGTTACAGACCTGTGATCCAAACGACCAGACTGGCTGCAACTCACCTATGTGGCAGTCATCATTCTCTGATTCACAAGGCAATACCATCACACAGATTGTATTAGATCCGGGCCAGAAACAAACCGTCTTCCTCGATGTACTGGTTGAAGGTGAGGAGGATGCCGACTCAGCGAGCACCCTCGCCCGCATCGCCATCTATGGGACCAATATCGCCGATGAGCACACCGTAACTGTAGTGGTTTCGAACTACAACTACGCTATGGCAATTTCACCACAGAATCCAGGAGAGATTCCTGACCAGATTCAAGCAACCCTTCCTCCGGGCGGCTCAATTACCACCTCTTTTTGGGTAGAGAATACAGGTGACTACCCCGGAGGAGATACAGCTGTCATTACCGTCTCAGGCATGGAATCATCGGTACTTAGGACGATGACTGTAGAAGGAGTTGAAATCGATGGTACTTTCTCCATTGGTAATGGCGAGAGAGTTCTGTTAGTGATCGAACTAGAAGTCTCCGAGGGAGTTGCGAATGGCGTTTCAGGAGTAATTGAAGTCGGGGCCTCTTCGCAGAAGAATACTGCCCAAAGGACCACTGTTGACATAGTAGTTGAAATCAGAACTATACACGACCTAAGATTCACACTTGAAGGTGAAGATTCAAAGAGCGCAGAATGGCCAGACAAGGCCTACTTCACCCTATTCATCACTAACCATGGCAATGTCGTAGAAGATGTTGAGGTACTATCCAGCGAGTCTCTACGAGGTTGGACTGTTAATGTCGATTTCGACGAATTTGAACTTGCGCCGGGTGAGACCAAGGAAGTCCAAGTCAGCGTAGTTCCACCTAGTGAATTGCTTGAAGATGATACCTACAGATTCACTGTTACTGTGCAACCCGAAGGACTTCCGGTAGCGGGTGAACCAATTGATCTACAGGTTACTTCGGTCATGCCATCGACATTCATTGGACTCTCTGAGGAAGCCACTCAAATGCTAGTTTACGGTTCAATCATCCTAGGCTCTATACTAGTCGTAGTGTTGTTCTTCCGCTCTCGAGCAGAGAACCGAAGAATAGCCGAAGTGCTGGAAAATCAGTTTGAGGACTGAACAATCTTCCGGAGTCCTGCCCGGATAGGCTTATTGCCCCAATTCAGTTGCAATGACCCGTCGGTCCCTATAGGGACCGTCGGGTGTAACCTATGACTTCAGTTCCTGAGGCCTATATTGCGGTCGCTGCGATGACCTTGGTAGGAATCGGATTTCCAGTAGGTAGTTTCATCGCAGCCGAGTTACTGAGGCCAAGAAAATCACCCAATGACCCGACCAAGTTGAGATCGTGGTTATTGCCTGGGTATGAGAGTGACCAGAGCCTATACATCCGCAGAGACTCGACTTACGAGTGTGGCGCCGAACCTCTAGGAGAGGCTCACATCAATTTTCATTTCCAGTACTATTGGTACGCCATCATCTTCCTCGTTTTCGATATTGCATTCATGTTCCTAGCCTTCGGTGGAGTAATTGCAATCCAAGATGGTATGGCTGACAGTGAGATGTATGGGGCTCTTGCCACACTGACCGTGTTTACTCTCCTGATGGGCCTAGGCGTTTGGCATGTATTCCGCAAGCGAGGAAGAATATACATCTGAGGTGAATTATGACAGAAGATGGACAGAACTACTCGGTATTCAACAGTAGGATGCTCGTTGATGTCGTTGGCGATGTTACTGATGAGGCTCTCAAGGCAAGCCGAATGAAGGATGTAATTGGTGTCCTAGCAGGACGATTATTCAACTGGGGCCAGAGAAAGTCCCTATTCCCTCTGCATCTTGGAATCAAGTGCTGCGCCCTCGAGATGGCAGCAGCAGGCGCAAGTAGATTCGACGCTGAGCGCTTCGGTGTTTTCTTCAGATCGAGTCCAAGACAGTGTGATGTTCTCCTTGTAAATGGCCCAATCAGTAAGAAGTTTGCAGACCCTATTGTCAGACTATGGGAGCAGATGCCTGAACCAAAGTGGTGCATCGCTATGGGTGAGTGCGCAATCTCAGGCGGACCGTACTTCCAATCATACAATGTTCTCGAGGGAGTCGATACCGTGATTCCTGTCGATGTATACATTCCAGGATGCCCTCCAAGGCCCGAAGCCCTGATTGACGGATTCGACAAGCTTCGACAGAAGATTATCCGAATCGGTGTAGATGTAGATGATGTCAGACCCGAGTCTGATGCCCCAGTAATTATCGGAGACGAGTGAGGTGAATCTATGGGCAAGATAGTTTCAGTTGAAGTCCAGAAGGAAGCTGCTGAAGTTATTGTCAATTCAATATCGGAGCTTGATGGAGTCGAAGCAGAAGTAGTCGAGCGTACTAGCGGAACAAACCCTAGGAATGTGGTAGTTGCTAATTCATCTCCTGGAAGTTGGAGGAGTTTGGCAGAGAAACTGTACTCGGACCACGCTGTAGATTACTGTTCGATGATTACTGGAATTCATTGGCCGGAAAGAGACGACGACCGTAAGTGGGAGGTCGTCTATCATTTACTCAGAACAGGAGTCAGGGACCCACCTTCGGCAGATGGAGTCGTTCAACCAATCATTGTAAATCCTTCAACAGTAAGAGGTATTGGAACACCAGTGGAGGTTGAGATTCATGTCGATTTACCAGATTCAAGGACCCCTTCAATAGACTCTGTTCAGGATATTTGGATTGGGGCTGATTGGAATGAGAAGGAGACTTGGGATCTAGTGGGCATAGACTTTGATGGTCACGAGGGAATGAGACGAGTTCTTTTGCCTCACGAGACTCCTAGAGGCTACCACCCTTTACAGAAACAGCATAATCTGAGGTATCACGGCTTCGAAGAGATGTATGATGACGCTCAAGGATTCATGCGTAAGCCAGAGGATGTTGGCAAAATCAAGTAGGTGAGATAATGGCAGAGATGTGGATTTCAATGGGACCTCAGCACCCTATGACCCATGGTCTTTGGACACTTAAGGTAAAGGTCGACGGAGAAACAGTCGTTGACACAGAGCCAGACTTGGGATACATCCATCGTGGCGTTGAGAAAATTTGTGAGGCGCGCGACTTCACGCAGATTACAACTTACTGTGACAGATTGTGCTATGCCAGCGCTAACACATGGTCTCACTCCTACATCTACGCTGCAGAAGATTTGCTTGAGGTAGAGGTCCCTGAGAGGGCCGAGTACATCCGACTAATCGCCATTGAGATTCAGCGGATTGCCAGCCACCTGATGTGGCTGGGCGCATATGGCCCCGACATTGGAAATTTGTCAATCATGGTCTGGTGCCTAAGAGAACGCGAGATGATGATGGATCTTCTCCAGGAACTTGGAGGCTCTAGGATGCACTACAATTTTCCAAGAATCGGAGGCGTCAAGCGCGACCTACCTTACGGATTCGCGCAGCGAGCCCGAGCCAAACTCAAACTATTCCTCAACAGAATTCAAGAGTATGAGGCGCTTTATGATGAGAGCACCATTTTCCTTGTCCGAAGTCAGGGAGTCGGCTATGCAAAGCCGGAGGAGATGATCAACCATGGAGTCACTGGTCCAAACCTCAGGGCGGGCGGTGTCAATTACGATGTTCGATGGGCTCATCCTTACTCAGTCTATAGCGAACTCGACTGGTCAGCCCCAGTTGAACGCTCTTCAATCAAGGGAGCAGACTGCTACGACCGCTACAGAGTCAGAATCGAGGAGATGAGAGTCAGTGCTTCTCTAGCTTTGCAAGCCCTTGACAAGATTCCAGGCGGGGCCGACACTCATTACGAACCAGAGGACCCAATGATCCTCGCAAAGGCTCCTAGTCGTGCACCCGAAGGAACATCCGGAGCTCATCATTTCGAGGATAGCAGGGGCGAGTCGATGTTCTACATCGCAGGAGGAGGAGAAGGCAGAGGTAAGCAACCTTACAGAGTTTCAATCCGCTCTCCGATTTTCATTACTATTCCATTCGCAGCCAAGTGTATGATAGGCTACAAGGTAGCGGATATCCCAGCAATCATGGGGTCATTCGATCCTTGCATCGGAGAAACTGACAGGTGAGATTATGGCGAGCAGTGATTGGTTAGACATAGTCGGCTGGACTGGTTCAATGACCAGTTGGACAATGGACAATGTCCACGATGTCATGCCTTCGGATGACATCGACCTCCAAGTGACCATCCCTAGTACTTGGGCTTGGCCCGATCCAATCACAATCGGTCCAATCTTCAATCTGCAAGATGGATTCGCAGATATCCAGCCAGCACTAGAGGCTTTCATGCACGCTATGATAATGTGTACAGTGGTCTTTGGTTTGATGATGACTACTATGCTGGCTATTCCATACATTGAGAGGAAGTTCATCGGCCGTCTTATGGATAGACTCGGTGCAACCACCACTCTGAGAAGTGTTTGGGTTGGAGAGAGTGGAGTCACTGCAGGAGAGTGGTGGAACAAACTACCATTTGGTATTGGAGGACCTATTGGTTGGACTATTGGAGCACTCAACAATACATGGGGTAACTCGCACGAGTTGGAGACAGTTTCTCGAGTGAATAATAGAAGCTATCATGGCTACTGGTTCCTGCTTCCCGGATTCTTCCAAGCATTCGCTGATTTCTTCAAGTTCGCAACCAAGGAACATATCGTTCCTAGAGATGCAGACAAGGTCGTCTTCGAAGTTGCTCCTGTAATCATCCTCTCAACTACAGTGATGGTGTTCGCTTTCGTACCGTTTGGACCTCATATTTATGCGGCCAATCCAGAACTATCTCTGATTTTCATGATGGCAATATTCGGTGTCGCCCCCCTCGGAGTCTTCTTCGCTGGATGGGCCTCAAACAACAAGTACACCTTGATTGGAGGGATGCGCTCAGCCGCTCAACTCACCGCCTATGAGATTCCTCTACTAATCACAGTGCTTGGAGTAGCTGTGCTGAGCGGTTCATTCAATATCATTGAGATTGTCGACTTCCAGATTGGAACTGATGAAGGAAATGTCTGGAACATATTCATGATGCCATTGGGAGCACTTCTCTTCCTTATCACCATGATTGCAGAGGTCGAGAGAATACCCTTCGATATGCCAGAGGCTGAGGCTGAATTGGTCGAGGGTTGGTGGACCGAGTATGGTGGGATTAGATGGGGTTTGATGTTCGCAGCCGAGTATATGCGATCGTATGCCGCATGTATCTTATTCGCTCTATTCTTCTTGGGTGGCTGGGAGGCTCCCTTCCAAGATACTCTAGCCGACTTACCTTGGGTTGGCGGAATCGTAGACTTCGGCCTCTCACTAATTCCTGGGGTTGGCTGGGTCTTGCTGAAGGCATGGGCTCTATTTGCGGTCTTCGTCTGGATCCGCGCTTCACTTCACAGAGTTAGGACTGATCAGATTCTAGAGTTTGGCTGGAGATATCTACTACCACTTTCGCTAGTTCATCTAGTAATGTCGATTGCAATCAGAATCACATTATGGGACGGTGGACCTTGGAATCTGCTGATTCCAATAGCTATTACTGGCATTTCTGGAATAATTTTCGTTATTCTAGCAATAGATGAGGATAAGGACGCCCTTGAGGTTCAACGCAGACCGTACAGCACTCAAGCCGTGGTCAAGGCATCACCAGGGAGCCACAGAGATTAGGAGTTGATTCGATGGGTTACAGAGCAAATACCGGGCATCCTCACGCGACTCCCAATTTCAGAAATCTAGTTATTCGACCAATGTGGATGACTCTGAAAACAGCACTCAGAACAGTTCCATTCCTTGGTAGACTCGGCTTCCTAAGGAACGACTACCATGGTAAGTCTGCATCAATGGTTGACCCGGCCACAAGAGAGCGAGTGGGCATAGATCATCCAACTCTATGGCAGAAGTTCGCAGCAGATAGAGAGACGAGCGAAATAATGCCGTTCCTAGAGAGGCCGGTGACCGTAATGTATCCTTACGAGAGACTAGAAGATCTTGAGCCATGGCTTTTCGTCCCTGGAAACTACAACGGCCGTATAGGAATCATCTGGGAGACTTGCACTGCTTGCAAGGCATGTGTCAGGGCTTGTCCTAACGACTGTCTTCACATGACTTCTGAAGTTAGGGTGAATGTACTCGATACTGCCGAGAAGGGAGATGAGTGGCATGGCTATGGTAGTGAACTAGAGGAAGGTGGCTTTGCAGCGAGGAAGAAGGATGATTTCGAGGATATCGCGGAAGCCTTCGATCTTGTGAACTCACATATTGATGCACCTCAACAATATGACTTTGGTGAGATAATCGAGTTATCCGGGGACAAGGCCACTGTTAGATGGTCCGATGGTACCGGAGTAGAAACCATCGACTCCAGTTCACTAACTCCTGCAGAGCAGGATATCGTATCTGGTCAGATTGATATCGGCAGGTGCATGTTTTGCGGGCTTTGTGCTGAGGCATGTCCATTCGAGTCGTTCTTCATGACCAATGAGTATGATGGAATGTCTGGGTTCTCTAGACAGGATCTTTGGTTTGATGCCAGTAGAACCAGAGTCCTTCCAGCAGTCCATCAAGAGAGAGTCGACATGGAGTTAGCCAAGCGCGCTGAAAAGGAGCTGAAGAAGCGTGAGAGAAAGGCTGCCAAGGCTGCCAAGGCTGCGGAGGCCTAGTCATGGAATTGGATTTCGAAGCACTTGTGTTCTTCATTTTGTCCGCCATGGCCATTGGCGGAGCGCTAGGCTGTGTCTATGCCCGTAGAGTCGCGCACTCACTCCTCTCTCTGATGCTGACCTTCTTCGCAGTTGCCGGGGTGTTTGTAATGGCTGGAGCAGAGATGCTAGCAGCTATCCAGATTCTCGTCTATCTTGGCTCAGTGATGCTAGTAGTTCAATTCGGAGTTATGCTGACTCGTAAGCAGATTCAGGAGGATGCCTGATGAGAGGTGTTTCTGCACTCGCACAGATTGGTGTTTTCGCCTTTCTGTTGATTCTTCTCTCAGAGGTCATGTCTCACCCTATGTGGGGAGAGCCCGGAACCCCACCCACGACTGTTGACTTTGCAGTGTCGATGTTTGGAGAGTGGTCAGTTGCTACAATTGTCCTTGGTGCACTTCTGGCAATGGCCATGATTGGTGCTTCCTATCTAGTTCGTGATGAGCGCTTAGTCAATCTAATCTGGGATATCAGAGGTGAAGAAGAATGATTGAGACCAGCTGGATTGTTGGTTTAGGGGTAATCCTGTTTTTCATCGGTCTTATCGGAGCATTCACTCGAAAGAATGCGATTGTTGTTCTGATGTGTATCGAAGTTATGCTCAACGCTGCTAATCTAAACTTCGTTGCTGGAGCATCACACTATAGCGATGTAGATGGCTGGGTGTTTACCGCAATCGCAATCGCAATCGCGGCTGCAGAGGTGGCAATCGGACTGGCTATTCTGCTGTCACTATACAGCACCCAAGAAACAATCTCGCTGGATGAGGCTAACATACTGAAGAATTGAGGAGATAATATGGGCGAATCGACAAATGAATGGAACCTTTTGGCTCCAATTATACCGTTCGTCCTAGTTGCTCCGCTTCTGTATGCTCAGGGCTGGGAATCCGTAGAAGCTGCATTCCTAATTGTCGTAATTCCTTTACTCACATTCCCTGCAATATTGGTAGCAGGTCAAATCTACAATGGCAACGAGACCTGGAAGAACCGCTTCAAGGAAGGGGGAATTTTTGGCCTTGGTGCGCTTGCTAGTTCACTGAGTATCTCTCTGTGGATAGTGTACGATTATGTTGCAGGCTCATCTCACTTCGAAATGCACTCGGTTGTAGAACCGTTCTCATGGCTAACCTTCGATGTCATTCATTACGATGGTAGTCAGTGGGATGTAAGCTCAGGATTTGCTGATATTGGAGTAGGTGTTTGGCTAGATCCAGTCAGCCTAATGTTGCTATTCGTAGCTACTTTCCTGTGCTTCCTAATCTGCTGGTTCAGTCTCGGATACATGAACACGGATCCAATCAATGAGGACAGCAACCATCGATTCTACGGTGAGTTCGTACTCTTCGCTATCGGTATGTTCGGTATGGTGCTGGCTGACAACTTCCTGTGGCTATTCATATTCTGGGAGATTATGGGTCTGTGCTCATATCTACTAATCGGCTTCTACTACTGGAAGGATAGCGCGGCGGCAGCTGCGAAGAAAGCATTCCTGACAACAAGAGTTGGTGATGTATTCCTGATGGTCGGTCTGCTGATGCTGTACGACATATATGGCTCGCTGGAATTCTCTATCATCTTCGATGATCCATCAACTGGAGTCGGAGGAGCCTTAGTGAATTCAACTGACCTAAACTGGGCACTACTAATGCTATTTATCGGCGCAGTTGGTAAGTCTGCCCAATTCCCTCTACATGTTTGGCTACCCGATGCGATGGAAGGGCCGACCCCGGTGTCAGCACTAATCCACGCTGCTACAATGGTTAACGCTGGACTCTATCTTGTATTCAGAATGGTCCCATTTGTCGATGTCCATGTGAATGGAGTTGCCGGGCTTGAGGACTTTGCTCTCGTAGTCGCTTGGATTGGTGGTATCACCGCTTTCATGGCAGCAGCGATTGCCTTTGTTCAGAATGATATCAAGAAGGTACTCGCATATTCGACAATGAGTCAACTCGCTTACATCTTCACTGGACTTGGTGCTGGACTGCTATTCCTGAACCTTGGCGAATACCACGCAGGTTACTTCGTAATCGGTGCTTCGATGTTCCACTTGTTCAATCACGCCATGGCTAAGGGAATGCTGTTCATGGCTAGTGGTTCGGTCATTCACGAGGTACACCACGCCCACCACCATCTGCACCATGATGATCATGACTTCGATCCACAGGATATGCGAAACATGGGCGGTTTGGCATCAAAGATGCCAATCACTTCTATTGCTATGATGTTCGGTTCGATGTCTATCATAGGAATCCCACTTATCGGTGGATTCTGGTCAAAGGAAGGAATCATCGCTGAGACTTGGCTAGCCTACCTACACAAGGAACCCTTGATGCTCGGCCCAGCAATACTCGTACTTGCTACAGCTGGAATGACTGGATTCTACATGACACGAATGTGGTTGATGACTTTCGCTGGCCCACCAAAGTCCGATGTTGCAGAGCATGTTCATGAAGGAACTCCTTGGATTAAGGAGCCACTAATCATTCTCACAGTTGTCACTGCATTAGGGGGATTCCTACTAGCACTACTGGGTGCAGTCGACTACCTAGGTGGTGAGAAGGATCACCTCGCTATGCACGGCGTAGTTGATACTCTCAAGCACGCATTCCTACCAGATGATAACGAACTCAGAGCCATTGGGTGGTCTACAATCCTACTAGCTGCTATTATCGGTCCAATTATGGCTTCGCGAGTTCATGGTGGCAAGTTAGCAGAAGGTGTGAAGGCCAACCCAATCGTTGGATGGCTAGTAAATTTGTCAAGCAAGTTCGGCTCACAGGATGTCTCAGAGATGGCAAACTCCCAATTGGCTGAGGCTCTGCAGAGGAGATTGTACTTCGATGACTTGTATGAGTGGATAGTAGCGAATACCGCAATTCCATTCGCATCATTCTCTGCATGGTTCGACAAGAATATCATCGACGGCGTCATCAAGCAAATAGAATCCAACTCAGTTTCGGGCTCCGTCTCTGTTCGAGGAATTACAACCGGGAGCACCCGTGATTACATACTGATGGCAGCAGTTGGAATGCTCTCGATATTCGCATTGATTTGGGGGGTGAGCGCATAATCGACGACCCACTCTCTGTAATTACTCTCTTGCCACTGTTCTCTGGACTACTCCTCCTGATGCTCCCGCACATCTTGCCTAAATCACAGGGTGATGGATTAGCCAGAGTCTCGAGAAATCTCAGTATGGGAATCGCAATGGCAGTGGCTGTAATTGCCACTATGCTATTCCTAGGTCAGATTGGCAACATCGATTGGACTAACATTACTCAGGGAGGATATGTCCTACAGAATGAAGCAGTAGAACTAATCCCATCTATCGGAGTTAGTTGGAAGGTTGGAGCAGACGCACTATCCTTCCCGATGATTTGGCTGACTGCAGTACTCATTCCAATCTCGATGTTAGTTGAGTGGGATGCCAAGCGAGGGCATTTGTTCCACCCTCTACTTCTGGTGATGGAAGGCGCCCTACTAGGTGTCTTCGTGGTACTCGATCTCTTCGTGTTCTATGTCTTCTGGGAGTTGACATTAATCCCTATGTTCTTGCTTATTCTGATGTGGGGAGGGGATGACAGACGATATGCTTCGATGAAATTCTTCATCTACACATTCGCAGCTAGCGTAATCATGCTAGTTGGTATTCTTGTGATGTATTTCCATACCGATCCAATCTCTGGTATGGGCAGCCTGACTGGCCACCACTTCGACCTAGTAGCGATGACAGCACAAGAAAACCTCATTCCGAGTGAAGGACTAAGACATCTTGTCTGGCTAATGCTACTGATTGGTTTCGCGACTAAGATGCCAAGTGTACCAGTTCACACTTGGCTTCCAGATGCTCACGTACAGGCGCCTACAGCTGGATCAATGCTGCTTGCAGGAGTGATGCTGAAGATGGGCGCATACGGCTTCCTTAGAGTAGCGGTAACTGTTTTCCCAGAGTCTACAATCGAATTCATCCCTCTACTGATTGTCCTAGGAATGGCCAGCCTTGTCTATGGAGCATGGGTGTGTATGGGGCAGACCAATCTGAAGCGTATGGTGGCTTACTCTTCAGTTTCCCACATGGGACTGATTTTCCTTGGTATTGCAACAATGCAACCTTTGGGAATCGCCGGAGCTCTGTTCATGATGTTCGCTCACGGCATCATCAGTCCTCTACTGTTCGCTGTAGCAGGCGCCTTCAAGCATCACTACCATACTCTTGAGATTGGCTCAATGCGCGGAATCGCACATCATAGCCCATGGTTGGCCGCGCACATGATGCTAGGCTGGATGGCTAGTCTTGGACTACCTCTGCTAGCTGGCTTTGTAGCAGAAGTTGCGATAATGATTGCATTTTGGATGACTTATGGCTGGCTCGTTCTTCTTCCTGCTCTGACTCTCATCATCACTGCTGTGTACTACCTTTCCTCAATGCAGAGGACAATCTTTGAGTCCAACGATCCAGAGAAGGGAATTCTACCAGATACAATGCACGGCGAGGAGCCACGTGATATCACCTGGCACGAGAATGCCGGCATGCTCATTCTCGGAGCAATGACTGTACTGTTTGGAATCATGCCGTTCATCTTCTGGGATATGATGTCTGACTGGAGTTCAGGTTTCACATTCGAGACGCTCATCGACGCTATGCATTCACAGGGGTGGAAGCCA
Organism: Euryarchaeota archaeon UBA220; assembly: GCA_002501885.1. Lineage (GTDB taxonomy): Archaea > Thermoplasmatota > Poseidoniia > Poseidoniales > Thalassarchaeaceae > Thalassarchaeum. Next base: position 5,558 of record DAON01000103.1, on the reverse strand, counting down.
TGAGTTCGATACTGACTGATATCGACTTAGACACCACGATGCTACTCCTACCTGAGATTCTGATGCTGCTAGGTATAGTGGCAATGATTCTGATACCCAATCTTGGTGATGCTACAATGCGTATCCCTCTCACTCGAACCAGAGTCCCAATTTTCATTGGAGGAACTAGGTCTGAGTTCAGTAACAATCCAAAACTACCCAACACCATTGCAAGCGGAGTTCTGGGTCTCGCTTTACTAACCTCTTTCCTTTACTTAGGAGAGGAAGCCGATGTCGGGAATGCTCTGCACATCGATGAGTTTAGCAGATTATTCACCTTACTATTCACCTCGGCATTACTACTCGCGACTTTAGCCACATCAACCAGAATGCCTGCCAAGCCCAAGGCAACCCCTCCTATGGTTGCGGACTCGGACGAAGTCGCAGACTCGAAAGTCGCTGCTCTGATTGATAATCGCAGACAAGTGGACTTCCATATCCTACTGCTTACCACAGGCCTAGGTATGAGTCTGATGGCGATGGCAACCAACCTGTTCATGCTTTTCGTATGCCTAGAGTTGGCTTCTCTATCGTCCTATGTTCTGGTTGCCTTCCATAAGGAAGCAGATGTTGGTGGCGAGGCCGGAATGAAGTACTTCATGGTAGGATCTGTAGTCTCTGCAATTGGAATCTACGGTATGTCTCTGCTGTACATTTGGAGCGGCAGCCTAGACATGGCCGAATTGGCAGCCACTTGGTCTGCTATGGAGACAAACGATCCTCTAGCAATTATTGGCGTTGGAATGATGATGGTCGCCTTCGGATTCAAGGTAGGGGCTGCTCCCTTCCATCTCGCTGTTCCTGATGCCTACTCAGGCGCATCTTCACCAATAGCAGGTCTATTGGCAACCGCATCCAAGGCGATGGGCTTTGTGGCTCTAATCAGACTTCTACTGATTGTAACAATGCCTCCATCAGGTCAGGCAATCTGGATGCTATCTATTGCTCTTATCGCAGTTCTCACAATGACTTGGGGCAATCTCGCTGCGCTGACTAGTGACAACCCGAAGCGAATGCTGGCCTATTCCAGCGTTGCTCATGCTGGTTACATGCTCGCCGCTATGGCTGCCATTGGCTCAGGCCTAGCAGACGCATCCTCCTCCTCAATGATTCTGACCGCAGTGGTCTTCCACCTACTCATTCTAGTTCTGTTCAAACTCGGTGCCTTCCTAGTTCTCTCTATGCTTGAGGCAGATGGAGGAGGGCACAGAATTGAGGACTTACATGGATTGGTCAGGAGAGAGCCTGCAATCGGTGTGGCTATGTTCGTGTTTATGCTCTCTCTAGCTGGTGTTCCACCGCTATCTGGATTCCTATCCAAGCTATTGATGATTAATGGAATAGTATCAGTCTCCGCTGGTACCGGTGCCGTGACTTCTACTACAGTTGTAGACTGGGCAGGAGGAGTTGATCCTCTATTCTGGTTGGCTGTGGCAATTGTTCTGAACAGTGCACTTTCACTATTCTATTATCTTAGAATCGGACTCGTCATGTTCTTTGAATCACCTGAGACCGAATCTGGTCTAAGAAACGCTCCAAATCTGAGATTGGCCATCTTCGGATGTGCCATCCTAACTATTCTGTTTGGAATCGGCCCGATGTCCGAGTGGCTACTCGATATGGTAACATCAGCCGTCGACTCCATGATGGGATTGTGAACTACAACCTCAACTTCACATAGGGGACTACCGACCGAGGCCTATGGCCCGTAGGGAGGAGAAGGTCGACGCTGAGCTCCTAGCACAGCTCGAATCCGGAGGAGACCGTATTCGCGTACCTCTCCCAAACCGAAAGGTCAACGAGATGTTTGCGATTGCAGATCAAATCCTCGGCGGTCGCCGTGTCAAGGCGGTTTGTGAGGACGGGGAAAGTCGCCTTGCCAGAATCCCGGGCAAGATGAGAAGACGCCAATGGGTTCGCGAGGGCGACTTGATTGTGGTTCAGCCTTGGGACTTCCAAGATGAGAAGGCCAATGTGTGCATGCGCTATACCAAGACTCAGTCCCTATATCTGTCAAGAAAGGGAGTACTTCCTGAAATTGTAGATTTGTTCGGAGTGGGGGATTTGTCTGAGCAACAGAATGTGGAAATTGAATCTCCCTCCGAACCGACTCCTCCCGAAGAGGCCGAGCCTGAGGACGAGCCAGAAGTAATCGAAGAGACAGCTCCCGTGTCCGATGAAGCAGAGGAAGACATCGACTCGTTCTTCGGGTGAGAGTATGGATGAGTACGATGACCTTCCAGAGGTCGACGCTCTATTGAGGGCCGAGAAGAAGCACGAGTGGATATCAGAACCACGCTTCAAGCGTATGTTCAACGAAATCGAGGACGGCCTGCAAGGTGTTCTCGGCAAGGGCAAGTACGAGTGGGTCGACAGGAGAGTCTTCGACCAGGTCTTCGACCGCTCCACCTTACTCGCAGTTCACAAACTAATGCAGAAGGGTCAGATTGAGACCATAGACTATCCGATAGCAAGAGGAAAAGAGGCACATGTCTTCCATGCTACCACCAACCATGGACCGGTCGCAGTGAAAATATTCCATACTACTAATGCAGTGTTCAAGGGACTAGCCAAATACATCGATGGAGATCCCAGATTCAAGGGACTCTCAAGGAGACACAGGGAACTGGTTAACATCTGGGTTCGCAAGGAGTTCAGAAATCTACGCAGAATGAGGAAGTATGGATTGAGGGTCCCTGAGCCTCTTGACAATCTGAAGAATGTACTCGTCATGGAATATATCGGAGATGACAAGGGCCCAAGCCCCCGACTCAAGGAAATCACAGTAGATAATCCGTACGAAGTATTTGAGGAACTCTTGGATTTTATCGCCATTAACTGGCACAATTGCGATCTTGTACACGCTGATTTCAGTGAATACAATATTCTACTCAAGGAAGATGATCTATGGGTTATCGATGCAGGCCAGAGTGTCACTCGTCAGCACCCAAGTGCAGAAGAGTTCCTTGTACGAGATGTCACCCGAATAGTCGAATGGATAAACCGTCAAGGGCACAATGTCGACTTGGCTGAGAGTCTAGCTAGAGTTCTAGATGACCCCGTCCCCGAATCCTCGTCTTCCTCAGGCGGGGATTAAAGCGGGTGGGCGGGTCGACCGCACCCGTGGAACTGCTAGCGCGTGTGCCCAAGAATCGTATTGCCGTGTTGATAGGCAAGGCCGGGCAGACCCGTAAAATGCTGGAAGAAGCCAGCGGTGCCACATTGGACATTGATTCGCAAACTGGCGAAGTGATGGCAGAATGGGAAGAAGAACCGGACCCCGTCGTCAGAATGAAAATGCCTGATGTAATTCTTGCAATCGGTCGAGGGCTTGCTCCCAGTAGGGCAGTTCAGCTGATTCAAGACGATATTTTCCTCAGGATGTATGATATCCGCGAGTGGGTGGGTAGACAGCCAAATCAAACTCGTAGGATGAGAAGTAGGCTGATTGGAAGAAATGGTCGCATTCGCAGCCTAATCGAGGAGATTTCTAACTGCGAGATGGCAATCCATGGCTCTACTGTGTTGGTTATTGGCGACCAAGATGGCGTTGCACTGGCCGCTCCTGCAATCGAAGGCATTCTACGTGGTTCTGAGCACAGCACAGTCTTGCACGGATTGGAGCAGGATAGGAAGCGCATGCGAATGCAATCTAGACAACTGCAAACATTCGAGGAGCGTGGACCAACTGATTCGTCCAAGTTCGACACACTTGTCCCTGGTCTAGCGCAAGCACGCAGGAGAAGAGAGAGAAGACACAAGACTTCACAAATAGATCCATCCGACTCTGATGAAGTTTCAGAAGTGATGGAACTAGCAAACGATGAGTCTGTTACTTTCGAAGAGGAGTGAAACCGCCACGCATAAGCGTGAGAGTCCTCACGGATTGTCATGGCAAACCCATTGGAGGAGATGTACGACTACGAAAGATGGGCTACCAACATCATCATCCTAGTTACCGGTTTAGTCATCGCAGGAATCTCTCTTGAATTCTTAGAAATCGAGAATCCTCTCTCTAATTTCCTGTATGATTACTACATCGACCCAGTGCTACAGGAATCATCTTCTGATGCAGGATACAATATCCCGAACACTCTAACCTACGCTCTTCTTCTAGCTCTTTTCGCTGTTTCTTTAGCTGCTTGGTTGAGATATCTAGGAATCGATTCTAGCGATGCAACTCTGCTTGCGCTGACTCCCTATGTATTTTGGGCAGCACTGGGAGAAGTGGTTGAGGATGCTAGCATGTTTGATGCATCTCTCGAGAGTTATTTTGTTAGCCCTGCAGTACACTTCCAAACCGCAGCATGGGTGGTGTTTGCCGGAGCGTTAGGTTACCGAATTGCACATTCCAACCTAGATGAGAAGGAGATGCGTTCCAAGGCCGAAAGTACTGCAACTATTCTCATAATGGCACAGGTAGTAATCTACTACACCTCAGTTGAAGCTAGCGGTGTCACTTCTTCCTCTGATTTCTCAAACCTACCGATGCTGATATGCTTCATTGCTGCCCTTCTCCTTCCCTCAATTGCGAGTAATCACTCATTGTTTGATTTCACAGTCGTTCAACGCACCGTTTTCCTCGTCGGACTAGGTGGCTGTATCACTTTGACAGGTCCACTGATTGCACACGGGATTAGTTTCTCCGATAATGTAGTAATATGGCCACTATTAGTGGTTCTAGGTCTACCAGCATTGCTAGTGTATTGGATGCATACAAACGGCCTTCCCGCGGCCAATCAATTATCTGAATCAGGACATATCGCCGGAATACTTCCTCCAGGTATGACAGAGAAGGAATACGAAGATTGGGAGTCCGAGGAGAAGGATCTGATTGAGAGCCTCCGACTAAAAGCGGTGATGGCCTCTCCAGTAGTGTCGCTGGCTGTAGCAGGACAATTTCTTGATGGAATCGCGACAGCCATTGGAATAAGCGAGTTTGGATATACTGAGAAGCATGTATTCTCTGCCAAGATAATCGAGTTTTTCGGTTCAGCCTACGGATTTACTGTGACTAAACTGATGCTTGGAGGATTCATCTGGTACTTCTTCGCTATAGCAAATTTCGAGCATCGACAGCAGCACCTTAGACTATTGATTTCGATGGTAATTCTGACAGTAGGAATGGCCCCCGGACTTCGCAATGTCGGAAGGCTAGCTTTAGGCGTCTAATTTCGACATCTACGATGTCGACTCCATTCAATTGAAGTCCCACTCGCTTCCTCGTTGGTATAGAGCATGGACCGGTTGCCAACCTCAATTGACCCCGACAGCGCAGATTTCGCGTCGCGATTTGAGCACAATTCTACTCTGTGTGAGACACTCAAGTCAAGACTTGACTCAGTCAAGCAAGGTGGTGGAGAGAAGTATGTCCAAAGACACCGTGAACGAGGAAAGAGTCTACCCAGAGAGAGAATCTCAGAAATATGCGACCCAGCCACTCCATTCCTGGAACTTTCAAGTCTTGCAGCGCACGAGTTGTATGACGGCAGAGCCCACTCTGCAGGAATTGTCACTGG
>DAON01000093.1 GCA_002501885.1 Euryarchaeota archaeon UBA220 | reverse complement strand
GGCCTTCGAAGATTCTTGGCAGATCTGTCTGGCGACCCAGATGGAAAGGTAACCATCCCGACTACTCTGAATTCGGCAGGATGTGATCATGAGAAGATGGATGAGATGGGAATCGACCATCCTGACTTCCTTGAGCAACAATTTGAGATTGTACATGCATATTCCGGGCTGGGAATAGAAGCTACACTCTCGTGCACACCCTATGATAGAGGAGTCGACGATGATCAGGGAATCGGCTCTTGGGCTGAGTCCAACGCAGTCTGCTTCTCTAACTCCTATACCTCACTAATTACCAACAGAGAATCCGGCCTATCGGCCCTCGCAACCGCACTAACTGGATGGGCTCCCAAATGGGGACTACACCTAGGCGAGAATAGAGTCCCCAACATCCTTGTCAATGTCGAGTGTACTATGTCTGATCCAACTGACTGGAGTGTCCTAGGAGATTGGATAGGCAAGCAGATTAGACCTGAATGGAGTCTTCCTTGGGGGCCTATGCCGCGAATCACCGGGCTGCCCGATTGGGCAAGCTTTGAGATGCGTAAGGCACTAACTGCTGCAGCGGCAAACTATGGGTCTCCTATGCTTTGGGCAGATGGCCATACTGCCGATGCTCCACATGTCGATGAGTATCAGGGCGAGTTGACTTTTACTGAGGAAGATTTGACTCAGCGCTATCGTGAATTGGCTCCGAGTGGTCAAGTGGACCTGGTCGTAATCGGGTGCCCGCAGGCAAGCGTCGGAGAAGCTCGATCTGTCGCCGCCGCGGCTAGGGCTAGAATGGAGCTGGGCGAGATTATCCCTAATCAGAGACTTTGGGTATTCATGAGTGCGCACAATCATGACTTGATATCCGCTGACGGTACACTGGATATTCTAGAGGAAGCCGGAGCCCTAGTTCTACGCGATACCTGCCCGGAAGTTACTCCTTACAACCGTGAGCGATACAATCACCTTCTTACTAACTCACTCAAGGCTGAGCATTATCTGACCAGTGGCCTCAACAGGATGCCGACAAGCGTGGCAAGCATCCAGGAATGCGTCGCTCACGCCTTTGACCCAACTCTTGCAGAAGGACAGAGGCCCGAACTGCACAAGACTGGAGCAAAGCCTATTCCATCATCGAAAGAATACAGAGAAGGAAAGTTTGAGACAACTGGATTAGGAATTCCGAGTCAGTCAGAGTGGAAGGTCACTGGTAAGGCCATGGTGACCGATGTCCCAATCACATATCTCGGCTATGTAAACCGCGATACAGGGGTCATCGAAGAACCAGGGCATCCGTTGGATGGCGAACCAGTCGGCGATACAGTCCTAATCTATCCGAAGGGGTCGGGCTCAACTGTTGCACCATTCGTACTGATGGGTCTTCTGTACACTGGGATGGGGCCTAAGGCAATAGTCAATCGTGATGTATGTCCTCTGACATTACCTGCAGCCTCCCTTCTAGGAGTTCCATATGCCCATGGTTTTGTCGAAGACCCAACCATGGAAGTCAACTCAGGCGATGAAGTAGAGATTAGTCTAGCGGACGGAGTAACCATTCTCAAGGTCCTCAATCGTGCATGACAGCATTGATGACTCCGACTCTTCGCAGTAACATACATGCCCGCGCGAGCAGAACCCGAGCCGTGCCGCGAACAAGACCTCGGATTATTCGAGATAGTGGTTAGAGACGGGGCAGCCAGAATTGGTCGTCTGCACACTCTACATGGCTCTTTGCAGACTCCAACTCTGCTACCGGTTATCAATCCAAATTTGAGAACTATAGAGCCCAGAGAGATGTGGGAAAAATACGGTGTTGATGCTCTGATTACCAACTCATATGTCATCTGGAAACATGACGACTTGAAGGAAAAGGCACTATCAGACGGAATTCATTCCCTACTTGATTATCCTGGAGTAGTAATGACCGACTCCGGTACTTTCCAGTCATATGTCTACGGGGATGTCGAGGTCGGAGTAGGCGAGATAGTAGACTTTCAGCGAGATATAGGTGTTGATATCGGGACTATGCTCGATGTCTTCGGGCGTCCAGACATGAGTCGAGAGGAGTTAGAAGACTGTGTGCAAGAAACTGTTAGCAGAGCCCCAGAATCCCTACAAGCAGCCGGAAAGAAGATGCTTCTCAATGGTCCAATTCAAGGAGGGACTCACCAAGATTTGAGGGCCGAAGCTGCGAGTCTAATGGGTTCGGCCAAAGGAGAGGGCAGAGGGTTCTGCGTACATCCTCTGGGAGGAATCGTCCCCCTAATGGAAAAGCAGAGGTACAGGGAGTTGTTTGAGGCTCTGATGGCTGCAAGATCAACAATACCTTCTGACAGGCCAATTCACATGTTCGGGTGCGGCCATCCGATGCTATTCCCAATGGCAATTGCTCTAGGAGCTGACTTATTCGACAGCGCGGCTTATGCTCTCTTTGCACGAGATGATCGACTTCTTTCTCCCGAGGGCACTGTCAAGTTGGAAGGCCTGACCGAATGGCCTGTATCTTCTGCTGCTCTTTTTGGTAGGACAACTGAAGAAGTCAGAGAGATGGACAAGGATGAGCGCTCAACCCTACTCGCACATCACAATCTCGAAGTGACTCAGACCGAACTCGCAAGATGCCGTGAAGCAGTAAGAGAAGGTAGAATCTGGCAATTGGCAGAAAGGCGAAGCCACGCTAACCCACAGTTGAGGGAGGCTTTCCTCTGGGTATTGGACCAACTTGAGGAGATGCCCGATGAACCATCCGGCGAGACAGCTCTGCAGATGCTAGCATCAACAAATCCAGTCAGAATGGGTAGGGAAGATCTCAGTGAAGATGTTGGCTCACGCCCACACATTTTGCACCTACACGCTCTACTTTCGATGCGATGGAGAGTTCCTGGCTCTTGGTGGGATGGCAGTGAAGGTAAGCCGGAACGAGTTGTAATAATCGACTCCGTACCCCCGCCTTGGAGAATGTCGGCTCTAGGTGCAGCGGTCGAGGCACTACTTGAGAATCCTCGAAGCTTAGTGATGATACCAACTCCTCTTGGGCCGATTCCTTTCAGCATGGAGGATGTCTCTCCATGGTGTCATCTAGAATGTTCAGATGAGACTTGGCTGGAAGTATTTGATGACGAGGAGATTTGGGAAGGGCTTGAAGAGCTAGGACTAGAAGACATGCCACTAGTTAGGGCGTCACCAGTAGAGATTCCAGATGGCAAGAAGTCTTCTGAAATCAGACAATGGCTAGATCGATGCTCGATTGTTGACAAACTCTCGGTACTTTGTGCAGTACCTCCTATTGAGGCATGCAAACTAACTGGAGAAATGGAAGTACGCCGCTCCAATACTGATCGAATTGTCAATGTATTCGATAATCAGCAACATATACTCTCTCCGAGATTGAATGATGGAGGAATCAGCCTCGCTCTCGAAGGCGCATCCAGACTCAACTCCAATCCAAACCCTCCAGCGTTGTTCGGTGAACCGCTATCAGATCCAGACAATGATCACCCGGGGATTCCTAGGGTCAGACTTCTCGAAGATGCGATACCCTTCGTAGGTAAGGGGAGGAATGTGATGCATGGATACATCCGTGGTGCAGATCCTCACTTAATCCCCGGGCAACCTTGCCTGGTGGTGGACGATGCCGGAAACTTGGTTGCACACGGCTTAGCAATTACGACTCCAAGGGAGATGTCACAGTTATCGAAAGGAGTTGCAGTCCGAGTTCGGGAAGGGGCCCTCAGGGGCGACTGAACTGGCTCCCGACGGGGATTAATTCAAGTGACGAATCGCTGAGCCATATTCGACTCCATAGGAGTCGAGGTGAACTATGGACTCTGCGAGCGGGCCGGAACCAGTCATCACATCTCGCAATCTTCGCAAGATGTACGGGCCACATTTGGCTCTAGACAATATCAATCTCGACATACCTCCAGGGGCAATAGGGATTCTAGGTCCAAACGGGGCTGGAAAATCTACCTTATTCAAGTGCCTCTTGGGCCTAATCACAACTACTTCCGGTGAAGGCACAGTCCTGGGTTATGACATCAGAACAGAGGGCGACAAGATCCGCTCAAAGATTGGATACATGCCCGAGTATGATGCATTAGACCCTGGTCTGACAGGAGTGGACCAAGTCAGATACTCGGGCGAGCTTCTCGGGATGAATCCTGCTCATGCCACTAGGAGGGCTCATGAGGTTCTGCAATATGTCGGACTCAAAGATCAGAGGTACAGAAAGATCGAGACATACAGTACCGGTATGAAGCAGGCCGCAAAACTCGCCTGTGCACTAGTGCATGACCCAGATCTTCTGATTTGTGACGAGCCTACCAATGGCCTTGATCAGAGAGCTAGGGAATTCATGCTCCAGACTCTCAAGAAGACAGTTTCTGAAGGCAATAGAACAGTTCTGATGAGCAGTCATGTAATGGATGATGTCCAAGATGTATGTGATAGGATTGTGATGATTCACCAAGGAAAAATCGTCGTACAGCGTAGGATTGACGATTTAGCAAACCAGGTCGAGAGGGAAATTGAGATCTCCGTCTGGGGAGGAGCTAGTAAGATGCAGGAAGAGCTTGAGTCGAGAGGCTTGGTGGTGCGCCGAATGGGCCGAGTCATGAGAGTAATCAGAGTAGATGACTCAACTACTACTGAAATCATCAATGCGGCCTCAACTGCCGAAGTACAAGTTCGTCAGATGCAGGAATACGACCCCGATTTGGAAGACATATTTCTCCTCATCATGGACAAACTCGGAGCAGAAGTCAAAGGCACTTCGGATTTGATGACTGAAGCCCATACAGGAGGTGAAGAAACTGCCTGAAGATCTCGATATTGAAGGTACAAGGACCCGAATGGAGGTCGCTTATGGGGCTGGCGATGGTGATGAAGATGCCAAGGCTATCGTGGCCAAATCAGAAGCCCACATAGGCACTCTTTTCGAGCAGACTTACCGTCCTTGGGATGGCGAACTTGGGCCTAGATGGGTCCGTAACTACGCAATATTCAGGCACCATGTTTACGGCTTGTTCAAGGGGACTGGTCACAGACACTATCACCCAATGGTCAGGCTGGCAATTTTCGTTATTCTGCTTTATTCTCTCTTACCCGTGCTAATGCTATTCCTAGCTTCTCTATCGAGTGACAGTTTCATGAATGATACATTTTCTAGATTGTGGGGAATCAATCGTTACAACTTGTGGGGGCAGGTTCTGGGATATTTCCCTCGTAATCTTTGTTGTTGGCCCATGTTGACTGCTCTAGTAGTAGGGGGAATGATTTCTGATGATAGGAAGTTCGGGACCAGTGCCATTTACTTCTCACGACCAGTGACGAGAACAGACTACACTGTGATGAAATATGTGAGTGTAGCAGTAGTACTAGGCTTCGTAATTGTACTCTCATACTTTGTTTACTACACATCTGCAATCGTATTCAACGGAGAAGGATGGGCATATCTCGTTGACACCTTGCCCATGTTCCTTGGCGGATTAATCGCCGGAATACTAGTGGTAATCACCTATACCTCAATCGGATTGGCCCTATCTAGCATCAGCCAGAGCAGATTCTTTGCCGCTATAGCATTTCTTGGCGTAATCTATGGAACTAAACTCCTTGCCCTATTGATAGACTCTCAGTTCGACTCCTCTATTCTGTATGTTCTGAGCCCTTATGATTCACTTGCTCACATAGGCCAATGGTTACTCGGAATCGAACCTAATTACGATCACCCACTCGCCTTTTCTGTCGTCTCTATGTTGCTTTACAATGCAGCATCTGTCGGACTACTGACATACCGTGTTGGTTCTTTGGAGGTGACTAGGGAATGAGTCAGAAGACACCGGCCGTTGTAGTCGACCAAGTCTCAAAATGGTACGATCAGGTCATTGGAATCAATGATGTTTCTCTTGCAATTGACGGAGGAGTGACCGGAGTTCTAGGGCCTAATGGAGCCGGCAAATCGACACTGTTCAAACTCCTCATGGGCAGGATAAAACCGAGTCAGGGAAGCGTCCGACTTTTCGGGGAAGATCCTTGGGTCAATCCTTCCCCCTACCGTAGGATTGGCTATGTCAGCGAGTCCGAGAGGATGTATGACTGGATGACGGCCCTCGATTTCGTTTCTACTCTGGCCCGTCTTCATGGAATGACTCGCGAGGAAGCGATTGATAGAGCAGAGCATGTACTAGATTTCGTGGGCCTATCGGATGTAATGAACAAGGAGATAGGGAAATACAGCAAGGGAATGAGGCAACGCGTCAAGATTGCGCATGCCCTAGTTCATGATCCGGATCTGATTATCCTAGACGAACCTCTGCATGGCTGTGATCCAATTGCCAGAACTAGCATCATGAGCGTCATTAGAGAACTCGGCTCTCAAGGCAAGACCGTACTGGTTTCAAGTCACATACTCGAGGAGATTGAGAGAATTACAGAGCAAATCATCATCTTGAACGAAGGCAGATTACTAGCCCTAGGGAACTTGCATGCAATCAGAGGACTCCTAGACAAGCACCCTCATCGTATCCTTTTGACTTGCGAGAACCCTCGTGAACTGGCTCGCAAATTCATCGCCGAGAAACCAGTGTACGGGGTTCGGTTCCCCAACGAAGGACAGTTAGAGATTCAAACCAATGATTTGTCCGCTGCTCACGCCATCTTGCCTCGAGTTATTTCTGAATCAGGAGTGCCAGTCGAGGCAATCGATAACCCGGATGACAATTTAGAGGCGTTACTTGGATATCTGATTGGAGGAGCGTAGTATGGATGAGAAGGGCAAATCACTAGCCGAGTCAGTATGGACTCGAATGGATCGCAAGGCTGGAGCCATTACAGAGCTAACAATCAGGCAATTGAGGCACCGAGTCTCAACATGGGTAGTACTTTCAGTAGGGGCTTTAGTGATGATTCTTCTTTTGGCGTTCTACATTGATGGCATCAGAGAAGAGTTTGACCCGATTGACAACGACGGAGATTCAGCCGATTGGGATAATGATGGATACCCCGAAGGTCAAGAGTATAAGTATGGAACAAGTGATTGGAATGGAGATGAATATCCCGGTTCAGGCTACTATATCCGCACTGGAGAGATTGATTGGAATGACAACAACAGAATCCACTCCGGGAATCATACTTGGGAAGGAACTGGATTCCTTGATGCCGAGTGGATAGATGCCGAATATTCCGGTAGCAGATGGTCAGGTATTGTGGACTGGAATGATGTAGAAAATTGCCCCGAGGGTGAGCCTACGGAGGATTGGTGGATTGATTGGGGCTCCGCATGTCTGTATGACGATGGCTCGTATTTCGTGAGTGGAAAATTCAGAGCATCTGGAACTGTAAACGCCCCTGAGAATTATTACATCGAGTGGGGATACTATACTGCCGAGACCGACATCGAACCAGAGTCTGCTTCGATGTACATCGATGAGGACGGTATGCTTTGGGATGGCGAAGATCCATCCGAATTATATGTTGCAAGTGATTGTAGAGTTGGCACATACGACAGCCAAACAGTGTATTTCTGTAATGGATTTGAAGTTGATGATGACGGCGACTGCCTAGTCAATCCTAACGACGATAACAACAACGGAATTCCATGCGATGTCGTCTGGGTTCTTGATTCTGACAAGAATGAGATTGTGGATATTAGGCCCGATAACAATGTCAATGAGGATGCAGCTGAGAGCGAGTTTGAGGGCGAAATGGTTCATAGAACATTCATCATTGGAACAGGAAAGATGGCCTTCGTAATGATGCTTGGTATATTCATACCGCTTTTCTTAGCATTGGGCCTCATCAGGGACGAGACTGAGAATGGAACTCTTCACTATCTTCTTTCTAAGCCCATACACAGGGCGGAATTCATCCTCTATCGATTACTAGGGTATCTCCTGTTAGCTGGAACCTACATTCTGATACTTGTACTGTTTATGGCATTAGTTACTTCTCTGATTGCTCCTGGAGATAGCATAGTCAGACTGTCAGACTATCCAGTATGGCTTGGGGTCGGATTAGCCACCATATTGGTTCTGGCCGCGTATGGGGCACTGTACAATACAATCGGGCTAATCGCGCCTAAGTACGGCGTATATTTCTGCATCATTCTTGGAATCTGGGAATTCATCATGGGGCTGTTTACTATGACTTTACCTTCTGCGACTGTGCCCATGCTTTCTGTATCTCATTGGGCTTTACAATTGATTGATTCAGTAGTCTTGATGGCTTGGCCAGACACTTTACAATATACTCAGATTTCTGACGCCTTCGGCGTTGAATCTGGCCTACCATTCTTCTGGCAACCTCCCGTACATACTCTCGGAACACAAAGCCCCGTTGTAGCACTGCTGGTCAGTTGCTCAGTCCTGGTGATGATCACCCTACTGATGATGGCCATTGGCCAGTCCAGTTTCAAGAATCGCGAAATTATGTGAGGAATCTAAATGGAGAAGATGGAAAAGTTCGTTGGAGACCTATCTTCTCTTTGGAGACTCGATGTGATGCCTCCAATCCCTCGACTATCTTGGTGGTGGTACTGGGCGATTATGTTCGTACCAGACCCCGACAATCCAAAGCGTTCACGTCAACTAATGATCCTCTGGTCTACTAAGGAAACTCCCGCGATTAGGGTCAATGGGTATTGGTGGAAGCCAGGATCAAGAATGTCTATCGACGAAAATGGAGGACATGTGATTCCTGGCATGGTCTGCGCTTGGTGGTATGATGGAAAGAAGATGTTTGAACCCCTAGTGATGAAGGAATGCAGAATGGCCTTAGTCGATGACAAACACCCACTTTGGCCATCAGATGGATCCGGTGAAGGAGCAGGCGCCATAGTACCGATTCTTGATGAGGACTTTTCATTGGGCATGAGGCCAGGCAACAAGGGCTTCTGGCTTAGTCTGACCAGTGATGAAGATGCTCGCACCCAGGGGGCACCAACTTCGTTTGAGGCTGAAATGACTCCTTGGTGGGGGCCACCTAGTACTCTGACCTACAGGAATAATGTGTATGGACTCGACATGGGTTATGATATCCTGAGACTCCAAGGAACAAAACTCAAACTGAAAGTTGATGGAGAGGAGTTTGAAGGTTCAGCTTACTTTCAGAAAGTCTCTGTACAAGCGCCATCCTTCCCTTGGTTCTGGGGGATGCTGCACTTTGATGATGGCTCATACATTGATTGGTTTAGGCCACACATCACTCCTGGAATGACCTCAATGGATGACAAGCCATGGCGCCTCCGAGATTTTATTCGTACTCCGGCAATAGGTACAGGAATATTCCATGATGCTAGAAGAGGTAGGACTGAGAATTTCAAGCGCTGCGAGGTTGAGGTACTAGAGCCGGAAGAGGACGAGCCACTATTGGACAATCATGGAAACCCTCTACCTAAGTTCAAGGTCAGAATTTGGAATGGAAGAACTCAGATTTCGATTATCGTAAGGGCAGTTAGTAGGGCACGCTGGACCTTCGACCAACCAACACGGGCTGGCATGGTCAGCCATTTGACCTACAATGAATATCCGCTAGAAGTACTCAAGATAGCAATACTAGACGAGCAAGGATTGAGGACTGGAGAAGACTACGAGTGGATGGTCGGAAACGCTGAGCATACTTGGGGAATTCTACACTAGCAGCGCCGCACCGTTCTTAACCTCCGGCCCACCAAGTTAGAACCGAGGCGATGAGATGAGCGACGAAGACATGGTTACTAAGGCGGCACAGCATATCATGCAAGGAGATTTCATGGGGGCCATGAGTCTCTTTGAGGCACATACCGAGTCTAACCCAGATGACCCTGCTGGATATCACGGATGGGCAGAGGCCGCTCTGTTCGAAATTCAACAGAATGGCAATATGGATGACAACGGAAATGATCGCATAAACGAAGGACAAGTAGCGGCATACTTCCGAAAAGCCTCATCAATGGCTCCGGACAATGCAGAGTATCTCGCAGCGCATGCAAATGCATTGCTTGAATTCGATCGCATCCCCATGGCTGTACGAGAATTCCAGAAGCTGCGTGACCTTGGAGCTTCAAACGATGAAGTTGATGTGTCCTTCCATCTCCATGAGGCGGCGCGAGTACTCATTGATGCAGTCGACCTGAAGACAGGTTTCGACAGAAGTCACCCATTCGCAAGACAGTATGTCCCGGTAGCCATTGAATTTGCTCTTCTGGGACTCGGCTTCCCTTCTGCAGAAGAGGCTACAGAGTACCTAGCAGAGGACTAGGGAGGCAGTTGCTTGGATAGCGACCGCGTAATGGTCGCCCTAGGCTACCATGGCGATTCCTTCCATGGCTCCCAGACCCAGCCCGGCATCAGGACTGTTGAAGGATCCCTTGTCAAGGCTTTAGAGAGACTCGGCTGGTGGTCACCTAAATGCTTAGAGATGTCCAGTCGTACAGATGCAGGAGTAAGCGTGAGGATGAATCTGGCTAGAATAGATCTCCCGAGTGAGGTATCCACATCAATCCAGAGAGCAAATCTATTGAGGGCCCTGAATGACAATTTACCGATAGGGATGATAGCCTGGGGTGCCGAAAGAATACCTATGGATACTAGGATCAGGCACTCGACCTCTCGCCACTATCTGTATCGTACCGAGGCGTCTCATGATTGGCCCAGAGAGATTGATGTTGACACATTCTCCGAGGCTTGCTCGGTATTGCAGGGTCAGCATGATTTCACGAACTTGTGTCGCCTCGATGAGGGAAAGAACCCAATCAGGACTATTGACGAATGTATTCCTTGGAAAACCGAAGAAGGTCGCATCATTGGCATCTCTGTAAAATCAAGAGCATTCCTATGGAATCAGGTCCGTAGAATGGCCAGCGCAATTTCTGGAGTGGCTTCGGGAAGGAATAGTGTCGAGGATATCCAATCAGCACTTGATAATCCCGATGTCCCTGTCGATCTCGGGCGCTCTCCCTCAGAGGGCTTGATGCTCTGGTCAATAGAGAATCCACACACTTCGAATCTAATCGATTCAGCTCTGCCCGAGACGAATTGGTTCACAGCGCCTCCGGATGATGTCAGACAGCATAACAGATGGCTCTCACTTGCTCGTTTAGAGATGTCAACACTACTGGAGAGAGAATGGATGAGACTTCTCAAACAAGCCTGATGAAGACCTCGTCTCCATCTTCACAGGGCAACGCTTCACGCAGGAACGATGAAGAAATAACTTCGGCTATCTCAGTATGACGGGTCAAGTCAGGAATCAGTATAGCGCATCCAATCCACTCATCTCCTCCGCGACTTATTTCTGCTCTGAAAGCAGTTGCTCCTCCGAATGATCTCCCTGAGCGTTCGAAACCGTGCACCCTGAGTGCCTTGGTATTCTCAGCCTTCTCTCCTTCTTCAAGTCCAGCCAGAGCCCTAAGGCTCCTATATTCTACTAGATTGTCGCCGAACAGTTCAATGTTCAGAGTACCAGGCCATGCACCCGTCCCCAGTATCGTCTTGAACTGATCTTGATAGTGTGCTTGTGCCATGAATACATGTGCACGACCGAGACCACTCGATACTACTCCAGTAAGATGCATGTTCTCTCCCTAGGGCGGCCGCTCATAATGTTCATGATGCGAAATCAAAGCGAAAAGTGCTGACCCTGCGAACTTACTCCCCAGCCCATTCTGACCAACTCGTCATACTCACTCCCTTGTTTGAGAAGTGGATTTGAGTGATTAAGATGGGTGAAGTGGATTTCAGGATCTCCTTCTCTTCTATCCCCCAGCCTCTTCAGACTCTCCGATACAGTGGGATGAGGAATCTTACTCATGTCTCTTCCAGGCAACTCTTCTGGCCCCCAGAAAGAACCATCAATCAGAGCAATATCAACTTCGAGAGAGGAAAACCACTC
>DAON01000096.1:27220-31185 GCA_002501885.1 Euryarchaeota archaeon UBA220 | reverse complement strand
ACTCTGTGGAAATGAAGTCCGTCGTAGAACCCATCATCCACTAGTCTGAGGAAGTTTCCTGTGGTCTCTGGGCAGTCATCGGTGTAGAGTTCGATATCTATCGACCCTGCGCTTGTCGTCATCCTAACTATGGTTTGCATGTGGTTGGCTACGACAAGTAGTCCAATAGTCTAACGATAGTTGAATCACTCCTCGTTGGATAGATTTGCATTAATCTCCTGCAGCAAATCTCTAATCTCAACTAGGACATCATTTGAGTCAGAAGATGTGGTAGGCGACGGAGCTGAGACAAGAGAGTCCCTTTGTAGAAGAACGAGGTCACGGAATTGATCGGAGTTTTTCACGCCTGTGAGGATGAAAGGTGCTGCACCGGCTGTCTCAAACTGCATCCTGACAACTCCAAAGGCGTTGAGGATGGGGCCCTCGTGAATAGATACATCAGTGAGTTTGTCCAGAGGAATGTTTTGCTGTTTCTTGAACAACCATCCCATACGCATGTTGATTGAACGGTCCGTTAGGGCCCCGCTCATGTGCTCGTACTGCTTCTTGTGCACCAACCATCCGAATGGGATCCATATCAGCATCAATGGTATTCCAACAATTGTAGAGAGAAGCCCTAAATTGGCAGTCATCCACCAGTAAACGATAATTTTCCTATCGAATTCGACTGCCATTATTTTGCCGCTGTCTGCGTATCCTGGTTGTTCTTGCATGGATTTCGGAGTATTGGCTGTTTTATGATATCATTCTCTCTATGCCACCATTGAACCTGGCAATACTCCCTTCGGCAGTTCGAGTAGCCTGACTGTGCCGTCTGGATCTAGAGATCCAAGAACTAGGAACTGGGAGACGAATCCGGTTGGTAGAGTCTTGTCACCTAGATTTACCGCTCCCACCACTGTACGCCCAATCAATTGCGCTCGTGAGTAATTGGTAATCTGGGCTGAGCTCCACAACTTTCCAATTACGGGGCCGAAGTCAACATGGATTTTGTAAGATGGTTTGCGCATCTCCGGGAATTCCTCGACTTCGAGGATAATTCCAGTTCTCAAGTCCATTTCGAAGTACGCGGCCGCTCCGATGTATTCCTTCTTGTCGAGTTTCTCAGGATGGTAGGGTTCGCTAGAGTCAATGATATGTTCACTCATTCATTCACCCGTGACATCAGATCTAACGATCAGGGGCCTCAGGTCGACCCCTGCCTCAACGAAGGCCTCAGCCCCTCCTTCTTCACGATCTAGGATAGTAATGCAGGCAGCTACCTCGCAGCCCATCTCAGTCAGTCTAGCGGCTGCTTTGAGCGCCGACCCGCCTGTGGTCGTCACATCCTCTAGCAGCACAACTCTGTCGCCCTCGGACAAACTGGAGCCTTCAATCCCCGGTGGATTACCAGTCTTCCTTCCACCGCGTCCCTTAGGCTCCTTACGGACCATGAAACCGCGTAACTGCGAGCCTTTTCCGGCCTTGGCAATGGCGATCCCTGTGAGTGGAATTGCGCCTAGCTCAAGGCCGCCAACCGCATCTACTCCTCCAATCTGTTCAACCTCATGGTGAATCAATACACCCAGCAGATGAGCACAGTCCGGATCCATCATCACCGGCTTCATGTCGAAGAAGTGTGGGCTAATCCTTCCACTGGCCAGAGTGAATGGGTCATCGGGCGAATGGAGGTAGGCTAGTTCTCTAACACACTCGACCAGTCGTGCCCTCGCCTCGTCTGCATCCATCGTTGCCATCGACCTCTTCGGCTCGGCAGGGGTCGGATGAAGGTTCGCCCTGAGAGGACGATTCAACAGGCACATTGCAGTGAATGTTCTTGGACGGCCAACACCGGTGAGAGGATGTTCCGCAGCGGAGCGTGTTGTGATTAGGATGGAAAAGGGGCGTCTTGCAGTATACGATCAAGATCGTATGGATAGTGAGCGTGATGCTTACCAGAAACGATTGGATGCTCAAGCTGAAGAGGTATACCAATTGGCTGGAAAGGCTAGATTACAGGGCCTAGATTTCTCTGATGAAGTCGAAATTCCGAGAGCTGCGGACCTAGCCAGTAGAACTGAGCGTCTCCTTGAGGAATATCTGGATGGCATGAGTATAGAGGAGGGTCTGCGTGACTTGCTTAAGGAGTCTGATAGGGAAACAGCGGCGATTCAGATTGCTCTGGATGTTGCAAAGAGGATGTTTGCTCGAAAGGGAGATATTACGAAGGCTATTGATTCCGGCCTAAGAGTCGGTCTAGCTGTCCTAACTGAGGCAGTTCTAGTTGCTCCACTGGAAGGTATTGGTGGAGTTCGTATAATGAACAACGCAGATGGATCTGAATTCCTATCAATCGACTATGCTGGCCCAATCAGAGCAGCAGGAGGGACCGCTCAGGCTCTCGGGGTTCTGATTGGAGATATGATTCGTCGTGAATTAGGTGTGGGCAGGTATGTTCCAACCACACCTGAGGTCGAGAGAGTGAAGGAGGAGTTTGGGCTGTACCGTGTGGGCCTACAATACAAACCTCCGCCGGAAGAAATCGAAGTCATTGTGCGCGCCTGTCCGGTAATGGTCAACGGTGAAGAGACGGAATCTCAGGAGTGTGCAGGATACAAGGAAGTCAGGAATATCGTCAACACGAACAATACCCCCCGAACCAGAATCCGAGGAGGAGTGATGTTGGTAATCGGTGAGGGTCTGTGCCTCAAGGCGCCAAAGATTCTCAAGCATACAGAGAGGCTCGAGGTCCCTGGGTGGGAGTTCATTGCCCAATTCGCTGGAAAGGGTAAGTCAGATTCGGACGGAGATGAGAAAGTAAAACGAAGAGTAATTCCGAAAGTCGACCGATTCATGGACGATGTGATTGCGGGCCGTCCTGTATTCGGTGAGCCTGGAGAGCCTGGGAGTTTCAGACTTAGATATGGAAGAAGTCGGGCAGGGGGACTGGCCGCCGCGGGCTTTAATCCGGTCTCAATGGAGGCGCATGGAGGATTTATTTCAGTGGGAACTCAACTGAAGACAGAGCGTCCTGGTAAGGCCTGTGCAGCCACACCGTGCATCGATTTGGATGGTCCAACTGTGTTGCTTCGTAACGGGTCCTATCGAAGAATATCAACTATCCAAGAGTGGCGCTCATGTTCTGCCGATGTAATCTCGATTTGGGACTCTGGAGAGGTGCTGTCCGGGTTCGGAGAGTTTCTAGAGAATAACAAGGATCTAGTTCCCTCTGGATACAATAGAGATTGGTGGGCAGCCGACCTTGCCGATGCAATAGACCAGCCAGAAAAGGTCGATTCCTTCGCTGCTTTACTGGGTGTCAACCGATCGTCACTGCCCCCGGGAATCCCATTCAACGGAGCGATTCAGCGCGGAGGAGAGAGCGATCTTGAGCGTAGTCTAAGGAGACGGGATTGGCAAATTTATCTGCGTGATATGGAATTGAATTGGCAACAAGTCTGTCACGCAGTCAAGGAGTATGGAGCTGCAGTTCCTCCACCGTGGAACTTCTGGTGGTCAGATATGCCATTGTCATTCGCCCCTCAACTAATCACTGCGTTGTGCCAATCTGAAATCAGTGATGGGAGACTAAGACTGATTGATGCTGTATCTGGTTGGACCCATGACTCTGAGTTTGAGGAAATCGGTCTGCCAGCACCTTCGACTGGTGAATGGCCGCGATGGACTATGGTGCAAGACCATGGAGTTGTCAAGTCAGCACTGATGACATTGGGTGTGGAGCATTATCACGATGGTGGTGACATTGTGATTCCGTCAGCTTGGGAGGCATTGCTGGATGGTTTGGGACTGGAAAACGCGTCTGGTACCATTCGTATAGCAGTCGATGCAGGCCCTCACATCAGGGATAGAATATCGAGAATTGGGGAAGCTACCGATGCTATTGCCAGAGAAAATGAGAGAATGGAGGAAATCGAATCGGTCCGCTCCGTGGAAAGAATGCGAGCAGAAACTGCAGCCCGACAGAG